>JAHRVC010000012.1 GCA_019090885.1 Marinosulfonomonas sp.
AACGTGCAAGGCGCGTCGGATGCCGGGATGATCCCGATGTTTTTGCCAGATTACCAAAGTGTCATTGATGACGGTGTGCGGTCGGCTTTCACGGATGTTTGGCAATCGGGCGATTTTTCTGCAGAACCGGGGCTGACGGTGGTTGAGATTGTCGATGCGATCCACGCTGGCAATATTCGCGGCATGTATATTCTGGGCGAAAACCCGGCGATGTCGGACCCCGATGTGGAACATGCGCGGGCGGGGTTTGCAAAACTCGATCATCTGGTGGTGCAGGATATATTCCTGACCGAAACCGCAAATTTCGCCGATGTGATCCTGCCATCGTCCGCTTGGCCGGAAAAAACCGGGACCGTGACCAATACCAACCGGCAGGTTCAGATGGGTCGCCCGGCCGTCGCCCCGCCGGGCGAGGCAAAAGAGGACTGGGTGATTACAACCGAACTGGCGCGCCGCCTTGGGCTGGACTGGTCCTATGACCATCCAAGTCAGATTTTCGCCGAGATGAAGCTGAACATGCCCTCGCTGGCAAACATCACGTGGGATCGGTTGTTGGCCGAGAACGCGGTGACTTACCCGTCGCTCAGCCCGCAAGACCCCGGTCAGGCGATTGTGTTTGGCGGTGGATTTCCACGGGCCAACGGGCGGGCGCGGTTTACCCCGGCAAATATCGTGGCACCTGCAGAATCTCCGGATGAGGCGTTTCCGTTCGTGATGATAACCGGGCGGCAGCTTGAACATTGGCACACCGGATCGATGACCCGCAGATCGAAGGTTCTGGATGCGATGGAACCGGAGGCCAATGCATCGCTTCACCCGCGGACTTTGCGCAAACTGGGCGTCGAACCCGGCCAGATGATTTCGATTGAAACGCGACGTGGTAAGATTACGATCATGGCGCGGGCGGATCGTGCGGTGGCCGAGGATAATGTCTTTGTGCCCTTTGCCTATGTCGAGGCTGCGGCGAATGTTCTGACTAATCCGCAGTTGGACCCCTTTGGCAAAATTCCCGAATTTAAGTATTCCGCTTGTCGTGTCAGCAAGGCGTCGGATGTTTCGGCACAATAGGGCTGTCAGCCGGGCGCGGGTTTGCTAATCTGATCAGCAAAGGGGCGGGCGCATGGAAGAATTTGACTACATTATTGTCGGGGCAGGTAGCGCCGGATGCGTGCTGGCCAATCGGTTAAGCGAGAAGCACAGTGTTTTGTTGCTCGAGGCTGGCGGTCGCGCAAATTATCACTGGGTGCATATCCCGATCGGCTATCTTTATTGCATCGGTAACCCGCGCACCGACTGGATGTTTAAGACCGCGCCAGAGGCGGGGCTGAACGGGCGCAGTCTGCTTTATCCGCGCGGTAAGATGCTGGGCGGATGCAGTTCGATCAACGGCATGTTGTATCTGCGCGGGCAGGCGGCGGACTATGATCATTGGCGACAGTTGGGCAATACCGGCTGGGGCTGGGACGATGTGCTGCCCTATTTCATGAAATCCGAAGACAACGTTGATGGCCCGTCAGAGATGCACGGCGAGGGTGGCGAATGGCGGGTGGATAACCAGCGGCTGCACTGGGATATTCTGGATGATTTCATGGCCGCCGCCGAACAGGCTGGCATCCCGCGAACCAATGATTTCAACACCGGCGATAACGAAGGTGTGGGCTATTTCCGGGTGAACCAGCGCAACGGCTGGCGCTGGAATACAGCCAAGGCGTTTTTGCGTCCGGTCAAGGGGCGCGAAAACCTGAAGATCGAGGTTCACGCGCAAGCCGAACGTATCGTGATGCAGAACGGTCGCGCCGTTGGGGTTCGGTTTCGTCAGGGTGACACCATTAAAGAGGTGCGCGCGCGGGCCGAGGTGATCTTGTCCGCCGGGGCCATTGGCTCGCCTCAGCTGATGCAGGTTTCCGGGCTTGGGCCGGGGGACTTGTTGCAGGGGCTTGGGATTGATGTGGTTCGTGAAATTGGCGGCGTTGGTGAGAACCTGCAAGATCATCTGCAAATCCGCTGCGCTTATAAGGTGCAAGGCGCCAAGACGCTGAACACGATTTCCGCCAGCATGTGGGGCAAGGCCAAGATCGGGCTTGAATATGCGTTGCGGCGCAGTGGCCCGATGTCGATGGCGCCGTCGCAACTGGGTGCTTTTGCGAAATCAGGGCCGGATGTGGTGACACCTGATCTGGAATACCATGTGCAACCCTTGTCGCTTGATGCCTTTGGCGACGACTTGCATCCCTTCGATGCCGTAACCGCCAGTGTGTGTAATCTGCGCCCGGAAAGCCGTGGGCATGTGCGGATTACTTCAGCCGATCCATTTACACCGCCCCGGATTCAGCCGAATTACCTGTCGGCCGATAAGGACCGGCGCGTCGCGGCTGCCTCGATCAACCTGACCCGGAACATCGTTGGCCAGCCAGCGTTTGCAAAATATAACCCGGAAGAATTCCGCCCCGGCCCTGACATCCAAAGCGATGTCGACTTGGCAACGGCTGCTGGCGATATCGGCACAACGATTTTTCATCCCGTCGGCACGGTGCGTATGGGGCAGGACGCCGAGGCCCCGGTTGATCCGCAACTGCGGGTTCGTGGTATTCAAGGTCTGCGTGTCGTGGATGCCAGCGTCATGCCGACGATCACCAGTGGCAACACCAATGCGCCGACGATTATGATTGCCGAGAAGGCCGCCGATATGATCCTGTCTGGTCGCTGACTACATTGAATTTTAACAATTAAATCGCTGTTTACGCATCGCTGTTATACCCCGCCTTGGGTGAATAATTGAGGTGGTGGGATGAGCGCGAAAGCAAACGCGCCTATCATCATTAAGCGAAAAAAGGTGATTGCCGGTGGCGGTCATCACGGCGGGGCCT
>JAHRVC010000004.1 GCA_019090885.1 Marinosulfonomonas sp.
CCGCCACCAGCGCGAAGCTGCTGAAGGGTTCGCAAGATTGAGCATTACCTTGGTGCGGGTTTCCGGGATTTCGCCCAGATCAATCTCTTCGACATCATATTCCGCGATACCGGCATAAATGTAGCCTTCTTCACCTTCGGCGCAGGAGACTGTGAGCTCTTGCTGGCTGTGCAATTTTTGCGTCGCGTTTCCGGTTCCGACGATTGCGGTGAGACCCAGTTCGCGACTGACAATTGCCGCGTGCGATGTGCGGCCGCCATGATCGGTGATGATCGCAGAGGCACGCTTCATGATCGGAACCCAGTCGGGGTCAGTTGTGGACGTCACCAGAACCGAACCATCAACAAACTGGTCAATGTCGCTGGCATTTTCCAGCATACAAACCTGACCTGTTGCGACAGCACCACCGACACTGAGACCGGTTAATAGACGTTCACCTGCGTTTTTGATTGTGTAGGATTTCATAGCGCCGGTTTCGATCCGCGATTGCACCGTTTCCGGGCGCGCCTGTACGATGAATAAGTTACCGGTAATGCCGTCCTTGGCCCACTCCATGTCCATCGGCTGGCCGTAATGTTCCTCGATCGTCACAGCCTGCCGTGCCAGCTCAAGAATTTCGGCGTCGTTCAAGACAAATGCCCGGCGCTCTGATTTTGATGTCGGAACATTTTTCGTCTGCCGGCCTTTGCCAGCGTAGATCATCTTGATTTCTTTGGCGCCAAGCGCACGTGCGATAACGGGGATGAGTTGGTCGTTATCCAGAAACGGTTTGTACACTTTGTATTCGTCCGGGTTCACAGCGCCCTGCACCACGTTTTCACCCAGCCCCCACGCGGCATTGATCAGCACGATCTTATCAAAACCGGATTCAGTGTCGATCGAGAACATTACGCCCGAGCCACCGGTGTCTGATCGAACCATTTGTTGAACGCCGACGGATAGGGCCACCTGCTGGTGATCAAACCCCTGAATGGTCCGGTAGGCTATGGCCCGGTCGGTAAATAGCGACGCGTAACAGCGCTTGCAGGCGGCCAGTAATTCATCCTCACCACAAACGTTCAGGAACGTCTCTTGCTGCCCGGCAAAACTGGCATCAGGCAGGTCTTCCGCGGTCGCTGAGGAACGGACGGCGACCGATGGATCGTCTGTCCCTGTACGGCGGGCCATCTCCTTGTAGGCAATACCAATGTCTTTCAAAAAATCGTCGGGCCAGTCACCGGCAACGATCATGTCTCGAATTCGTTTACCCGCGGCCTGCAAAGTGATTTTTTTGCTATTCAATGCCTCCAGTTCAGTGCCAATCCTGTCGAACAGATTATTGGTATTGATGAAATCGCGAAACGCATTTGCAGTTGTGGCAAAGCCCGTCGGAACACTGATGCCCTTGGGCCCAAGCGTGCTGACCATTTCACCAAGGGACGCGTTTTTGCCACCGACCTCGGCCACGTCACCACGTTTTAAATTCTCGAACCAGATTACACTTTGGGTCATTCCGATACCTCCTGCGAATGGGCCTTTCGCCAAAAATGTACGTCCATTCGCATGTCGGCATATTGATCCTTGTCATGTCGCAGAAGCGCGGAATTTGTCACCATAAAAATAGCTCGATTCCGGATATCGGAAATGAAAGCTGCCGGAGAAAAGATGTGGCACTGATGGAGATATTGGGGCTTGCGAAAGAAATTGAAGCGTCACCAACCTATGACGCCGCATTGAGGCGAACAGCATTTGAAATCGTTCAGGTCCAACTTCCAGACTGTCTGACGTCAGACACTGTCCGTCGTCAGAGTTTTTGGTTCCAGAGGTTGCGTAATCTAAGCGAGTATCTGGCCCATCTGGTTGGTTTCATTATGCGGCGAGTTTGCGGTGTTGCAATCGCCGGGTTTCGAGCGTTTTGCGTTTGATCCTTTCCCTTTTGTTTAGAATGGCTTGCGCGCGGCCGAAGTAAACATCGGACGGCGTCATGTTGTTCAGGCTCTCATGATAGCGTTGGTGATTGTAATGATCGACAAAGGCTTCGATCTGCACGTCAAGATCACCGGGCAAGAAGTGGGTGGATAAACACGCCTTCTGTGACCAGATCCAACGCCCATTGGTTTCGCTGATTGAAACGACCGTGGTGACTATTCCATGGTGACTTGGAGCCTATGCAATTCATGGCGGGCGCGATAGATAGCGTAAATCGCTGGCGTAAAACTTGAGATGAAATATATGATTGATTGCGGGACCATCCCTGATAGTGCTCTGGGAAAACACCTGATTGCCGACTTTTTTGGGGCTGCCCATTTGGTTAATGCCGACGATGTAGGCAAGGTTCTTGTTGCAGCGGCGAATGCTTGTAGGGCAACGGTTCTGGAAAGCAGCAGTCATGATTTTGGTGAACGGGCAGGATTCACCAGCGTGGTATTGTTGGCCGAAAGCCATATTTCGGTGCACACTTGGCCCGAACATGACTATGCCGCTATCGACATTTTCATGTGCGGTGATCTTGACCCTTTAACGGGGCTTGATGTGCTGCGATCCTATTTCAACCCCCGTCATGAGACGGTGCAGGTCCTAGAGCGCGGCTACCCAGGCGCGTTTGCACCGCACGTGTCGCAGGCGGTTTAATTTTGGGGGCAATCCGCTTAATCCCTGTAACCGTTGCCATCGGGTTGCTCTCGGTTGCACTGTTTTACGGCCTGGGCGCGGGGACATTTCCGTTTCAGAACTGGCCGACACTCAACAGTTTTGGAAATGTATTTCGTCACGGCACACCCGAACATTTGGCTGGAAACATATTTTTTCTGGGTCTTGGGGGCTGTATGGTCGAACCCAAAATTCCGCAGAAAGTGTATCTGGGGTTGATCGCAGTGTTGATCGTCGTGCCGACACTCGTCCAACTGATACTTGTCGACGCGCATTTTCTGGGGTTGTCTGGCGTTTGCTATGGGATTTGCATTTATGGCTTGATGTTAAACGCCCCGAAAGAACGCGCGATTGGGCTGATGCTTTTTGCGTTTCTACTTGTCATGCTAGAGATAGCCTTTCGGTCCGGGGAACTGGCCGTCTATACCCACCTAACCGGGATACTTATCGGAGGAAGCGCCGTAATGTTTCAGAAATTCCTACCCAGCAAGGGGCCACAGCTTCGCAAAATGGAGTTCCGCCATATTGTAGAAGCAATCGCGATTATTAACGAGACCGACGAAGACGATGCATCAGAGGCCGAAAGCAGTTTTCTGGATGATGGCCTGGAAAACATGTTCGTCTTGGTGGAACGCGGTTCGGTGCTTGGATTAACCGGGTATTCGCTGGATGAGGACGCTGATGGCGTCGCGTGGCTATCTTGGACTTATTTGCGCGATGACAGCACGGGGCAAGGTTGGGGCGCGCATATGATGAATGACATGCTGGGCCGCTTAAACAAGCTGGGCGTGCGGAAAATCTTTATCGACACCAGCGATTACAGCACTAATTTCGGCAAGCAAATTTATGCGGGTGCACACAAGCTGTACAAAAGTTTCGGGGCAAAACTGGAACTCACGGTGAAGGACTATTTTGGGCCAAACGATTCCAAGCTGGTGTTCGGATTGGACAACCCAGAATACAATACCCCGCAAGATAGGGCCAAATTTTCCGAAGCTGGATGTGCCCTAGTCGGGATTGTTCCGGCACCCGAAAGCGATGGTGGGTTGGCGTTGTTGTGGGAAGAAAATGAGGGCGGGCTGGCGGGGATCGGCCCGTTGATGGATAAGGCGCGGACAGAAAAGGCGCGAATAGTGGTCCTGTCATTGCCTCAGGACATTTCCGATGGCGTGTCTGTGCAGCTTAAAAATAACGGATTTGAACAGGCGGGGGGGCTGAAGGACTACTATAGTTTGGGCTTGCACCAAGTTTGGTGGGCATGCGATATGTCTGAACAATCTAACGTTGTAAAAAGGTAATTTGCAGATGAGAAAATATAAAGGAATATTGGTCATTTTCGGCCTGGTCCTCGCATATTTTATGTTCTTCGGTTCGAGTAAGGTGCAGACTGCAGATTTGGGTCAAGTTCTTGATCGCACAGATTTCGCGCTGAAATCCTATCAAGAGCACGCAACAGAACAGGGCTTTGCCGAAATCGGCGATGAGCAGATGGCTGAGTTCACAGAATTCTACACCGCTGTTTTGAATTCCGACCCGCAGTTTTATGACGGCACACTAGGCCTGACGGTTCAGGAAGATGCGTCTTTCCTGGGGTTTGCAGATGCGAACGCCAACGGCATTCAAGATGAAAAAGAAGGCAAGGTTTTCACCGTGGAAGTCGATTCCGAAAATGAACGCCTGATTGCAACAGATGTGTCTGGCAACTCAACCGGGTTACGGCTTTCTGGTTCCGGTTTTTTGACTGGTATGTTGATTGGCAACCTGATTAGCCGTCAAGGTCGCGCAGGCGTGCGCCCCGGGTCATTTAACAGTCGCGCAGTTGGATCACGCACGTCCTACAAAGCGCCATCCAGCGCCCGAAGCAGCAGCCGTTCCGGCGGTGTTCGCGCCGGGAAATAGGCCCAAAAATACAGTATTGGCCTCGAATCCGAACGGATTTCGGGGCCTTTTTTATTGGGAAATTGATGGCGTGAGCAACTACAAAGATCTACCTAGAACCCAAACGCTCGTATTGCTCGTATCAATCTTGATCGTTGCGTTATGCGGTATCGTGTACGAACTGATAATCGGAACCGTCTCCAGCTATTTGCTAGGGAATTCCGTCTATCAGTTTTCCCTGACCATCGGATTTTTCATGTTCGCGATGGGGATCGGGTCATACATATCCCGATTTATCATGGACGACCTTATCCAAGCGTTTGTCTGGGTCGAGATGATTTTGGCATTGGTCGGTGGAATCTGTTCGATTTCTCTATTTCTTTTGTTTCCAGCCGCGCCGTGGTTTTACACGACCGCGATGTTTGGTTTCATCTGTTTCATCGGGTTTTTGGTCGGCCTAGAGATTCCATTGTTAACCCGCATCCTGTCAGACCAAAGCAGCACCCGAGAATCCATCGCCAACGTGATGTCGCTTGACTATTTGGGCGCGCTTTTTGGATCGGTCGCGTTTCCGCTGTTATTATTACCGTCGCTTGGCTTGATCTCATCGTCGTTCGCGATTGGCCTTATTAACGGCGCTGTCGCTTTGCTGAATGTAATCTGGTTGCGCGACTATTTGCGCCACCCCAAGGCCATGCTGAACGCTGTCCTGTTGGTTTTGGTGCTCTTGGTCCTGCTGAGCGCCTACGCGTCCAAGATCACGTCTTTTGCGCAGGACCATCTGTATTTTGACCGTATCGTGTGGCGAGAACAATCACCCTATCAGTCGCTGGTCGTCACCAATCAATGGGAAAGCAACGACCTGCGTCTGTTCATTGACGGACACTTGCAGTTCTCTGAGCGCGATGAATATCGCTATCACGAAGCCCTGGTTCATCCGGTTTTGGCGTGGTCGGGCAACGTTGAAAGGGTTTTGGTATTGGGGGGCGGTGACGGGCTGGCCGTTCGCGAAATATTAAAGCACCAGCCCGTTAAATCCATTCATGTGATTGATCTAGACCCGGCGATGACCGATCTGGGGCAGCGTTTCGCACCCGTGGTTAAGTTGAACAAAAATGCGATGAATTCGCCAAAGGTTACCATTCTAAATCAGGACGCATTTACATACGTTCAGCGCAGCACCGAGATTTATGATCGTGTGATCATTGATTTTCCCGATCCCCATAATGAGGCGCTGTCCAAGCTATATTCCACCGAGTTTTACGCGATGCTATCCGCTCGTATGTCTGATGATGGCGTCCTAATTGCGCAGAGTTCATCGCCATTTTTTGCTGTAAACACCTATTGGACAATCGGGCGTACGATGGATGAAATTTTCCCGCTGCGGACGAGCTTTCAAATCAGTATTCCGTCATTTGGCCTTTGGGGGTTTCATATGGCCCACAAAAAGGCAGGCGGAACGTTGGAAAGTTTCCCCACGGGATTAAAAAGCCTATCCCCAGATGTGTTTGCGGCCGCACAGGTGTTTTCAAAAGACATCGCGATGCCTGCAGGTTTAAAGCCGAATTCGATATTTGATCCAATCATTTACCATATTTACGCGAAAGATCTGAAGGCAAAAAATAACCTGTGATCTGGGAAAACGGGCTGCCGTAAACCCGGCGGGTTCGCTGATTATTTGGAATTTCTGGCTATATTTCATATATACCCAGAGTCATTGAGAACCCGAATTAGGGACTAACGATTTTACATAAGCGGATTTTGTTCTGGTTTTGGTCAAAGCGAGGTTTCTCAGCCCCGTACACGCTTGCATCCAGATAGTGTTTGCCGAGGAACGATTGCCACTCCTTTCTGATTGCATGTGTCTGACATCAAAGCTGGCGGGACTGGCGTCTGCCTGGTCTGATCAGGTCTCTAAACCCCCGGTCACTGGTGCAGATATGCAGTCTAACACATTTATAATAAACGATAAAAGCTACTGGCTGTGTGCCCAATCCCGAGCGAGCCAGTCTCGGCTCCAATTTCCCTGTTAACAAGGAATTAACAGGGAAAATATGCGAACTTCGACGAAACCCGCAGAATTTGGCCAAATTAGTGACGTAACTTCAATGCTTTACAGACGAATTCCCTAAGAATCTTAACAGGGAATTATTTGTAGATAACAGGGAGCGTTTTGGAGTGATCAGGGAATTGGTCTGTCTTTCAGAGTGGTGATATTATTTCAGCGGAGAATTTAGACGCATTGACTATTTTGCCGTGGTTTTGCGTATAGATTGGAAGGTCGGATATGGTGCCGAGCGACAAAAATAAACTTATCGCTCATTCTGAAGTTGATAAATGAGCGATAAAAATCTATATATCGCTCATGATCTGGAACTGGCAACAGCCTGAATGGCCGAACTGGCGTTTTGATTCAGAGGTAATAAGGCCTTTGGAAGCACAATTTCTGTTGGATTCGGGTCGCCTTCTCGGTGCCTGGAAGCATCTTCAACCGGATACACAGACGCAGGTCAAAATTGACCTCCTGAGCGATGAGGCAATGAAGACTTCTGAAATCGAGGGAGAGTTTCTCGATCGTGAGTCTGTGCAGTCTTCTGTCAGGCGACAGTTTGGCCTGACGGCTGACCGCCGTTCGGGACTTGCTGAAGCCGGAATTGCCAGGCTGATGGTTGCGTGCTTTCAGAACTTTAATGCGCCATTGACGGATAAAATGTTATTTGACTGGCATGAACTTGTTTGCGCAGGGCGCACGGATCTGAAAACGATTGGTGCATACCGGGATCACAATGACCCAATGCAGGTAGTTTCAGGGCCGGTACAGAAACCAAAAATACATTTTGAAGCACCGGGTTCCAGCGCAATGCAGTCAGAAATGTCTGGCTTTCTAAACTGGTATGAAACATCTGACTTTCCCGCACTGACCAAGGCCGGCTTGGCGCATCTCTATTTTGTATCCATTCACCCGTTTGAGGATGGTAACGGCCGGATTGCACGCGCGCTTAGCGAAAAGGCGATGGCACAAGCGCTGGGCCAGCCAAGTTTGCTCGCTTTGTCGCGCCAGATCAGGGCGGACCGAACGGCGTATTACGACGCTCTGGAAGCGAACAACAAATCTATGGATATAACAGACTGGCTTTTGTGGTTTGGCGGGACCGTTTTGAAGGCAAAGAGTTATTCAGCCGCAATGATTGATCATCTAATTGCAAAGACCCGCCTGCTGGATCGATTGCGCGATCAACTAAACGCGCATCAGGAAAAGGTACTCATCCGCATGTTTGATGCTGGCCCGGGAGGTTTCACCGGAGGGCTGAGCGCGAAGAACTATATGACAATTACCGACACAGCGCCGGCGACGGCGCGACGTCATTTAGGTGATCTTGTTGTAAAGGGTGCTTTGGTTCGAACCGGTGAGCGCAAAGGAACACGTTACTGGCTGAACAAAATCTAGCCAAGAACACAGTATCACGGGGCTTTGTCATGTTATTGACGCGCCCCGACTGCACGCATAACCATATCGAATGATCAGCCAAGTTTCACAGCCTCGCCTGAAGGGCTTCCGTTCCTTCGGCCCATCACCTCCTATGCGGTCTGGACGTGCCATCGGTTTTCCCTGAGCCTGCGCGATGACGAGGATTTGTTGTCCGAACGGGGCGTGATCGTCTCGTATGAAACCATCCGGGTGTAGTGGCAACGGTTCGGAACGCAGATAATATGCGGTTAAAGGCGCGGCACCTGTCCGTGACAGGCCCAATCACCGCCAATTCCAAGAAAGAGACCGCGAAGTTCTGCCAAGCCGCGCATCCTTCCGATCAAGGGGTATCCGGGTGCAGATGCTGATGATTGATCGTCAAGCAGGGCATGACCATGATCGGGGCGATACGGTAATGCGCCGCTCTTGCGGGAAACCTTAAGGGCGATACGCGCTATCTGGACAATGTCCACGTCACCGGTAAGGTGGCCGGATTCGTGAAAACTGAGGGGGTTTTTTTCGCGCCGGGTGCTGCGCAGATGTAAAAAATAGACCCTATCCCCAAACCGTTCAAGCATTGTGACTGGATCATTCTCGGGGTGTGCGCCGATCGAACCGGTGCAAAAGGTGAAGCCATTGGCAGGGCTGTCGGACATGGCGGCG
>JAHRVC010000013.1 GCA_019090885.1 Marinosulfonomonas sp.
CGTCGGACTTGCCGATAAGATCTTGCAATTTATCATCAATCGAGGCGCTGCGCATGCGCTCCTGACGCAGGCTTTCCGACTTTCCGCTGGAAAAGATGCCGATAAACTTTTCCCAGCCAGTCTTATTGCGCATTTGGTCGAAGTCTTTGGAAAACCCGGCCGTTACATCATCTAGCCCCATAATCAGCTCGGCTATATTGGCGTTCATCAAATCCGTATGGGCGTGCACGTCATCAAGGGTGGCATTTTCAATATCAAACGCGACGTCATCGCCCGCTTGCAGTTTCACGCGCGCGGTTTCGATCCGGCTTGAAAGCTCTGAAATTTTTGACTGGGCCGAAGCGACCTGTTCCTGACTGTCGCGGATTTGGGCATCAAAATTTGCCATTTGCACTCCCTGAAAACTAATGATGAATCGTATTTCGGGATTAATAGCCCAATTTGCACCGCCACGTCACCCGTTCCCCGCCCGAATGTGTCTTTCGCGCAATGGGATATTGCGAATTCCTGTTAAGTGGCCTTTGATGCAGCAACATAATCAGCCGGGGAAACAGGATGCGCCTAGAAGGTAAAACAGCAATTGTCACAGGTGGCGGGTCGGGTTTTGGGGCTGGTATCTGCGCTAAATTCGTGGCCGAGGGTGCCAAGGTGATGGTTGCCGACATCAATATGGACGCCGCCAGCGCTGTCGCCGAGGATATCAACGCCAGTGCATTTCGTGTCGATGTCGCCAACAATGACAGCGTCAATGCCATGGCCGAGGCCGCCTTCACGCTTTTTGGCAAGCTCGATATCATTGTGAACAACGCCGGCATTACCCACCTGCCCACCCCACTGGAAGATGTCAGCGAAGAAGAATTTGACAGGGTGCTGGCAGTTAACGCCAAGTCGGTGTTCCTGACAGCCCGTCACATCGTGCCACATATGAAAGCCAACGGAACCGGCGCGATTTTGAATGTAGCTTCAACCGCCGGGCTTTCGCCGCGACCCAATCTGAACTGGTATAACGCCTCTAAGGGCTGGATGATTACGGCGACCAAAACAATGGCTGTGGAATTGGCCCCGTTTGGCGTTCGCTCCAACGCCATTTGCCCGGTGGCTGGCGAAACGCCGTTGCTACAGTCCTTCATGGGTCAGGACACGCCGGAAATTCGCGCCAAATTCCTGTCGACGATCCCGATGGGTCGGTTTTCAACCCCCGAAGACATGGGTAACGCGGCCTGTTTCCTATGTTCAGACGAAGCCAGCCTGATTACCGGCGTCGCGATGGAAGTCGACGGTGGCCGCTGCATATGAAACCCGGTGCCCGCAATCTGATTACCGACGTGCCCGGCCTTTTGGTCGGCAATGCCAGTGATGCCGCAATCCGCACCGGCACAACGGTCTTAACAGCCGATAAACCTTTTACCGCCGCCGTTCATGTGATGGGTGGTGCGCCGGGCAGCCGGGAAACTGATCTGCTGGCACCGGATAAACTGGTGCAGGAAGTAGACGCGTTGGTCTTGTCTGGCGGTTCGGCCCTTGGCCTGTCCGCAGCTTCCGGCGTGGCCGATGCGTTGCGCGCGCAGGGGCGCGGCTTTGCGGTTGGCGATCAGAATGTTCCGATTGTTCCGGCGGCGATCCTGTTTGATCTTCTCAATGGCGGGGACAAGGGCTGGGATAAGAACCCATATGCAGACCTTGGGCGCAGCGCATTGCAAGCGGCCAGCGATACGTTTGAGCTTGGCACAATTGGTGCTGGCGCCGGCGCGACAACCGCCGGGTTGCTGGGCGGTCTTGGCTCTGCCTCGGCAATCCTGCCCTCGGGGCACACCGTCGGGGCGCTGGTCGCGGTCAATGCACTTGGCAGTGCCACCGTTGCTGACACCCAACATTTCTGGGCCGCCTTGTGGGAACAGAATGATGAGTTTGGCGGATTCGGAGCAGCCACAACCTATGACCCCGCAGCCGCGCCGTTAAGCAAAATGAACTTGGAAGGAAACACCACCATCGCTATCGTCGCCACAGACGCGGTTCTGACACAGGCGCAGGCCAAACGCATGGCAACCGCGGCGCATGACGGCATGGCGCGCGCACTGGTGCCCAGTCACACACCGATGGACGGCGATTTGGTGTTTGGTGCTGCGACGGGCGCACGGGTGTTGAAAGACCCGGTTCCGGACACCCTGATGATCGGGCACGCAGCCGCCGCCTGTCTGGCGCGTGCAATCGCGCGTGGCGTTTATTGCGCCAAGGGATTTGGCGGCGACGTCATGCCTACATATTCCGCGCGGTTCGCCCCAAATTCCAACTGATATCGCGCTACACCCGGCCCAGAATATCGCCCATCAGTGGACTCTCCGGTTCGCTTAACGCATCAATCACATCAAAATGGTGCCGTCCGGTGGCAATCCGTAGCGCCGCATCAGGCCATGCTTTAGCCAACCATCGCGACTGATCCAGAAACACCGGACGTTCCTCGGCCCCGACCCAGACTGTGGTGCGAGGCGTAGCCAGAGGTCTGTGGAAAATCGGGCTTTCGGCTTTGGCCGCGGCCATATCCAACCCAAAATCTTCGTTCATATCAGTCTCAATCAACGGGCGCAGATCGAAAAGGCCCGATATCGGCACGCAAGTCCTGATCCGCTCCGTCACGCTGTCCGGAACACCAACACCGTCGCAAATCAAACGCGCGGCCAGATGCCCGCCCGCCGAATGGCCCGTCACCGCGATTGGCCCGGCTACCAAATCTGCCGCAATCCCAAGTGCCGTCACCATTTCCTGCGTAATATCCGAAATGCTAACCTGGGGCGTCAATGTGTAAGACGGCATAGCCACAGCCCAGCCCCGCGCGGTCGCCCCGGCCGCCAGATGCGACCACGCTTTGCGGTCAAACCGCCGCCAATACCCGCCATGAATGAAGAAAACCAAGCCCTCGGGCTTGCCGGATGGATAGAAAATATCCATCGCCTGCCGCGCGCCCGTTCCATAGGGTAAATTCAGGCGCGCACGGCCAACGGCAGCCTCAACCTGACGCCAATCCGCAGCGGCCAGTTCCATATCCTCGGCAAACGTTTCACTTCCCGGAATGAAC
>JAHRVC010000014.1 GCA_019090885.1 Marinosulfonomonas sp.
ATTCCGCTGTTGTTTGAGGGCGGCAATGACAAACTGATGGATATTGTCGTTGTGGTTTCCGCCCCGGCGGATGTGCAGCGCGCCCGCGTTCTGGAACGCCCCGGCATGAGCGAGGCGATGCTGAACACCATTCTGACCAAGCAACTGCCCGATGCCCAAAAGCGCAGCCGCGCTGATTTTATCGTGCCAACGCAAACCCTTGAAGAGGCACAGAATGCAGTGCAGGACGTTCTAAAACAGATCAGCGAGCGTCTGAAAAATGCGTGAGATTGTTTTTGATACCGAGACCACCGGGTTTGACCCGACCAGCGGTGACCGGATCGTAGAAATCGGCGCGGTCGAACTGCTGAACCATTTGCCGACCGGGCGCACCTATCAAGAATACATCAACCCCGAACGCGCCATGCCCGAAGGCGCATTTCAGGTGCATGGGCTGGGCGATGATTTCCTTAAGGACAAGCCGGTTTTCGCCAAGATCGCGCAGGGTTTTTTGGATTTTGTCGGGGACGCTACGCTGGTGGCCCATAATGCGGCGTTCGATTTCAAGTTTGTGAATGCGGAACTTGGCTGGCTGAATCTGGCCCCAATCCCGTGGGAGCGCGCGATAGACACGCTGGAAATCGCCCGCAAAAGGTTTCCCGGCTCACCCGCATCGCTGGATGCGTTATGCCGACGGTTTGGCGTTGATACCACGGCGCGCACCCTGCATGGGGCGTTGCTGGACAGTGAAATTCTGGCCGAAGTGTATCTGGAACTGATCGGCGGTCGGCAGCCCGATTTTGGGTTGGCCGGAAATGCGGCAAAGACTGGTGTCGATGCGGTGGACACATGGCGCCCACGTCCGCGCCAAACGCCGCTGGCGTCGCTGCTAAGCGAAAAAGAAACCGCCGCCCATGCAGAGTTTGTTGAAAAGCTGGGCGACGATTCTGTTTGGAAAAAGCTGGTTTAAGAAACCGTAGCGTTCTTGGCCGCCTCTGCCTGTTGGGCAAGGTTCTGGCGGTAAAGGTTCATCCAGTCGATATTGTCCAGATTAAGCGGCGGGAAACCACCATCGCGGATCACATCATGCACGATGCGACGCGCAAACGGGAACAACATGCGCGGGCATTCGATCATCAAAAAAGGGTGCATCTGATCCTGAGGCACATTTTCGATGTGAAAAATGCCGCCATATTCCAGTTCCATCACGAACAGGGTTGCGTCGCCGGCCTTGTTTTTGGCGGTGATGTTGTATTTTGAAATAACTTCAAACTGGTGATCATCCGGGCGCTTTTTGGCGTCAAGGCTGACCTGAACGGACACATCGGGCGTAATGTCGCCAGTGATGCCCTTTTGCGAGACGATGTTTTCAAACGACATGTCGCGGATAAACTGGCCTAGGATTTGCATTTTAACCTGCGCGGGCTGTTGGCCCTCGGCGGCACCGTTTGCATCGGGTTTTTTGGGTGTGGCATTATCGGCCATGGTAACTCCTGAAAAAAATATCGCGCTGTCCCTAACAGGTCAGCGTGGCGGTCTCAATCCTTAGTCCAGCCGGATGTGCCGGGTTTTGTGTTTTTTGGCGGCTCTTTGATTTCTTCATACTCGCCGTCGATGACAACATCCGCGTGTTGCTGGCGCTGCTGGGATTGGCCGCCAACAGTAAAGCTTTGCACGTTCATACGGGCGCGAATGTAGGCATAAAGTGCTGAACGGATTGGCGGAATAAGCAGCGCAAAACCAACGCCATCGGTGAAAAACCCCGGCGTCAGCAGCAACGCACCGGCAAAAAGAATCATCGCCCCATGCGCCAACGGCTCGGTCGGGTTTTGCAGCTCATTGAGCGAGGATTGCAGCCGGTTCAGCGCCATCGCCCCTTGGGTGCGGATCATGAAAGTGCCCAACACAGCCGTCAAAACAACAATCGCCAGCGTTGGAAACAGCCCGATTGCGCCGCCAACCTGAATAAACAGAGCGATTTCGATGATCGGGACCACCAGAAACAGAACAAACAGCCACATAACAACCTCTTATCTTAGAATAGCGCCGCGGTGGACTTGATCGCAGCCCTGCCCTACATAAGTTGCAATAAGGCCCGTTACCACCCAACCATCCCCGATGAGGTAAAAATGAGTTCTGCCGTAATTCAGCTATTGGTTCTTGCCGGAATAGCAATTTTCCTGATTTTACGCCTGCGCAATGTGCTGGGCACGCGCGAGGGGTTTGAAAAGCCACCTGCCGCTGCCCCTGCCCGTGGGAAAAACCCCAATGGCTTTGAAGTAATCGAAGGTGGCGCGGATCGCGACATCACCGATCACGTTCCCGAAGACAGCACCCATGCCCGTGCGCTGACTGCGATGAAGGCGGCAGAGCCGTCCTTTAGTGTCAGCGAATTTCTGAACGGCGCGCGCGGTGCTTATGAAATGATTCTGATGGCGTTTGAAAAAGGCGACATGGACGACATTCGCGGCTTTTTGTCCGACGATGTGTTTGAGGCATTTTCCAGCGTTGTCGAGGCGCGCAAAAAGGACGGCCTGTCAATCGAGGCAACATTTGTCGGCGTGCGGGAACTGGCGCTGACCAAGGCCAGCTTTGACCAAGCGTCATCTGTTGGCGAAGTCACCGTCAAATTTGTTGGTGAGCTGACGTCAGTTGTGCGCGACAAGGCGGGCGATATCGTTGAAGGCAACGCAACAGAGATCAAGCGCCAGCGCGATGTGTGGACATTTGCGCACCAAATGGGTGCCAACGATCCTAACTGGCAGTTGGTTGCCACCGGGGAATGATGCGTGCGGTTCTGGCGGCTTTGGTTGTGGCGGTTTGCGCCATGACCGGGGCGACAAGCCAGGCCGCAACCACGCAAACTGTTCTGTCATTTGACGATCTGGACGGCTGGCAGGACGATGACCACCAAGCCGCACTTGATGCCTTTACTGTCACATGTGGTGATCTGAAAGCGCCCGAGTGGAAAGCAATCTGCGCCATTGCCAAAAGCAACCCGAACCCAAAGACATTCTTTGAACTATTCTTTCGCCCGCTGTTGATCGAGGACGGGCAGCCTGCGCTGTTCACCGGGTATTTTGAACCGGAACTGGATGGCTCGCCCCATTACACCAGCCAATTTCGCTTTCCGCTTTATAAAATGCCACCTGAATTGCGCGAGGGTCAGCTTTGGCATAGCCGCGCCATGATTGAGACTGGGCCGGTCATGACGGGGCGTGGGTTGGAAATTGCCTGGGTCGATGATCCGGTCGAGCTGTTCTTTTTACAGGTGCAGGGTTCGGGCCGTATTCGGATGGGTGATGGTTCGACCATCCGCGTCGGGTATGGCGGCTCGAACGGCCATTCGTATCGTTCGGTCGGTGAAGAAATGGTGCGGCGCGGAATTTATAGGCCGCATCAGGTGTCCGCGCAGGTCATTCAGAACTGGGTTCGCCGAAATGGGGCCGTGGGCGAAGAATTGCTGCGCACCAATCCGAGTTACGTGTTTTTCCGAAAAATCAAGGGAATGAGCAAAACTCAGGGGCCGCGCGGTGCGATGAACCGATCGATCACGGCAAACAGATCTGTTGCGGTTGATCCGGCATTTGTGCCGCTGGGCGCGCCAGTTTGGGTTGAAAAAGGTGGCGCTGGCCGGTTTCGTCGCTTGATGGTGGCACAGGATACGGGTTCTGCGATCAAAGGCGCGCAACGGGCCGATGTGTTTTTTGGAACGGGGGATGGTGCCGGACGCGCTGCAGGAAAGCTGCGTGATCCGGGGCGGATGTTGGTTTTGATGCCAATCGACATGGCCTTTGCCCGCGCCGAAGGTCTGGCACGATGAGCCGACGTAAACCGCGCGGGTTGCGACCCGACGAGGAAGAGATCTGGGACAGGGTTCGCCGGACGGCGGTGCCGATGCATGTCGGCAAAAAAATGGCGATCCGTGACGCCATTGAATCACCCAAGCCAAAAGTGAAACCCCGGGTCGCGCACCCCTCGATTGCGCATTTTCAAATCGGTCAGGCGGCAACTGCCATTCGGCCACCTGTTACGGCCGCCAGCCAGCCGCCGGTGCAAATGGATCACAAAAGCTTTGGTCGGATGAAAAAGGGTAAGCTGTCACCCGAAGGACGGATCGACCTGCACGGAATGACGCTGGCCCAAGCCCACCCTGCCGTGACCCGCTTTATTCTGGATGCACATGCAAGTGGTAAGCGGCTGGTGTTGGTTATCACCGGCAAAGGCAAGCGGCGCGACGGTAAGGATTCGCACATCGTGCGCCCCGGCGTTTTGAAACACCAATTGCCACACTGGCTGCACTCTGCCCCGCTGAAATCGGTAATCCTGCAAGTCAGCGAAGCGCATTTGCGCCACGGTGGATCTGGCGCGTATTACGTCTATCTGCGCCGCAGCCGGTAACGGGCGGCGCTAATTTACTATCGGGGCCAACACAATTTCGGTAGCCTTTTGAACCACAATAAGCGCGCCGGGGACAAGGCCAATACGGGCCGCCGGATCATTTTCAAAACTGTTCGAAAGAGCGCGCAGCTGACTTAGGATTTGAATAAGTGCGGGAGAGTCAGCCTCGCTGAAATGCCCAATTCCTTTGGAAAACTCGGTTGTATCAATCAGCGTTACTTCAAGATCGGAAATCCGCTGCATCCCAGATATATTTCCCAACCGTTCAGTTTGTCGGCCAGTCAGACGTGCCGACAGCTTTAGCGCCCGGTCACGCGTTGAGGTCAGGATTAAAAACGGCTTGGGTAGTCGGCTAATCCGGCTGGCCATCTGATGAAAAACATCCACATCTATGTCGGCTGAAATCAGCACAACTTCATCAATCAGATGATCAAGTGCCCGCTGGTCGGCAATCGCAATCTGGCGCAAGGTATCCATAACCAGCAAGGTTCCAAGCGAATGGCCGATCAACAGAACCCGGCTCGCCCCGGCCGCTTTGACTTTGCGGATCAGGCTTTCCAGCCCGTCGCGGGCAAACAGCACGCTGTCGCGGTCATGCACATAGCCCAGAAAATGCGCCGCACTTGGCCAGGAATAATGGACCATCACATCGTTGATCCCAAAATCATGGCCGATCTGCGCGGTGCGATAGACTCCGTCGGCAAGGGTGTTGTTAAAGCCATGCACAAAAATCGTTACGTTGCGCGCATTGTGGGGCCGCGTCTGCAATGTGTGGGAAAGGTCGCCGGTGAAATCTGTCGCCTGGCTAAATGATTGTTCGCCGACCGCAACAAAATGCCGGTCTGGATCTGGCGTTGCTCGGCTGCGCTCGATTTCTCCGGTCTGATGTTCGGGTGGTACGGAAATATCGTATCGGGCGAAATTCAGGTCACGTGATCGGCCACTGCCAAAACCCAACTCTGGGTCAACTGTGCGCGTTGTGCCAACAAATATCGGGTAAACCGTTCCGCCTTGCGCACCCTGAGAAAACGCAATCGGATCGCGCGGTGCACAGGCAGCGGCGGTCAACAAGGACAAGACAATCAGAAAACGAAAAAGAGCCAACACCAAAACCCGAAAAATATTATTGCCAAACCGTAACAGCGATCAAACCCTGTGGCTAGCGACGGAACGATTGGCCGTTGGGCCAACACGTGTCTACGCCGCAGCCGGTAGCAGGCGACGCGCGCGGCCAACGGCGATTGTAACCAGCAGGGCCGCTGCCAGAAAATAGATCGCGATGCCGCCCATCTGTTGGGAAAAATCCACACCTTGATCAATCAGCCAACCGGAAATGCCCGGCCCGATTGCAGAGCCAAACACCATGATTGCCGCGATCATCGCCTTGATTGCGCCGATGTGCCGGGTGCCAAAAAACTCTGCCGTAAAGGCGCCGGGAAGGGTTGCGCTGGCGCCGTTGGCAATGCCGAAAACAGTGATGCCAAACGCCAGCATTCCCAGCCCGTCGGCTGCCGAAAGGATCATGAACGCCGCACCGAAGGGCAGCATCATAAATGGCATCAGCCGCCCGGTTCCGAACCGGTCGATTGCCCAGCCAGTGGCGAAGGTGGAGGCAATTGAAGCGACAGTTAGTAGTGGCAACATCGCCACAAATTCCACATGGGTCCAGTTGCTGACCTGCGCCAAATGCACTTGCTGAAACATCAACGCAGTTCCCCATGCGGCGGGGCCAAGGAACGACGGGATCAGCAACCAGAACAACCAGTGGCGCAAGACATCGCGCCGCTGCCAATGGACGCCGTTCATTCCGGCGGCGTGGGTTTCCTTGGCGATGGATTGCGGGGTGCGTTCATGTTTCAATAGTCCGACCAAAAAGGGTATCGCCGCCAGCGCCAATGCCGCTGCGACCACCCACAACATGCGCCATGAATAGCTGGCCAAGAGGGCCACAAATATGATCGGCATTACCGCCTGCCCGACGGCGAACCCCATTGAGGCAATCGATAGCGCCCGCCCGCGGGTGGCCACGAACCAGCGCGCCATCGCAACGATTGCCAAGTGGCTCGACATGCCCTGCCCGGTCAGGCGCAGCGCGAAGATTGCCAGCGGCAAAGCCCAGACTGCCGAAACGGACGCCATGAACAGGCAGGCCACTGCGAGCAGCGCAAATACGACCGCCCCCAACTGGCGCACCCGGAAATGGTCGGTCAGCGTGCCCGACCAGATCATCACCAAGGCCGATGCTGTGGTGCCGAGCGTGTAAATTCCACCCCACGCGCCATGGGACAGGCCAAACTCGCCCCGAATTTCGCCCGCGAAGATCGAGATGAAATAGGTTTGCCCATAAGCAGACGTGAAAGTCAGCAAGAACCCGGCCGTCAGCCAGCGCGCGTTTTCTTTCAGGAACCGAAGGTAATCCATAATTCCCTTTCCCCGAGTTCACCGGGAAAGGAAAGCGAAATCACAACATATAACGCCCAAGATCGGCTGAGCGGGCAATGTCGCCCAGATTAGCCTCGACAAAACCGGCGTCCACAGTCACCGCATCGCCACCACGATCCGGGGCGGTGAAGGACAGTTCTTCGAACACCCGTTCCAGCACCGTATAAAGCCGTCGCGCACCGATGTTTTCAACGCTTTGGTTCACCTCGGCGGCGATATGGGCAAGGGCTGCGATGCCTTCGGGGGTAAAGTTGACGGTGACGTCCTCGGTCCCCATCAGCGCGGTATATTGCAGCGTCAGCGCGTTGTCGGTTTCGGTCAGGATGCGTACGAAATCTTCTTCGGTCAGGGCGCGCAATTCGACACGGATTGGCAAGCGACCCTGCAATTCTGGCAGCAGATCAGACGGTTTGGCTATGTGAAAAGCTCCTGAGGCAATGAACAGCACGTGGTCGGTTTTCACCGGGCCGTATTTGGTGGAAACGGTTGTGCCTTCGATCAGCGGCAGCAGATCACGCTGCACCCCTTCCCGGCTGACATCGCCGCCGCGTGCGTCGGCGCGCGCGCATACTTTGTCGATCTCATCCAGAAACACGATACCGTTTTGCTCGACCGCTTCGATGGCGTTTTTGTTGACGGTTTCATCGTCCAGCAGCTTGTCGGCCTCTTCGCCGATCAGCAGGCCATAGCTTTCGGCGACAGTCATTTTTCGCCGTTGCGTGCGACCCTGAAACGCTTTGCCGAACATATCGCCAAGGTTCATCATGCCGCCGGTCTGGCCGGGTTGGCCGGGCACTTCAAACATCGACATCGGGTTGGATGTGTCGGCGATATCCAGCTCGATCATGGTGTCATCAAGCTCGCCGCTTTTCAGTTTACGGCGGAACATATCGAGGGTCTGCTCGCGGGCGCCTTCGCCGGCAATAACGTGCAGCACACGGTCTTCGGCAGCCTGACGGGCCTTTGCCTGAACTTCCTCGCGCATATGTTCGCGCGTCATGGTGATCGCACTTTCCACCAGATCGCGCACGATCTGTTCAACGTCACGGCCGACATAGCCGACCTCGGTAAACTTCGTGGCTTCGATTTTCAGGAACGGTGCGCGGGCCAGCTTTGCCAGACGGCGACTGATTTCAGTTTTGCCAACGCCGGTCGGGCCGATCATCAGGATGTTTTTCGGATAAACCTCGTCCCGTAGATCAGCGGACAACTGTTTACGCCGCCAGCGGTTACGCAGAGCAACGGCAACGGCGCGTTTGGCGTCGTTCTGGCCGATGATGAAACGGTCAAGTTCCGAGACAATTTCGCGGGGTGTCAGGTCTGTCATTTCGAGATCTTTTCTATGGTCAGGTTGCCGTTGGTGTAGACGCAGATATCGGCGGCGATGGCCATTGCTTTGCGGGCCACATCCTCGGCTGATGCTTTGCTGTCCATCAGGGCGCGTGCTGCGGCCAGCGCATAATTGCCGCCCGATCCAATCGCCGTTACGTCATGTTCCGGTTCCAGCACATCGCCCGCTCCGGTGATTACCAGCAATTCGCTGCCGTCGGTTACGATCAGCATCGCTTCGAGTTTTTGCAGGTATTTATCGGTGCGCCAGTCTTTGGCCAGCTCAATCGCAGCACGGGTCAACTGGCCCGGCGTTGCTTCAAGCTTGGTTTCCAGCCGTTCCAACAAGGTGAACGCATCGGCGGTCGATCCGGCGAACCCGGCAACCACATCATGGCCGCCACTGGTTAGCCGGCGAACCTTGCGCGCCGTGCCCTTTAAAACCGTTTGTCCAAGGCTCACCTGCCCGTCGCCGGCGATCACGACCTCACCATCTTTGCGCACGCCGATTATGGTTGTGCCATGCCAACCGGGAAAGCTGTCGTCTGCCATAAAAGCCCCTGTCATTGTTTGGGGATATATGGACATCAACAAAGCGCGGCACAAGCGGCTTTCCCTTGTGGGTGCTGGAAGGGCAATCTAGCGTTGCCGAATATGAGCGACGCAAAAACCCTGACGTTTTATCTTGAACCGGACATGCGCAAGCGGGCTGAAACCGGGCAGATAAACTTTGTGAACCGGATTAAGGCCGCGTTTGCTTCTTGTGGGTATCAGTGTCTATTCAAGGAAAATTCCGAGATTGAGCTGCTTCAATCAGCCAATGACCCCGGCTATTCCCTGTTTTTCATGGAGCAGCCGTTTCATCCACGCGCATTGACGATGCGCCTGTCGTATTTCTATCCGTTCTGGCAAATCGAAAGCACTGCCAAGCGGTGGGAATGGGCGGTTGCGCGGGCGCAATTCCGGCCCGAGGCGGTGGACGGTGGCGCGGCTGAAAAATTTACGGCCAGTTGGCGCAAGCGGCTTTATGGCGAAGTGACCACAAGCAAAGGCGGCTATGTGTTCATCCCACTTCAGGGGAGATTGCTGGCAAAACGCAGTTTTCAGGCCGCCAGCCCAATTGAAATGATCGAGGCGACGCTAGCCAATGAGCCCGACAAACCAGTTCATGCCACCCTGCACCCAAAGGAAAAATATACCGACAAGGAACGCGAGGCGCTAAATGATTTGACCAGCCGCTACCCACAGCTGACGGTCTCGAATGCTGATGCGACGCCGCTTGTTCGTGAATGCGACTATATCGTCACCCAGAATTCCGGCGTGGCAATGAGCGGGTATTTCCACGAAAAACCGGCAGTCTTGTTTGGAAAAGTCGATTTTCACCATATTGCGGCGAATGTGTCTGATCTGGGTGCAAATGCTGCGTTCAAGCGCGCTGAACAGATGAAACCCGACTATTCCCGCTATCTGTTCTGGTTTCTTCAGGAAATGGCAATCAATGCCGGGCGCGGGGGCGCGGAAGACAAAATATTGGCGGCAGTCCGGGCGCGGGGCTGGGACGTTTAAACAAAAAGGGGCGCCGAAGCGCCCCGAATGTCGTTGGTTGCCGTTTTAGACGGATTCTTCAATCCAGCTTTGCAGTGTCGCTTTGGGGGCGGCGCCGACCTTGTTGGACACAACCTCGCCATCGCGAAACATGAACAGTGCAGGAATACCGCGAACGCCCAGTTGTGCGGGCGAGTTCGGGTTTTCATCGACGTTTACTTTGACGATTTTGACCTTGCCCTCATATTCGGCTGATAATTCTTCCAGCGCGGGGCCGATCTGCTTGCAGGGACCGCACCACTCTGCCCAGAAATCCACAATGACCGGAATATCGGCTTGGCGGACTTCGGCATCAAAGGTGTCGTCGGTGACGGAAATGGTAGCCATTTGGAATCTCCTGTGAATGGGGTCGGATTTGAAAACTAGGTAGTCGCCCGGTGAACGTCAAGATGTCGTGGAAGTCGCAAGCGCAGACCTCACGATGTCGTGTGGCAACGCCATCAGTGAGGCGGTTCGCGTCCATAAAATTGCGGTGTCGATTTGGTGTGACGGGTAGATTTGTTCAATTGCTTCCAGATAGGCACCCATCTGTGCCAACAGCCCGGCTGGAACCAGCTGGGGCGTGTCGGGAACCAGTTGGTTTGACTTGAAATCAACGATTAGGACGCGGTCGGGCAAGATCACCAGCCGGTCAATGATGCCGCGCATCCTTTGATCGCCAAGGGTTGGCAGGTTGGCGGAAATGTCGACCTCGGCTAGTGCATCGGGGGCGAAAACTGCGGCCAGATCCGGGTTGGACAGGACCTGCGTTGCTTCGGCCAGAATATCCGGCGTCTCTGTGCCGATCAGCGCTTTGGCCAGCGCAGCCCATTCAGAGCGCGGCGAATTTGGCAGGTGTTCAAGTAACAAATGCAGCATCGAGCCGCGCCGCATCGCAGCTTCTTCATCACCATCACTATAATCGGCGGGCAATACCTTGGCACCACCTAGTGTCGAAGGCGAGATCGTTTGGGACAATCGCGCCGGTATCGTGGCTGCCGTGACTGCCCAGTTAGGCAAAATAGTAGGGGCCGAAAATGACGGCTTTTTGTCCGGGCCGGCCGGTGTCCAGTCGCCGTGTTCTAGCCGAAAACCCGTCCCGGTTGGATGATCAAATGCAACCGCTTCAACGGCACTCATCCCCTCGGAAACCCGGTTATACCAGCTGTTTCCCTTGGCGCCGATCGTGCCACATGCACAGACGATCAGCCACTTTTCCGCCCGGGTTAGAGCCACATAAAGCAATCTTTCGCGCTCTTCGATCTGCTTCTGTTGGGCTTGCGCCAGTATGTCCCGCACCGCGGATGTCCGAAAGTCTTTCGACGGAATCCAGACGGCAGGCGCATCTTTTGGCAAAACGATTTCATCGGGCGGGCGGGCCTTTGTGTCGGCGGTGTCGGGAAGAATTACGATCGGCGATTCCAAGCCCTTGGCGCCATGCGTTGTCATCACTCTGATCCGGTTCCCGGCGCTGTCGGCTTGGCGCTTAACCTCGACTTCCTCAATTTCAAGCCAAGTCAAAAACCCGGTAAGGCTGGGTGTTTCAGACCGCTCATAACCCAACGCCTGCCCCAAAATCGCATCAATACCCTCCTCGGCTTCGTGCCCAAGGCGGGCAAGTAATTTACGCCGACCATCAAATCGGGTCAGAATACGTTCGAGCAATTCAAATGGGCTAAGAAATTCGGCCTGATTGCGCAGAGATGATAGTGTTTCATGGATTTCGGCAAAGTCGTTTTTCCGACGAACAAGTGCTGGCCAAAGCCGTGGTTCATGGCGGGAATGGGCAAGGTCGTAAAGCTGTGCTTCGGTCAGGCCAAAAAGCGGGGAACGCAGCGCGGCGGCCAGCGACAGATCGTCGTCCGGCGTTACCAGAAAAGACATCAATGCGGTCAAGTCCTTAACCGCTAGTTCACCGCCAATTTTCAGACGATCGGCACCAGCAATAGGCAGATCAAGAACTTTGCAGGCACGGATAATTTCGGTAAACAGATCGGATCTTCTTTGCACAAGGATCAGAAAATCGCCGTATCTGACCTGGCGAAAATGCCCATCTTCACCTTGAATAGACTCTGTTTCAACGAGATGTTTCATCTGTTCGGCGATGGCCCGGGCCAGTATTACGCGATGATCGATGGGGGTCCGCAAGTCGGATGAATCATACCAGTTTTTTTCTTCCGGGGCGTCTGGTTTTTCAACCACCGGCCAAAGGTCAACGCGCCCGGCCATGCCACTGAAGTACGCCTGGTGGATAGCGGACCCAAAATACGCACCGGAAGTGTCCGCAAATGTAGCGTCTACAAGTTCAAGTATGGCTGATGAGGACCGAAACGAATGCTGTAACGCCTGTTCATGCAGGGTTTGGCCGACGGAAGATAAGCTGTTGGTAAAATGTTGGCGCATATTTTCAAATTCGCGCGGGTCCGCGCCCTGAAACGAATAGATAGACTGCTTGGTGTCGCCAACAACAAAGACCGTGCGCGAAGTGTTGTCGCGTGCGCCCTGCCCGGCGCTGAATTCCTGTGTCAGTAATTCAATTATTTTCCACTGCTGGGGGCTGGTATCCTGTGCTTCGTCCACAAGGATGTGGTCAATGCCGCCGTCCAGACGAAACAGAACCCATTGCGCCACAGCAGGATCGGTCAGCAAAGCACCGGCCCGGCTGATAAGATCATCAAAATCAAGCCAGCCACGCTGATCTTTCCGGCGCTGATATTCGGCCAGAAACACGCTGGCGAAATTATGCAGTGCCAGGGATTTTTCGGCGGAATAGAGGCTATTTCTAGTTTCTCGACCGGTTTCCACCCGCGCCATGAATTCATCAAGCTGGGCCATCAGGTCAGGGTGAGCAGCGCGCACAGCCTTGGTCGGAAAGTTGGCAAACTTTGCCGCAAACGGAGCCTTGGCGGTTTCGCCAAAAAGCATCAGCGAAATCAGCGTCTTTATCTCTGCGGCGCCCGGGTTTTCAAAATTATGCGTCACAAGGCGTTCGGCGGCTTTATTATCGGTGGATTTGTCACTTTTGCGCAGGACACCGATCAAATCTGCAACCAAATCGGCCTCGTTACCGGTAAATATTGCCGCGTGCAGGTCAGATTGCGCAAACCCCGGCACCAAGCCGTGCGATTTCCAGATGGTTTCACCGTCAGCGAAATCGCCAAAGGCGTGGCGATTGGAAACGATCTGACCGGCCAGCTTGGCAAAATCTTCGCCGGTATAATGTTGCGCCACCGCTGTAAGAATGCCCACTTGCGGGCCATCCGCAATTTCCTCGATGATTTCCATCTGAAGCAGTTTTGCAGCACGTTCCTCAATATCAGAAAAACCCGGTGACACGCCGGCCTCTAGTGGAAAACGGCGCAGCAATCCGGCACAGAATGAATGGATCGTCTGAATGCGCAATCCGCCGGGTGTCTCGATGGCGCGCGCGAACAGGGTGCGTGCATTTGCCAGATCGCCCGGCTCTGTCACGCCAAGTTCCGCCAGACTTGTGATCAACTTTTCGTCGCTAAGCATCGACCAAGCGCCGAGCGTTTTGAACAATCGGTTCTGCATTTCACCGGCGGCGGCCTTGGTATAGGTCAGGCACAGAATGTTTTGGGGCGAAACCCGGGCCAGCAAAAGCCGGGCAACGCGATTTGTCAGAACGCGGGTTTTGCCGGATCCGGCGTTGGCCGAAAGCCATGTCGAGGCGGCGGGATCAGCGGCCTTGATCTGAAGAAGGGTGGCGGCATCTTGCGTCATTGGCCAACCTCCACCCGGACCGGCGTTTGGGTTTCGTCCCACTCACCGAACCGCGCCAAATGGTCGTAATCGCCAGCAAACCGTTGCAGCGCCATCGCGCGACGAGAGGTATAGCCGACCTCGGTGCTTTGGTAGCTATTGAGCAGTTCGATCAGTTCGCCCATCACTTTGTCGACCTGACCGGGTTCCATTGTCTGGCGCAAGAATTTTGGCGTAGGGCCCAAGCCAATATGCGCCACCTCGGCAACCCGGCCCGGGGCGATACCTTTGAATGACCCGTCTTCGGACATCACGGCTTCTAGCAACAATTGTTTGTCAAAAAATTCCAACTGTTTTCTGGTTGGAACTGAGCCGGTTTTGTAGTCATAAATGATGATCTCGCCGTTTGGCATACGGTCAATGCGATCAGCCGTGGCGGTCAGCGTAAAATCGATGTCGCGCAACAGAAGCGAACCGCGCACCTCCAAAGCTTCGGGGGTTGCACGGGTCTGTCGGTCAAGTTCGTCCGTCAGGAAGACATCGGCGACACGTTCCAGTTTTGCCAGCCAAAGCGCGCGCGCTGCAGGCCATGGGGCAAGGTCAAGCAAAGTGGCGCGCGCAATTAAAAGCAATGTATCGCGGGCCGCATCCGTGCCGTCAGACATTGGGTTCTGTCGGATGAAATTTTCAAGAACGGCGTGCAGGACGGTGCCGCGAAGCGGTGCGTCAGGTTTGCGATGCAGCGGGTCCAGTTTTCGCAAGCGAAGAACGCGGTTTGCATAAATTGCGTAGGGATCGCGGATCAGGCGGGTAACTGCGGTAACGGACAATTGCCGGGGCCGTGCAGCAATCGGCGGGCAAGGTGCGGGACGGCTTTCTGCGGGAACCGTCTGGCTTGGGGTTTCCAGCACGCGGGCCAGATCAAGCCATTCGTTGCCCCGATCGCGCATGTTTTCAAGGGCTGTCGGCCCCGCGTCGGGCAGACCCGTCATCAGGTTGGTTAGCCTGTTGATCCAGCGCGAGGGCACGGTTTCCGCATCGGCGCTGCGCAGCGAGCGTGACAGGATCACTTTTTGGGCAGCGACAGACTGTTGGAAATCATGGGCTGACAGGCCGATCCGACGCTCGGGTAAAAGCAGGCCGGACTGCATGCGCATGTCGCGGTTTAGCCATGGATCGGCACCGGGAAG
The DNA here is from genome assembly GCA_019090885.1 of Marinosulfonomonas sp. Taxonomy (GTDB): domain Bacteria; phylum Pseudomonadota; class Alphaproteobacteria; order Rhodobacterales; family Rhodobacteraceae; genus NORP110. Next base: position 14,649 of record JAHRVC010000014.1, read on the forward strand.
TTCGGGCCATGTGGCATCGTTCAACCCCCCCAGAATGACAAGTTCAGCGCCCTGCACCCGTGCCTCTAGCGTACCCCAAATCATGATGTTGGTATGGGGGCGAACCGGGTTGCGGACTTCGCCGCTGGACAAAACGAAACGGACAAGTTCGTTATAGTCCGCAGCGCTCATGACCCCGCCATGCATTGCTTCGCGCTGCATCTCGGCGATCAGGCCTTGGGCCACCCGGCCTGCTTCCTGACTCCAAAGTTGATCGCTTGTTTCGGGGTCAGGGCCATCTGCCAGCGCCTCGACAACCCGAATGTGGCGATCCAGATGGGTTTCTAGCGGATCATTCCCAACATCCGAATGCCCGAATACCGTGCGCGCAACCCAACTTGCCCAGGCTTGTTTTTCAGCGCTATTGTCGTCTGCTTCTGCCCACTCCAGAAATGAGGCCTTGCTTGGCATGGCGGGGCCTTCGCGGCGCAGCTTTAGTTCTAGCGCGCGGGTCCACAACAAGTGCTGGCCGCGCATTTTGCTGCCGGTATTTGTCAGCGGGTGTTTTAGCAAAACCAGCAGGGCCTCGCCGGTCAAAAACTGCCCAAACAGGCCCGACACATGGCGCAACAGACGGCCGGGTGCGGACAAGGCCAAGGGCGCGCCGATACTGACGTCGGGTTCAATATTCCATCGCTCTAGCGCGGCCGTTACCCGTCGGGTCAAAACTTTGTCGGGCGTCACCAGCGCTGCCGTTATTCCGTCGTCTGCCGCCTTGCGTAATGCAAGCGCGATAGCCGTCGCCTCGGCGCGTTCCGAGGGCGCTTCAATCAGGGCCATGTCAGCCGTCGCGCTTTGCAGACTGTTTTCCAGTTCCGGGCCTTCGCGCATCCATTGGCTGGTGAAAGGTGCGGGACGTAAGGCCAGCGAAAACAAGCGGTTTCGGGCGATTATTTGTGGTGCTACGCCTGCGCCCCAAAGGTTTACCTGTGACGGTAAAATTTCTAGATCCGACATCAGACGGGCAAACCGAAACTGCGGATGGTCTTCGGATGTCATGGCGTCAGATAGTTGTGACCAAACCGGGTCGGGCAGCTCAAAATCAAACCCCGGCAGGATGACCGCGCCTTGCGGCAGGCGGGCAACAGCGCGCATCAGCAAAGCGGTGCTGCCGCGCGATCCGGTAGAACCAGCCACGATTACGGGATGTGTTGGTGGCCTATTTTTCCAACGCTCGATCAGGGCGACAGTGTTTGCGCGTTGAAGTGCCGCAGCGTCGGGCAATTGGCCCGGTTGCGTTCCATAAAAACCAGCTACGATGTTCAGGAATTTTTGACTGCGCAACCAGTGTCCAGAGCGGTCGGTAACGTCCAGCCCGCTGATGGCATCTGGGTGGACGTCTTCATCATGCATTTCCACCAGCAGTTTTGCCAAACTGTCGGCCAGATCAAACGTCGCAGAAGCAGGCGCTATGTCAGGTTCCTGTTCCAGCAGTAGTGAAATCAGCTGCGCCAGCTCCAACCGGCGGCGCAATGGTGAAACCGCAGCACCAAGCGTTTGGGATGGATCGTTTGCCAGATCGGTAATCAGTCGAACGCGGGGTAAAAGTGCGGCGGGGCCATCGTCGAACAGGGCTTGAATTTTACGCTGCATGCGCTGGGTGTTCACAAAAATCTCGGCGCGGGCGGCTGTCTCGGGGGGGGAATTGGCGATCAGGTCACGAAACCCATCGACTAGCATCTTGGGAAAATCCGCACCGGGCGGACAGGCAAAGATGCGGGGGTGGTCTGACGGTTCAAACATCTTGGGCGGTATCCAGTAGTTTCTGTGCCTCTATCAGGCCTTTGGGGGATCCAACATCGCGCCATTGGCCCGAATACATAACCCCGAAAAGCCGTCGACGTGCGATCATTTTATCCCATACGATATTCAGGGAAAACACATCTTGTGGGATGTCGTGCAAAAGGTCGGTCGCGATGATTTGGGCGCCCGGAAAAATCATACCGGGCCCGCGTTGCAGCGCTCCGTCAGGCGACATCAGAAAATCTCCGGCACCGGGGTGTGCGGTTGATGGGTCTGGCGGAACCAATAACAAGAGGGCGTCCATAACGTCGGGGTTCCAGTTGTCGCGTAGGTGTTGCAACGGGTTGGGACCGCGCCAGATAGCGTCGGAATTCAAGGTGAAAACCGGCCCGTCACCAAGCAGCGGCAGCGCGTTGCGCAACCCGCCACCGGTATCGAGTAATTGGGTGGATTCGTCTGAAAATTGCACCGGTTGATTGGATAAATGCTTATGCAGTTGGTCGCTAAGATAGTGTGTATTAACCACGATCCGGCGCAGGTCAGCACCTTGTGCCGTATCCATTGCATAGTCGATCAGCGGCCGCCCGGCCACCTCAACCAGCGGTTTGGGACGGCTTTTGGTAAGCACACCCATCCGCGTGCCAAGCCCGGCCGCGAAGATCATTACAGAGTCGGGATACTTGCGCATTTTTCTTTCAGGATTGTCAGGTTTTCAGGGGTTGGCGGTGGCAGGTCATTCAGGATTTGATCGCGTAGGGTTTGCAGGCCCGGGCTTGATAGGCCATGTAGCAAATGTGCCCATGTTCGCGGGATTAGGTCGACATACTGCGGTTTGCCAAAATGTATCGAGAGGCGTGCAAATATTCCAAGAATCCGCAGGTTTCGCTGCACGCCGCACAGAGCGTAAGCATGGCGAAACTTGGCGCTGTCGACCCCGGTTGCCCGAATGAAACGGTCAATCATTGCTTGTGCACGGTCGGCAGGCACATCGCGGCGCGCATCCTCGAGCAACGAGGCAAGATCATAGGCCGGATGGCAAATCTGTGCGTCCTGATAATCGAGTAGTCCGACGCGCCTGTCGCCCGCGCGATCGTCCAGCCAGAGCAGGTTTTCGGCATGGTAATCTCGTAATGTAATGACCTTAAAATCACCCTCGATCGGGGTCAGAAGGTTGCCCATGATTTCCGCCAAAGCCGCGGCGTTTTTGGTATCTTTATGCCCGGTTAACCCAAAACCATACCAGTTATGCCCCAGTGTTGCAGCTTTGGACATTGCGTGTGCGTCATAAGCTGTCAGGCCGGACGGTGGCGCGTGGCGTTGCAGCGAGATCAAAACATCGACCGCCGCCTCGTAAAGCATGGTTTCGCAGGCGGGGGTCTGTGGAATGACGCGCGCAAAAAGGGTATCGCCAAGATCCTCGATCAGTAAGAATCCGTTGGCTGTGTCCTGCGCGATAATCTGCGGTGCGCTCAGGTTAATGGCGCGCAGATGGTTGGTGATCTGAACAAACGGCCCTACGTCTTCGCCTTTATCTGGCGGGGCATCCATAAGAACTGCGGTTTTGCCGGTTTCCGGATCGAGCAATCGTTCGTAACGCCGGTTGGAGGCATCGCCCGCAAGCGGGCCGCGTTTGGCATTTTTCCAGACGGTTTGACCAAGGAAGCGGGCGGCAAGAGCGGTGCGATCGCTCATGCGTGTTCGCTGGATTGAAACGATGTGATTTGCGGTAGCAGTGACAGCCATCGAGGTGCGGTTGTGTGAAAGGTCAGTGTCCTTTCGTCTGGGTCGTCGCCGGGTTGAAAATCAAGTTCGATTGCATTTTCCGGGCGCATCCGCCCCAGCCGTTCGGGCCATTCAATCAGGCAAATTGCGCTATCAAAAGCATCGCGCAGGCCAAGCTCTTCGATTTCATCCTCAGATGTCAGGCGGTAAAGGTCGGCGTGCCAGATCTCATTATTGCCAACGTCGTATGTCTGCACCAGCGTAAAAGTTGGGGACGGCACGTCTTCGGTTTGGCCCGTGGCGGCCTGCAGGTGCTGGATGAGAGCGCGCGCGAAATGGGTTTTACCGGCGCCAATATCGCCACGCAAAAGGATCGTATCGCCGCCGCGCATCAGCGGTGCAATAAGACGGGCCAGTGCGGCGGTGTCATCAGGTGAGCACAGGGTAAGGTGCATAGGGGATGCATTCGACATGCACCGAGTTTTAACGGCCCTGCGCGTCGCTGCAAGAAGGTTCAGACAGTGGCCTTGTCAAAGGTCAGTGCTTTGGGCGCTGTTGGCGGAGCTGAAATTTGTGAAACAGTGGCCTGTTGCTGGCTGAATCCGACCAATGTTGAACCGCCCGTGATTGGTGTGAAGCGACAAACCAAATTGCGCCCGTCCAATAACCGAACATCCGCTAACCATTCCGCCCGCCCGCCAACTGCGCTGATAAATTCGCGTGCGTCACCCCAAACCGGTGTTGGCGCGCAGGAACCGGACCACAGTTTGGTGGCCGCGATAATGTCGCAATCAACGATGGTTTCCGAGGGGTCAACCGCCCAAAGCCGCGTGTACTGCTCATTTGAAAGCGTCAGTGCGCCGCTGGGGGAAAATACGGCAATGGCTTCGTCAAAGCTGTCGAGCACCGATTGCCCGGTTTCCAACTGCATCCGAAAACGCCGCGTCAGGGAAATTTCGGCGCTGATGTCTTCCATCAAAAAGGCCAGCGCCCCGTCCGGGTGCGGGTGGCCTGAAATCCGATAGGTCTGGCCAGATGCCAGCGACCAGATATCCTCATAGGTGCCGTTCTGAGCGGCGTCTTCCAGCTCCGATATTTGTTGGCGCCAGGATTTGTAATCACGTTGTTCCGGGATCATCCGCTTGTCGCGCAGCCGGTCAAGAAATGCGTGCAGCGTTGGGCGGCCAGACAGGAAATCTGGCGGCAGCGAGGTAAGGTCGGTCAGCGCCGGGTTGAACAACGCCAAACGCCGCTGCTTATCAAAAATTGCAAGCCCGGTTTTAAGATGGGCGAACGTTTTGGTCAGGGTTTGCATAAATGCGCGCAGGGCCTGTTCGGACTGAACGGTTTTATCTGCGCTAACGGCGGTAAACAGAATTTCGTCGCCAATCGGTGTTTCGGTGCATTCAAACCAGCGCGGATCAGTTTCGCCGGGAAGGTGAACTGTCAGCCGTTGCGATTGCGGTAGCCCGTCCATATTTTTTAGCTGCGCGGGAACGAATATTTTTGCCGGGGGCCAAGATTGAACCGCAGCGTCCGGATCGCTGCGACGGGCCATATCCAGATAGGCGTTGTTTGCCCAGTTGATCGCACCGTCCGCCGTTTGGCGCCAGACAAGGAAAGGGGCCGCATCGGCCGTGGTTCGCAGGGTTTCAATCTCGCGCTCCATCGCTGCCAGTTGGTCGGCTGCAACGCCAATTTTATCACCGCTGGGTTCATCCCGCTCAAGCACAACCCGCACCAAACCGTTGCGCCATTGCGCCGTCAGTCGCCCCGACCCGGTTGGGCTGGCGACATTCTGTTCTTTGTTGTCTGGCAGGGCGGCGCGTATTTTGCCAAGGTCAGGAAAATCGGCCTTAAGTGCGATTTGAAAACACTCCCAGTCAGTTTGCCCTACCGGCACCGGGCCGAGCAGGTCCCGGGCCGGCTCGCTGGCATCCACCAGATGATCGCCTGCAAAAAGAAATGACATGGTTGGTGGCGATGGGTGCATAAACCCGGTGGGCAGGTTTTCTGTTGGGCGACTAAAGCGCGCGAATATCCAAAGGGTCGCGAAGGCCGCGACACTGCACACACAAAGCAACCCTGCAAATTGCAGGAAAACAATTAGAGCCATCAAGTGATTCCCAAGTCAAAACCTTCAGTTTCCAAACTCGTTCACAAAACTTAATGGATCATTAACTGAGATTAAGTTGGGATTGGCGTGTTGGCCCCGAGCGGCAGGCTGTTGCTGCCTTTGGGTCGGGAGATGCTGTCTGTTGGCCAGATAACCTCGACGATTGCGCCCTTGTGTGACTTTTGCGTTTCAGGCGTCTGCGGTGCATCGCGGCCATTTGCGAAAACCAGTTCTGCGCCAGAGCGTTCAAGCAAAGTCTTTGCGATAAACAGACCCAGCCCCATTCCCTGATAACCCGGCCGGGATGTGGCAGTAGTGTCGCTGCGCCGGTCGCTGACATAGGGGTCGCCAATCCGACCGATAATATTGGGCGGAAATCCGTCGCCGTCATCCATGATCCGAACGGTGATCGTGGTGTCGCTCCAACTGGCATTTACCCAGACCGAAGTATCGGCAAAATCGACGGCGTTCTGAATAAGGTTGCGCAATCCGTGAATAATCTCGGAGCTGCGTTTGATATCTGGTTGTTGCGTGTCGCCGCCATCGGCGGGCTTTGCGGACACCGTGACGGTTTTTCCACGGTCAGAATGGGGTTCACTGGCGTCGCGGATAACTGCAATCAGTGGTGCGTAATGCATGTGCAAATCATCTTTGCCAGCGCGGCCCATGTCGCGCAGAATATCGCGACACCGATCTGTCTGGTCGCGGATCAGGCGGGCGTCTTCCTGCAAGGCGCCCTGCCCGTCTAAATCGTCGATCAACTCGGTGCTGGCCAGCTTGATGGTTGCAAGTGGCGTGCCCAATTCATGCGCTGCTGCCGCGACAACGCCCGCCAGATCGGTGATTTTCTGTTCGCGTGCCAGCGCCATCTGGGTTGCAAGAAGAGCTTCGGACATGGTGGTGATCTCCGAAGCAACGCTGCGTGCGTAGCCGCCCAGAAAAACCACACCGATCAGGATTGCTGTCCAAAAGCCAAAAACGAAAATCTGGGGCATTCGCAGGACGGTTCCGGCCGCGTCGTGCAACGGCAGATGAAAAAGCAAAACGAGGGTGGCCAGAGCAATCGCAACCACGCCGATAATAATCGTCGGACCGGTGCGCAGTGCTGTGGCCGCGATTGAAACCGGCGCCAGGATCAGCAAGGCAAACGGGTTGTGCAACCCCCCGGTCAGGTAAAGCAGCGCCGATAGCTGGGTGACATCGAACAGCAACATCAGTGTCAGTTCTTGCTCGGTCACGCGCTTGTTTTTGGGGTAAACAAAGATCGCAATCAGGTTGGCGATAATGAGCGTTCCAACAGCCATCAGGCAGAAACCAAGATCAAGGTTAAGTTTGAAAACCGACTGTGCAACGATAATTGCCACAAGCTGACCAAAGATCGCGATCCAGCGTAAAATGATCAGCGTGCGCAGGCGCACCCAGTTGCTGCGGCGTTCTTTGGGAAGCGGGCCGGTTGTGCGGTTGTCCAAAATGTTACCGGATTTAAGTTGCGTCAAGATGGACACTTGTTAGTCCTGCGCTACAAAAGGATCAATGCGCCAGTAATTTAGTGAGGGCCCACAATGAACAAAAATGAACTGTATGCAACACTGGCGGCAGTGGCGGTTGTTGGCTTGTTGGGCGGCAGCCTTTGGTATGTGACCTTCGGCTCGCCTGACGATGATTTTGCCGGTTGTCGCGCCAGTACGGTGTCTGGCGGGTCCGGAGCAATCGGCGGGCCGTTCACGTTGGTGGATGAAACCGGTGCGACCGTCACCGACAAGGATGTAATAACGCGCCCAACCCTGATTTACTTTGGTTATACATTCTGCCCCGACGTTTGCCCGATGGATACGGCAAGAATGGCTGACGCAACGGATGTGTTGGCCGAACGGGGGTATGATGTTCAGTCGGTGTTCATCTCAATCGACCCAGAACGCGACACGCCACAAGTGATGGCAGAATTCACCGACTATCTGCATCCGGACATGCTGGGGCTGACGGGATCGCCCGAACAGGTTAAAGCGGCCTCTCAGGCCTATAAAACCTACTACCGGAAACAGGAAACCGGCGATGAATATTATCTGGTGGACCACTCGGCACTGACCTACTTGGTGTTGCCCAAAGAGGGTTTTGTCGAGTTTTTTCGCCGGGAACTAACACCAGAAGCCATTGCCGACACTGTCGCCTGCTTTATCGACAAGTCGTCCTGACTGATTTGACCCCGCGCTAACGGCAGAATAAAGAGGCAGGAAGCCTTCAGAAAGATGCCAAATGAGCGACGCAGATAAACCAGACCTGGGTGACGACAGAACCCTGCTTCTTGTGGACGACGACGAACCATTTCTGCGCCGATTGGCCCGTGCGATGGAAAAGCGTGGCTTTGAGCCGGAAATGGCCGGATCGGTGGCTGCAGGGCGGGCATTCGCAACCGCCCGCCCGCCTGCATATGCCGTGGTTGATCTGCGTCTGGAAGATGGCAACGGGCTGGATGTTGTCGAGGCAATCCGCGATCGTCGCCCCGACAGTAAAATCGTAGTTCTGACCGGATACGGCGCGATCGCAACGGCGGTTGCTGCGGTTAAGATCGGGGCGACAGACTATTTGTCAAAACCTGCCGATGCCAATGATATAATGAACGCCTTGCTGGCTTCTGGTTCAGAACTGCCACCACCACCGGAAAACCCGATGTCTGCGGACCGCGTGCGTTGGGAACATATCCAGCGGGTCTATGAATTGTGTGATCGAAACGTCAGCGAAACCGCGCGACGTTTGCATATGCACCGGCGCACATTACAACGCATTTTGGCCAAAAGAAGCCCGCGTTAGACACTGATATTGGCGCGCCTATGTCTGGTTCAGATCAAATCGTTTGCTGATCTTTGTGACAATAGTTCCGTCTGGCAAGGGAACGTTTTCGTCCGTTGTCCACGTCTGAAAGCCACGAGAGGTGTAATAGGCCAACCCACCGGTATTGTCGCCGCGGATGGTCGCATTTAGCCAGTTGAACCCAAGCCTTTCTACCGCTTTTTTCGTCGCATCAAAAAGCTTGGACCCAATTCCCATTTTGACAGCGCCAACGCGAACAAACGATGAAATATCCAAGGCGTCATCGGGCAGGTTTGCATGAGGTTCGGCAAACTGAAATCCCATGATCTGACCGTTGCTATCAAGCGCGATTTGCCAAGAGCTTTGCCCCTCAAATTTTGCATACCATTCCTGCAGGGTGTCAGCCGACACTGGGTTTTGGTGGGCGGTCGTGCCCCCAACGGAAATAATTTCGTTCAGTAGATCCGACATGTGCGAAAAATCGGCCGGTTCCGGGGGCCTTACTGTAATAACCATTCTCTATTCCATTTTTGATAAAAGCGCGTGGTGGCGGGCGGTGAAATCATTCCTGACGTCGATCGGTGGGCGCAATTCTATCGAAATCCCCTGAATTAGACTATGGTTTGGAACCAGAAATAGCTTACCAGCCTCTTCCCGTTTAAAGCCGGCAATTTGCACCGCTTCCATCCATGCACTGATCCTGTCGGCCTTTTTGATCTGCTTTTTGATCGCCATCGGAATCTGCGCGGGCAGGCCAAAACGGATGTGGATTGCTGCTGTCAGTCGGTCATCCAATTCCCCGTAACCCGGCCCAACTGCGGATTTTACCGGGCTAATCATGTCGCCAATTACATATTCGGGCGCATCGTGCAAAAGCGCAGCCAGTTGCCAGCGCGGCGCGACGGATGGGTTCATCCGGGTGAACAGCGTTTCGACCAACAACGAATGCTCGGCCACCGAATAGGGAAAGTCACCAAACGTCTGGCCATTCCAGCGCGCCACGAAGGCAAGTCCATGGGCGATATCCTCAATTTCAACATCGACGGGGGTCGGATCAAGCAGGTCCAGCCTGCGACCCGACAGCATCCGTTGCCAAGCGCGTGGTTGTTTCATTTTTTTCCCGTTATTGTTCACAAGACGTTACCCAACCAATACCACCATTGTCGAGACCGCACCCCGGTGTTATCGAGCGGCAAAACCAGACGCGCAAAGGAGCGGACCGCATGTCCAATGACTATATAGTAAAAGATATTTCCCTAGCGGAATTTGGCCGAAAAGAGCTGAACATCGCGGAAACCGAAATGCCGGGCCTAATGGCGCTGCGCGAAGAATATGGTGACAGCAAGCCGCTGAAAGGCGCGCGTATTGCAGGTTCATTGCACATGACGATCCAAACGGCGGTTCTGATTGAAACACTGGTCGATTTGGGCGCAGAGGTTCGCTGGGCGTCCTGCAACATTTTTTCCACACAGGACCACGCTGCAGCAGCTATCGCAGAAAGCGGAATACCGGTATTTGCAATTAAAGGTCAGACATTGCCCGAACATTGGGACTACCAGGACCGGATTTTCCTGTTCGAGGAAGGCACCTGCAACATGATTCTGGACGACGGCGGCGACGCGACCCTGTATATTTTGCTGGGCGCGCGGGCCGAAGCAGGCGAAACGGGCCTGTTGGATGTGCCGACGTCAGAAGAAGAAGAAGCAATTTTTGCGCAGATCAAAAAACGCATGGCGTCTAGCCCCGGCTGGTTCACCGCGCAACGTGACGCAATCAAGGGCGTTTCCGAGGAAACCACCACCGGTGTGCATCGTCTTTACGAACTGGTGAAACAGGGCCAACTGCCCTTCCCTGCAATCAACGTGAACGACAGCGTTACCAAGTCGAAGTTTGACAATAAATACGGCTGTAAGGAATCGCTGGTGGATGGTATTCGCCGCGCGACAGATACGATGATGGCCGGTAAAGTTGCCGTTGTTTGCGGTTATGGCGACGTTGGCAAAGGCTGTGCTGCATCCCTGTCGGGTGCCGGTGCGCGCGTTAAAGTTACCGAAATAGACCCCATTTGTGCACTTCAGGCCGCGATGGATGGCTATGAGGTTGTTCGTCTGGAAGACGTTACAGACAGTGCGGATATCTTTATCACCACGACCGGCAACAAAGACGTGATCCGTATCGAGCATATGCGCGAGATGAAGGACATGGCGATCGTCGGAAACATTGGCCACTTCGACAATGAAATTCAGGTGGCCAACCTGAAGAACCACAAATGGACGAACATTAAAGATCAGGTGGACATGATTGAGATGCCCTCGGGCAGCCGGATCATTCTGCTTTCCGAGGGTCGGTTGCTGAACCTCGGCAATGCAACCGGGCATCCAAGTTTCGTTATGTCGGCCAGCTTTACCAATCAGGTGTTGGCGCAGATCGAGCTGTGGACCAAAGGCGATGAGTACAAAAACGACGTTTATATCCTGCCTAAACATCTGGATGAAAAGGTCGCGCGCCTGCATTTGGATCGGATCGGTGTGAAGCTGTCGACGCTTAGTAAAGAGCAGGCGGACTATATCGGCGTAACGGCTGAAGGGCCGTTTAAGCCCGAACATTATCGCTACTGACACATTGTATTGTGAAAAATTCGGCCGCCCGAGGAAGCGCTGGGGCGGCCATTATTATGTCGGCATGTGAGCTACATTAGTTTTATCGTCGAATTTCCCCTTTGTTTGAGCCAATTTAGCCGTTACTGTCCGACCCGAGCCAATATTAGGGCTTTGTAATGTTCGGGGTAGTGCCCGGTTAACTGGTGGGAGAAAAAACATGGGAAAACGCGACGACCTAATCGCGCAGTACGCGGACGATCTGAAAAATAAATGCGGCATGTCAGCTGATATGGACTTGCTGACAAAGGTCACAATCGGCTGCGGACCGGCAATCTATAATGCGGACGCCTCGACAGTTGCGGCGACTCAGGATCACGAACTTGAAACCGTGAAAGACAATTTTCTGATCAAGAAGCTTGGCCTGTCCGATGGACCAGAGCTGATGGCTGCGATCAATTCGGTTATCGAAACCTATGGCAAGTCAGAGCGCAACAAATACCGCGCTGTTGTCTATTACATGCTGACCAAACATTTCGGTAAAGAATCCGTTTACGGTTAAGCCCGGAAGATAGAATTTGGGGTGCCTGCAATCGCGGGCGCCCTTTTTTTATGGCTAATACCATTACGGCGGTTTTGAGTAAAATTATAACATAATTATAAGTAGTTGCCGTTTGTAGAGAATCGTCAGTTCGGCTAACGTATCGATATCAGGCCAGTATGGCCGGGACCTAATTCATACGCGTGTGGTGCTAAGGGAGCACGTGGGGTGATGGAGGGTCCCGGGGGGTCGGGGCC
>JAHRVC010000015.1 GCA_019090885.1 Marinosulfonomonas sp.
CCGTTGCGCTGAACCCGGATTCCAATGCGCCAAAAGATGCCAAAGTATTGTCCAAACCGTTCCATCTTCGTGAGTTGGTGAGCGAAGTAGACCGTTTGCTGGCCGCATAAGTGCATTTGTGGTGCGATTTACTGCATTAGGCCTTGCGTAGCACGAGCGCCTTTTGTATATCGCGTCATCTCCTTATTCGTGATCTGAGAAGATATGGAATATGCGGGGCGCGTAGCTCAGCGGTAGAGCACTACGTTGACATCGTAGGGGTCACAAGTTCGAACCTTGTTACGCCCACCATCGCCCACCCGGGGCATAAAGTTTATTGGCGCCCGCGCGCCGCGATTTGAGGAGAGGACCATGAAGGTCAGAAACTCGCTACGTTCACTCAAGAACCGGCACCGCGACTGTCGCATTGTGCGCCGTAAAGGCCGTGTCTATGTGATCAACAAAACACAACGCCGGTTCAAAGCCCGTCAGGGCTAAGTTAACCTGCATTGATTAATAAAAGGGCCGCCGGATTTTCCGACGGCCTTTTTGTATGGTTTTAGCATCTACGGTATCCGCCGAAACCGGATAAAACCCTGCTACGTTAGATCAATCATAGCTGCGCTGGTCATCTATAACCTTGCCGTCATTGGGCAAGCTGCCCTCGGCAACAATCTCGACCGTGCCACGCAATTTCAGAACGGCAGATACAGAGGCTTCGCAGGCAGCCTGATCAGCACCCGCGCCCTCAATCTGCACGGTCATTTCATCCATCTCATTCACACGGGTTACCGTGACCCGCGCCTTGGTGATCTCTGAATGGCGGGCAACCAAATCGGCGACCTGCTCGGGCCGCACGAACATGCCTTTGATCTTGGTGGTTTGATCTGCGCGGCCCATCCAGCCCTTGATGCGCATATTGGTCCGCCCACAGGGACTTTGCCCGGACAGAACGGCAGAAAGGTCGCCAGTTGCAAAACGGATCAGCGGATAGTCAGGGTTCAGGCTGGTCACGACCAGCTCTCCGACTTCGCCTTCTGCGACCGGATCACCGGTGCCGGGGCGCACAATCTCGACGATCACGCCCTCATCCACGATCATGCCTTCACGGGCCTGAGATTCATAGGCGACGTTGCCCAGATCGGCCGTCGCATAACATTCCAAGCACAGAATTCCACGATCAGCATATTCCTGCCGCAGACTTGGGAACAAAGCGCCCCCGCCAACAACTGCCGTGGTGATCTTTAGCTCGACACCCATTTCGTCGGCTTTATCGAGGATGATCTTCAAATAATCCGGTGTTCCGGCATAAACAGTCGTGCCGATGTCTTTGGCAGCGCGCACCTGCATTTCGGTCTGGCCGGTTCCAGCCGGTAAAACCATCGCCCCGACCGCGCGGCACGCATTTTCAAACAACATACCCGCCGGTGTCAGATGATAGGAAAAACAGTTCTGCACCACATCGCCGGGGCCAACCCCGGCGGCTTGCATGAACCGGCCCAAACGCCACCAATCATCGCTGGTGCGACCCGGCTCGTATATTGGGCCCGGTGATTGGAATACATGTTCCACTTTGCCTGACACCAACCCGCCAAACGGTGGCATCGCCGCCTGCGCTTTGCCGATGTCAGATTTTCGCAACAACGGCAGGTCTGCCAAAGCGCCGACAGAGTTAATTTTTGCCGGGTCCACATCCGCAAACGCGCTTGCATATCCAGGCAAACCCTTAGCCCGTTCTATCTGTGCCACAAGAACAGATGACAGGTCCGCAGCCCGCTGATCGGCACTGCGTGTTTCCAGCTTGTCAAAAAATGTCATTGGTATTCCCTAGCTTAACCAGCGCTTGCGCCGCCGATAAGACCGCACGTCACGAAACGATTTGCGGCCTTCTTCGGATACGCCCAGATAGAACTCTTTCACATCCGGGTTCTCGCGCAGTTCATCTGCAGGGCCGTCCATCACCACGCGCCCGCTTTCCAGAATATACCCGTAATGGGCAAAACGCAGGGCCACGTTGGTATTCTGTTCAGCCAGAAGAAAGCTTACGCCCTCTTGCTCGTTCAAATTCTTCACGATGGTAAAAATTTCTTCCACCAGCTGTGGTGCCAGACCCATCGAGGGTTCGTCCAGCAGGATAGTTTCCGGTCGGCTCATCAACGCGCGGCCAATCGCAACCATTTGTTGCTCTCCACCCGACGTATAACCGGCTTGTGATTTCCGGCGCTCTTTCAGACGTGGAAAATAATTATAGACCAATTCCAGATCCGCATCGATTGCGCCCCGACCGTCGCGCCGTGTATAGGCGCCGGTCATCAAATTCTCTTCCACCGTTAAATGTTCGAAACAGTGACGGCCTTCCATCACTTGAATGACACCTTTTTTCACAAGGTCCGATGGGTTCTGCCCGGCAGTATCCTCGCCGCGATAGTGGATCGTGCCCTTGGTAATCTCGCCACGTTCGGACTTCAAAAGGTTCGAGACAGCCTTGAGCGTCGTTGTCTTCCCAGCACCATTTGCGCCCAGCAAAGCCGTGATGCCGCCCTTGGGAACTTTCAGGCTAACGCCCTTCAACACGAGGATCACGTGATTATAAATCACCTCGATATTGTTGACCTCTAGCAGGGTCTCTTCTGTATGTCCGGCGTCCAGCATGATCTGTTCCGTCAGTGAAATTATCTAAAAGGCCCCCGGCCCATGTAAGGCCGGGGGGTGTTATTTTTAGTTGCAGCGTTCGCTGATTTTATTTTCAGCAGCGTAAGCAGCACTGTCTTCAGCAATCAGAGCACCGATGACGTCCATGTCAGATGGGCCGTAATCAGTAATCAAAGACCATTTCTGAGCTTCTGCGTCCCACTGCGTCACAGCACCGTAACCGGCACCACCATGGCTTTCACAGCTAACCGAAATCTCAGGACCAAAGTTCGGCAGTCCAAGCGCAGCCATCGAAGCTTCGGTGATTTCCAAAGCTTCCATACCATCGCGCATCATTGCAGGAGTGATCTGTGCAACGCCGTGGATTTCCTGAGCTTTCTTAGTAGCCTCGACTGCCAACATGGCAGCATAAAGACCCCGGTTATAAAGAACCGTGCCAAGCTGATCGCCAGCACCGGCAGCTTTGCCAGCGTCGACAACATGCTTTTGCAAATCGCCATAAAGCGGATAGTCGTCACCCACGCCGTGGAACGCCAAAGCTTTATAGCCGTTTGCGCCCGCACCCGCTGGGATCACGTCATTTTCAGACCCGGACCACCAGATACCGATGAAGTTTTCCATTGGGAAACGGATGTTCACAGCTTCCTGAATCGCGACCGGGTTCATAACACCCCAACCCCACATCAGAACGTAGTCCGGCTTTTCACGGCGAACTTGCAGCCACTGCGATTTTTGTTCCTGACCAGGGTGGTCAACAGCAATTGTCGTCAGTTTAAAGCCGTGCTTTTTTGAAAGTTCTTCCAACGTGCGGATCGGTTCCTTGCCGTAAGCCGAGTTGTGATAGACCAACGCGACGGACTTTCCGGCGATATCACCACCGTTGATGTCAAGGATATGATTGATCCCAATCGAAGCGCCATTCCAGTAGTTCGCCGGATAGTTAAAGATCCATTCGAACACTTTACCGTTGGCAGCCGAAGTCCGGCCATAACCCATCGAGTGCATAGGAATACCATCAGCACTTACTTTGGGGATCAGCTGGTAAGTGATACCAGTGGAAAGCGGTTGATAGAGCAGTGCGCCTTCGCCTTTAGTCGCTTCGTAGCACTCCACACCTTTTTCGGTGTTATAGCCGGTTTCACATTCGATCATTTTGATCGGAACGCCGCCGACACCGCCATCACGCGCATTGATCAGCGTGAAATAGTCGGCGTAGCCATCCGCGAATGGAATGCCGTTCACGGCATATGGACCTGTCCGATAGCTCAGCGACGGAAACACTAGATCCGCCATTGCCGGTGCTGCGGCCATTACGCCTGCCAGCACCATGCTTGCCAGTTTCAATTTCATCAGTCTTCTTCCTCCCTAGTTTCAGTAAAGAATTTCGGGTCTCCCCGGTCGTTAGTCTGGCCCTACCCTAGTGCGGGAAAGGCCAAAGGCGTAGTTTTTCCTTCGTCAGGCGCCACAATTGGGCCAAACCATGCGGCTCGATAATCAAAAACGCGATAATCAGGCCGCCGACGATAATGAATTCCATATGTGCGGCCAGGTCCGTGGGCCATCCCATCCAACCGACCAAAACGTTCTTTAGGAGCACTGGCATCAGAACCATGAAGGCGGCCCCAGCAAACGATCCAAAAATTGAACCCAGCCCGCCAATAATCACCATGAACAAGATCAGGAATGATTTCTGAATGCCAAAGGCTTCGCCGACTTCGGCCGCGCCCAGATAGATGCTGAAAAACAGCGCGCCAGCTATTCCGATAAAAAACGACGAGACGGCAAATGCGCTTAGTTTTGCGGTCAGTGGGTTCACGCCGATAATCTCGGCGGCAATATCCATATCGCGGATCGCCATCCATTTGCGCCCGATCGAGCCGCGCGTAAGATTGCGAGCAATCCACGCGACCGCCACCAGAAAGATCAGGCAGAACAAATATTTGGCGGGTGCAGATGTATTGGGGCCAGTCACGATTATACCAAACACAGTGCGCTCTGGTGAATTGATCATCCCCGAAGCCGAATTGTTATAAAACCACGGCACCTTGTTGAACAACCAGACCAAAAAGAACTGCGCCGCAAGGGTTGCCACAGCCAGATAAAAGCCCTTGATCCGCAAGCTTGGCAGGCCAAACAAAACACCCACACATGTTGTTATCAGCCCAGCAATAATCACATGGACAATCATCGACACATCCGGGAACGCCGTCATTAGCTTATACACAGCATAGGCGCCCACAGCCATAAAGCCGCCGGTCCCAAGACTGAGCTGACCACAATATCCGATCAGGATATTCAACCCAAGCGTCGCAATCGCATAAATTAGAAACGGCACAAATATAGCATTTGCCCAATAGTCATTTATGACAAACGGGATAACCAGAAACGCAATTGCCAAAATTACATAGTAGCCCCAGCGATCAAATTTGATCGGAAAGGTCTGGCTGTCTTCTTTGTATGTAGTCTTAAAATCACCAGCTTCGCGGTAGATCATGCCTCAGACCCTCTCGATTATCTTTTCGCCAAACAGCCCTTGCGGCCGGAAGACGAGGAACAGAAGTGCCAAGACGTAGGCGAACCAGTTTTCGGTTGCGCCCCCGATCATCGGACCAATGCTAAACTCAAATAATTTTTCGCCAACACCAATAATCAAGCCGCCGACAATAGCGCCTGGAATGGATGTGAAGCCGCCCAGCATCAGAACCGGCAATGCCTTTAGTGCGATCAGCGACAGCGAAAACTGCACACCAGATTTAGCACCCCACATCATACCTGCGACCAGCGCCACAAACCCGGCAATCGACCAGACCAAAACCCAGATAAAGCGCAGCGAGATACCTACCGACAGTGCTGCCTGATGGTCATCCGCAACCGCGCGCAGCGCCCGGCCTTGCTTGGTATATTGTGAAAACAGTGTCAGCCCGGCGACAAGAAGGGCCGCAATCACGGTCGCAACAATATCGAGTTTGTCGATAAAGAACCCATAGCCAAACCAACCGTCCGTGACGGTTTCAACCGTCTCCGATATGCCCTGCGGCAAGCCGACGTCCAGTTTCTTAAGGTCCGACCCCCACATGATATCGCCGAAACCCTCTAAAAAATACGCCAGTCCGATGGTAGCCATGAACAGGATAATTTCTGGCTGGTTGACCAAATGGCGCAGGATGTATCGCTCGACCAGAAAGGCCAACAAAACCATCACACCTATCGTCAGAATAATCGCAATCACACTGGGCACATGCCAGCCAAAATTGTGAATATTGGTGCCGAAAATACTGTTGATAAGATGCGCAAACGGCACCTGACCATTTTGAATGCCCACCAGCGTCAGCGCAGCAAACAGTGCAAAAACGCCCTGCGCATAGTTGAAAATACCCGATGACTTGAAGATCAAAACAAATCCAAGCGCCACCAGCGAATAAAGAACGCCAGCCATCAGGCCATTTAGCGTGACTTCCATTGCAAAAAGTAACTGATCAGGCATTACAGCGAACCTCCGTGAAATTGGTTGGCTAAATCAGTCATGAGCCACCCCCAGATAGGCGTCGATAACCGCCTGATTGTTGCGTATTTCTTCGGGTGTCCCGTCGCCGATGTTCTTGCCATAGTCCATCACTACAACGCGGTCTGACAGGTCCATCACCACGCCCATGTCGTGTTCGATCAGGGCAATCGTGGTGCCGAATTCGTCGTTCACGTCCAGAATAAAGCGGCTCATGTCCTCTTTTTCCTCGACGTTCATTCCGGCCATCGGTTCGTCCAACAACAAAAGTTGTGGTTCGGCAGCCAATGCACGCGCCAATTCGACCCGTTTTTTCAAACCATAAGGCAGGCGCGCAACTGGCGTTTTTCGAATATTCTGGATTTCCAGAAAGTCGATAACTTCTTCAACCTTCTGGCGGTTTTCAAATTCTTCTTTCTCGGCCTTGCCCCGCCAGATCCCCTGCGCCAGCATTCCGGCCTTCATATGGGTCAATCGTCCGGTCATGATGTTGTCCAGCACTGACATGCCTTCGAACAAGGCAATGTTCTGGAACGTGCGGGCAATTCCCTGTTGCGCCACCTTATAGGGACGCATCGAAGGGCGCACTTCGCCGCGATAAAGAACCTGGCCTTCTTGCGGATGATAAAAACCCGAGATCACATTCAGCATCGAGGATTTTCCAGCACCGTTCGGCCCGATAATCGCGCGAATTTCGCCTTCGCGAATATCAAAGGAAATATCCTTGATCGCCACCACACCGCCAAATCGCAGTGTGATGTTTTTCATCTCCATCAAGACCTTGCCGATCTTACGACCATCGGCGGTTGTGTAGCCGTCGGGGCTCATATCATTCATTCCGCCGCCATCCTTTCGCCGCCCTGAACCGCCGCATCGCAGATTTC
>JAHRVC010000263.1 GCA_019090885.1 Marinosulfonomonas sp.
ACATCAGGCAATTTGAACAGGACTACTCGGCAAAGCCTGTTTATCTCACGGACAACTACCGTTCAGCCGGAAACATCATCTCCGCTGCGAATGCCGTCATTGAGCACGCCTCAGACAGAATGAAGGCTGGCCACGACATCAGTGTCAACGAAGCGCGCCGCAAAGATCCGCCCGGCGGAGAAATGGAAGCGATCGACCCTGTCGTACAGGGCCGCGTGCAGATCCTTGAGTGTCCTCCCGGCAATGACGCACAAGCAATGGCGGCAGTCGACGAACTTCTCCGTTTGTCGCGTCTTGTTCCCGACTGGACCTGGTCGAAGGCAGCAATCATTTCACGGGATTGGCGCAAACTGTCTCCGGTACGGGACTACGCCGAGGCACTTGGTATTCCCGTCGAGATCGCTAACGAACAGCTCCCAGGTCTGTGGCGAATGCGGGAGATGCAAAAATTTATCGGTGCACTTCGCGAGGATCGTGGCCAGCTGTTTTCAGTTGCTGACCTGACCAATAAGCTGAACTCTATTCCAGGCTCCCGATGGACAAACCGTATCGGTGAAGGCGTGGGAATTCTCGCGCGAGAAATCGATGGTCGCAGTCTTCCTGCAGAAGACATCGTCGAATGGTTTGCGGAATGGGCTGGCGAGACATGGGGGGAACAGCGGGGACTTATGCTCCTGACTGCTCACCGCGCTAAGGGGCTTGAGTTTGATGATGTGGTAATTCTCGACGGCGGCTGGGAGCGGCCCAGCAAGAACGAAGATCAGGACGCGCCTCGTCGGCTCTTCTACGTGGCGATGACACGTGCGCGACGAAATCTGATAGTGATGAGCAATGATAATCATGAATATCTGCCGACGCAGTCCCCAGCGATTGTAAGTCGGACTGTTGAGCTCGATTTGGCTTCCTTCCCGGGACCGAGAAGGTACTTTCAATCGGCGGAGGCGCGCATGGTCGACTTGTCCTTCACCGGGCGCCAACGTCACAATCACCCTGTACTTGTTGCTACTTCAGAAGCTCGGATTGGCGACGCTTTGACACTTGCTCGCGATCATGACCGATGGCAAATAACGGATGGTAGAGGACGGAGCCTAGGTCGCATGGCAAAGAGCTTCTCTCCGCCTGCCAATACGAAGTTTTTGCGTGGCGAAATCGCAGCGATCCTTCGCTGGCGCAAAGATGATAGTGACGAGGCTTATCATCACACGATCAAGCGGGAGGCTTGGGAAGTCATCGTTCCGGAGTTGGTATTCGAAGAATACTGAAATCGACTGCTCAATCGATCCATTCCACGAGACTCCAGTCTTCGGGGAATGCGGCTCGATCAACGCCAGGAACCGAGCCCATGGCACCAACGGAACTGCGGTCAACCTTCTCCATCCTCCAACCATAATGACCGTAACGCATTGAGCAGCTTAAGCCTTGCCAATAAACTGATACCGCACTGGGTTTCTTAGTTTTTTGACCAAACCATCTTCACAAGCCCGCTTGAGCCAGACGTTGACTTGAGCTTTTTGCAAACTCAGATCGTTAACAAGCTCATCTGTAGTTAGAGCTTCTGCCGAACGACGGATAATCTCACCAATGAATACCTGATAAAAGTCGGCTGGGTCTTCGCTAACCGTTGAGCATTCACCAGACGAAGGCACAGCCTCTTCGATAACCATTTTTGCATCTGAATCTGTAAGGGCGGATACTTCGCGGCGATCTCCATAACTTTGATGCTGCACGATACTCTCATCATCTTGAATTTCAAACATGTCACCTTGCACCACATGTTCGCGTACAGGAAGAGATGTATTAGGAAGGATCAATGATTGGACATCCAGCGTCTGAATATCGCCATCGCACCATCGCCCACCCTTAGCGACTAGGCTGTTATTTGCGGCATCCCTATCCTGCGTTGGCTTGACCCAAAGAGGAACCCAGTTCTTTTTGAGGTTTTCTTCAGCACCATTCAGTGTACCTCCCCTTGTTCCCGAGTGAATAACGAGTGAACTCTCAGAAAGACAATAAATATACTTGTTCCGTGCCATAGCGTTACCAACACTGAACCCAGCTTCAGGATAAAATGGGGACACCAAGACCAAGCGACCATCCATCACGGCGTTTCGCCATTTCTTACTAGTTGCAGATCGAAGCAAGCTGTCAGCAACAATTCCAATAGCCTTCCCCCCTGCATTTACAGCCCCGAGCATCGCCGCTTCATCCACTCCTCGCGCTCCACCAGAAACAATATTGATTCCCTTACTTGCGGCCTTCGAACCAACGCTGTGAGTGAAGGTTAAATCCTCATCATTTGCGTTGCGGGAACCAATGACAGCCAATCCGCCATCATTGAGAAGTTGCCGATCTCCACATCCAAAAAGCACTGGTGGAGAAAGTGTCTTCAATCGCGACTTTAACTGAAATGGATAATCTGGATCAGCGCGAGTAATGATCCACAGCCCTACTCTTTGCCATTTTTCAACTGCTAACGCTAAGGCATGACCACGAGAAAGCAATTGAGTTATGCGGACTATATCTATTTTCTTGTCACGCCATCCTCCCAAAAGATCATTGACCGCTGGTGTCAGTAAATCGCCTGGCGTCCGCTTCTGCTCCTTCAACCACAATGCAAAGCGCCCCCATTCGACTATTGAAAGCGGTCTTGGACCATTATTGGTTACTTTACCAAAAAAACTCGTCATCAGGAGTGTGGCTTGCGCGGAAGGAGACAGGTTCATTGATCACCTACCGATGAGGAAGCCAATGCGGTTGGGAACACGACACCGCTTCCTGATAACTGAAGCAGCGCGGCGACAACTGTAAAAGTCCAACCAGAGTCCACGACATCATCTATCAATAATACAGGCCCGTTCGGGATAGATGGAGAAATTGCAAAGGCGCCGTCGAGGTTTCGGCATTGGTGAAAGCGGTTCTGTTGAAATTTTTGAGGTTGGTTATTCGAAACTTTCTGAACAGCATCGACAAATGGCAATGCTACCCGACTGGCCACGCGCCGTGCGAAGTCTGGCACCAAGTTAGGGTTGTTCAGTGACGGGATGCAGCACACCCAACTAGGTGCTGGGTTTGGGTTCCACCTCTGCAAGATCATTTCTGCCATTGCTTCAACAAGATCATCTCCAAAAAACCCTCCATGCTTTGCGTGAGCTACCACTTTACCCCAACCTGCATCACCCCATCGAGATAAAACGCGACCGACCTGAGCTTGATGTCCTGGTGCTAGGTTACCCCGAAAGCCATATTCTATGAAGGCATTCGCGGCCACCTGAACCTTCGGCTTAATCGGTGCTTCAGAGTGCCTTAAAAACAAAGCGGCATCGTGGCATTCAGTGGTGGATAAATCAACGTCAGCGATAGGGTGCCCGAGACACGACTGGCATCTTCCGCACGGAGTTAGGTTTTCGTCGTCCAGAGCGTCTCGCAGGGACACCATCTTACAGTCTTCAGTCTCGATATACGATTGAACCTCAACCCACTCTTGTTCCCGTTGCGATGTCAAATGATCGATCCGATCTTGATCCATTGTGTAGGGCACAGGTGTTCTATGCCATTTAGACCCTTCCTTTATTACAGGGGCAGGGTTCTCTGCACTTAGTAATTTCAAGACTTTGGTTATCGTCCCAGCACGAAGATTCGATTGTTCTTCGATTGAACGTGTCGTTAGCCCATCGCTTTCATCGAGAATGTCCAAAATTTCACAGACTTGCTCCTCTGGTGGAAACGCTGACCTTCGAAAAAAGTCGTGAATTCTTTGATCTTCAGCACCTGACAACAAAATTCCAACGGCGTTTTCTACTCCACGCCCCGCTCTGCCGACTTGTTGATAGTAGGATACGACAGAGCCTGGTGATTGGTAGTGAATAACAAATTTCAAATCGGGCTTGTCATATCCCATACCGAGGGCACTGGTTGCCACAAGGACTTTAATTTGGTTGGTGAGCAGAAGTTCCTCTAGATGGATGCGGTAGGCGTTACTATCGGGGAAGCCTTCGGCAATTACACTGCCGTAATAGGCCTTCGCATCCACACCATTGAGCGTGAGCCAACGTGCCACTTGTTCGGCATCGCGGATGGTTAGAGCATACACGATACCAGTTCCCTCAATTGTTGGAATGATCTTGGCCAGCCAAGCTAATCTCGATGCCTGATCTGGAAGTGCCTTACACTGAAGAGACAGACTATCTCGAGCCAAAGAGCCGCGCTGTATTTGAATATCACCTAACTGGCTTTGGATGTCTGAGACTACTCTATTATTAGCGGTAGCCGTTGTTCCCAGCACGGGGGTATTAGGTGGTATTTGCCGAAGAATGTTTACAATACGACGGTAGTCGGGGCGAAAATCGTGCCCCCAATCAGATATGCAGTGCGCCTCATCAATTACCATCAATGAAATACTATTTGCGACTGGGGCTAGAACTGTTTGAATGAACTCATCATTCGCCAACCGTTCGGGTGATATCAGCAAGCAATCGATCTCGTTCGCCAACATCCTTCGAGTGACTTCAGGCCAGTCCTGGTTGTTCGTGGAGTTCATTGTAACCGCTGTTATTCCAAGACGGGCAGCAGACTCTATCTGGTTACGCATCAATGCCAGCAATGGGGATACGATTATCGTCGGCCCCATACCTTGGTCACGGAAAATCTTTGTAGCTATAAAATATACTGAACTTTTGCCCCAGCCAGTGCGCTGAACCACCAAGAGCTTTTGCCTACGATTGACCAACGTATCAATCGCTTCCCATTGACCTTCTCTGAACGCTGCCTGGGGTGAAGCCAACGATGTCCTCAATAGCTGTTCGGCTTCTGGGCGGTTCATCTTATTTCCAATCTTGGTATTAACTACCGCTGCTACAGTGTCAGCAATTTGTTTGTTTAATCAAACCCACGTACAACATTAATTAACCGTCGAAACTCTAGGTCATCCGCCGCTTGTTTCCAGAAATTGATGAAACGGCAAACAAGCTGGAGATTGCCCTTCTCATAATGACCATCGCTGTCGATGCGATCCAAAGAAGGTAACATATTGGAATTACTATGTGCGCCTTGGTACTGGAATGGCTGACCTGTAATAGCACAGCGTTCTTCTTGGACCTCGAGCAGGTGTCGCAGCAGATTGTCCAGTTCGTACCCCGTCATACGGAGTTCTTTATCTTTGACCTTTCTCTCCACGGTCTGACCGTTCGAGTTGAAGACTGTTTTCCCGACGGAATATTTTATGTCCGCTATCGACCGTTCTCGTGCCCCCAGCACTCGGTCATTGGCGCCCTTGCCGATGTCCAACTCTCCTGCGTCCTCTTTCCTGATGAGCGTCGAGAATAGCCAAACGAGTGAATGTGCATCGATGAGCTTGACGTTTTCTAAGCCTGTTTCAGCTTCGATCGCATGTCGGATTTCCGATAAGGCTTGGTTGAAAGCGTTGTAGTTTTCCCAGCTGCACTGCCCTCTGGTGCGCAACTCCAAGCCAATCGCCTCAAACGCCCTGTCGAACCCCGTGGGCTGTATTGGCATGAAGCGGTCCATGTCTTTGAGGAAGAAAAGATAGGCAAGCAGTGGATATTTCCCGCCCGTTGATTCTTTTAGAGCCTCGAAGAGCTTTGGCTCGTCAGCATCATCCCTAAATAGCTCGAAGATCAGGTTTTCAAGCTGTTCTAGTCCAGCTCCGGATGACTTCGCTTCGATCAGCGCGCGATGGTCGCGGTTGGCGTGACCGAAACGGTTCTGCCAGAAGACAAGGTTGTTGGTCAGGTCGCCGTGGGATGCTTGAATCTCGATTGCATCAATTGTCTGCTCGACAATCTTACCGCTCCCGATATCGCCCTCACTCCAGCTGTCACTATCCAATTGAATAAGTGCATGGTCTCTCAAACGAGGCTTGTAGCTCTCCCAAGCCGCGATCAGCCCCTCATCGAAACGCTTGAAACGTTCGCCTGAAAACCGTTCCAGCAAGTCCTGAAGGCGAGCGAAAATCGGGGCAAAGTCGATGCCCTCACTGCCGCTTAGGCTTTGTGAGCGGAAAGCCTCCCCGAGCGGACGGTCAACGAATTCAGATTGCAGTGGAGGCTCCCCGAACACCGGAACCTCTGTAACTCGCAGAGCCAGAGCCTTCTCCAACTCATCGGGCTCCAGCGCGGCGCTCCAAGCAGCAATTGCACGCCCCTTTTCGGGCTGATAGGTCCGAAAGGCGATCTGATCCAGTCGTGTTTTTTGCGTCACGCGCCACGCCCGCCGCACTGGAAGGGCGAAAGTCCACCTGTCTTCCCATCCGTTGTCACGTTTGCGCTGCATCCCTTTGTCGGACGCTTTGTCTGTATCGTGGATCGGCGTAGTTTCTATTTGTAGGAAACCCAAGACACGCAAAATGTCGGAAGACGAAGTGCTCGCGGACCCTGCACCGTAGATCATCATAATATCGCCTGACGAAGCTTTAGACATTACGTGCTGTCTATTGGCTTCTTTTGACCATCCGATGTAACCGTCTTCCTCTGGCGTAAATCCGAAAAAAGATCTTAACCAAATTGTGGGTGGCGGTTGATGCATTTCGTGCTCCGTTCAGATTGCAGTGCTTCAAATCGCTTTAACTATAGAAATTATCGAAATGAACATTTGCTTGGGTTATTCATCTACGCACTAGCTCGCTTTCGACTTTAGGTTTCCCTGATCAAACAAGACAGCTGTCATCTTCTACCATTAATCTTTCCCCAAGCGTCAGAACCCGCGCGACGCGCTATCTCGATCTCCGAAAACTCTCCAGGCAAGTCGAGGTCGCCGATCCTCAGAGAGTAGACATCTTTTCTCGTGGCGGTGTGCATATCTCTCTTGAAAATTGCTGCAACGGGAACGGTAGACTCTGCCGTTTCATAGGCGAAGAACTCAGGGAAATCAGGGTCATGCGGTTCCCACCAAAGAGCTCCGACCTTCCTCCTGTTGGCCAATCTGCGTCGGGTCAACTCTTCCTCAATTGCACCGCGCAGGCGTCTCGCATCTGCATTTGTGGGATCGCGCGCGAGGACTCGGTTAGCATTTGCAAGACGAACCTTGATCGTCTGCATGGGATTGTTCCCCAAACCTGAAATCATTTGATCAACCGTCATTTATGCTCCTCTTCGACAGAGCACATAGCGTGTTCACGAGCCGCATCTGCTCGACTGTTTCGCATTTCGCCTCGCGCAGGCGCAGTGCCCCAAAGACCAGCGCTAGGCCTTTGGCACGTGACACCGCCACGTTAATGCGGTTGAGCGAAAACAGGAACTCCATTCCGCGCGAGGTTTCTTCAGCGGAAGACGCAGTCATCGAGACCAGGCAGACTGGCGCCTCCTGCCCTTGGAACTTGTCCACAGTACCGACACGCACACCCGGCGGCATGGAGTCCCGCAGCGCATTTACCTGTGCATTATAGGGGGCGACAACGATGATATCCGTATCGCGTATCGGCCGCGTGCAGCCGTCCTTGTCCGTCCACATCCCACCAAGCAATTCGGCTACGGTTTTTCCGATAGCCGAGGCTTCTTCCTGCGCAATCTGGGCATTGCCCTCATGCGCTACAGGCACCCAGAATGCTCCAGCTTCGGGGAGCGTCGTACCGGACACACGCTGGTGGGCAGTATCAGGAAGACTGGTCAACCGGCCTTCGTAGACCTGTTGCGAGATGAATCCACAGACCTCGGGGTGCATCCGCCGCGAGGTGGGCAGGAAAATACCCCGATCGGCTGGGATCGTCGCGTGATCCCCCAGCATCCAGTCGAGGCACGAAAGGTTCGCAGGTTCGGGATGTGCGCCCTGGATGACCTGCGGCAGCTGCCGAGGATCGCCAACCAGCACGATGTTGCGCGCGGCCCGTCCCATAGCGGCCATGTTGGCCAGACCAACCTGGCCTGCCTCGTCCACGAACAGCCAATCAAAGGCCTGCACATTCTCATCGCGCGCAAAGAACCATGCGGTGCCGCCCACGACATGGGCTTGGTTCAGTGCTGGGTCGTCGTTCGACCGGGCGCGGGCGATCCCCGAAAATCCGTCTGGGTAGCCATCTTCTTTACCACTGACCTTGTGCGCCAGTTCGACGTTTTCCAGGGTGATGTCCGGGTCGTCATCCTCAAGCGCGGCAAGACAGCCCATGAGAACATTGCGGATCGCCTCGTGGCTGTTCGAAGCAACGCCAACACGGTGACCCTTGCGCACCAGAGACAGGATCGCGCGGGCGCTGGCATAGGTCTTGCCTGTGCCCGGCGGCCCCTGGACCGGCAAGACGGTCGCGTCCATATCGTTCACCACGGCAACGGTGCCCAAAACGGGATCTGCCCCATCAAGTAGATCAGCGCTTGGCCCGGAGATAAGCCGCGGTGCTGCCCGCGACAGCAGATCATCCACCGCGGTGAACCGGCGCGCGCCACATTGATCTGCGATCACATCGCGCAGTGCTGCGGCGATTACGTCCGTATTCAGCGGCCAGTCCGGGTGCAGCGTCAGTTGATCCGCCAGGAGATGTGCCTTCCCCGGCCCCGCCTTGATAGTGATCTCGCGCGCACGGCGGTCCATGCTCTCGATCCCAACAGTCGTTGGTGGGCCATCGAACACTGGAACCGTTGCCTTTTTTCCGCCCCGCAGTTTCGTCTCTTGCGGCGGATAGGTATAGCCACGCGTGAAGGACCGCTTGACCGGCTCGACGGGACCGGCCGCTTCCAGCCCTGCGAGAGCATCGAGATCGTCAATCAGTTCATCCTCGTCCTTGGCTGCACTGTCGAACACGGCCCATTGCGCGGGTTTCTTCTCGCGGCTGTGAAAGAGGCCCAGATTGAACAGCATATCTTGCCGATGCTGCGGCAAACCCGACCCTACAAGCATGTTCCGCAATGCTTGCGTGTCAGCGTCCTCTTCGACCTCTTTATCCCCGGCGTCCGGGGCGAGTATCGGCCAAGGACCGCTGGGTCGAACGCCCACCAGCCAGTCGCGCAACTCCTCGGTCGAGATACAGTCGACACGATTGTAGTCCTCGATCTCGTCGAGGATCTGCTGATCATTCGTTTCTCTCCAGCGCTCATAGGCCACGACCGAACCACCCGCCGTCTTGACCTCGCCGTCCCGCTTGCGGTCGTAGAAGGCCTCCATCGACTTGATGGAGTAGTTCGGTTCCGACCCGATCAGCCCCCCACGCACCACGGCGAACAGATCGACGAAGCGGCGCTCCCGCAAAAGCCGGTCGAGGAAAGCTTCACCAATCCCGTATTTCGTTGTCAGGCGTTTGAGTGCCGTAATCTCGTAGGGCGCATAGTGATAGATGCGCGCATTGGGATACTCGGCAATCCGCGCGCGGTAGAATGCCAGGAGGTCTTCCAACGCCTTCGCTTCGGCGTCGTGATCATGGCCCCAGAATGCAAGAAACTGACCGTCAAACCAGATCCCGTGCAGATATTCGAGGCCACCCTCATAATGCGGGTCCCCCTCGATGTCGTAGAACAGATCGCCCGGCTGTGGCTCGGGCAATAAATCGAAGCCCTTGCCCGGTTGGGGCGAGCGCAGCTCATAATCCGGCTCCCCGGTTTTGCGGGCATGCTGCAAACGCGCCTGAGTGACCAAACGTGCCCGCGTATTTTCAGCCATGCCACGGATCGGGTGATCCAGCTTCGAAAGGGCCTCCAACGTCTCAATCCCAGCAGCTTCCAGCTTTTTCACCTGACGACGGCTGATATTGGCAACATTGAACAAGCTGTCCTCGGCCTGCCAGACGGCTTCACAATGATCGGCCCAGCGACAGAGGCTGCAATCGGCGCAAGGCATTGGGCGCGTCGGTTGCGGATCAGCGACAAAAGCTTCCAGTCTTTCGCGCGCCATGCGGGCATAAGCGGAATAGTCGGCCAGGCGAAGTGTCACGCGGGTGCCGTCCCCCAATTCAACATGGGCAAACTCGGGCGCCACTCCTTGAATTTCTGTCAGCAGATCAGAGTACAGAACCAACTGCAGCACATGTTTGGGATGATGGCTACGTTTCAGTTTGGTGTCGGCCACCTCGTAGCTAAACGACCCGAGCGCGGAGGGCGTCTCGACACGCTCGAGGAAGTCTGACCAGCCGCCCCAGTTACCCGACAAAAAAGCGCCCTGAAACACCACATCCGGGCAGGCGGCAAGCGCCGCTTTCGTCTCTTCGG
Source organism: Marinosulfonomonas sp. (assembly GCA_019090885.1). Lineage (GTDB taxonomy): Bacteria > Pseudomonadota > Alphaproteobacteria > Rhodobacterales > Rhodobacteraceae > NORP110. The sequence continues at coordinate 10,143 of JAHRVC010000263.1, forward strand.
CATTCTTAGCGAGCTTGCCTTGCTCGATCTCTAATACGCCGTATCCGGCGTCCTTAAGGCGCGCCAGATGCGCAGCCTCATGGGCATCGCCCTGTTTTTGCAAGAGCGCCGCGTCTTCGCTATCTCCCTTAGGCTTCGGACCAGTGCCACGCATGTGAGCTAGATCAAGAGTCGTCGCGTGCGCGCATCCCATGAAACGCATGAGGTCTGAGGCAGATAGAAATATTCGGCCCTCGAGGTCCCTCATAACTACTCCAAAACTTACCACGCGCGCGTTGCCAAGGGATTCGCCTCGACAGGCCGCAAGGTCTTCAATACCTTATGATGGTGTCAATTTCTGACATGGAGGTCAAATGCCTTTCGCCAAAGCACAAGATCTGCTCCGCCTGGCCCAGATGGCAGCTGCCCGGCACAGAGGTATAAGCCTCGAGGATATCTGCGCCGAGTTTCGCGTATCGCACCGCACCGCTCAGCGGATGACCGAGGCGCTGGATGCTACTTTTCCAAATGTTACAAAAAGGGACGACGCGGAGAGGCGGCGTTATTGGAGGCTGGAAGCACCTTTGCCTGATCGACTGCAGCCCCGGCAGGAAACCGCAATCGAAGCCCTGGAGATCGCAGCCCGGGCCGCGCATGATCAGGGCCGCCTGCGCCATTCGCGGGCATTGGAAGAACTTCGTGACGGGCTTCTGGCTCGTCTGAACCCTCGGGATGCGCTTCGGTCAGAAGTCGACGCAGAGGCGGTGCTGGCTGGATTAGGCCAGGTCACGCGACCTGGCCCTACCGTCGCACTGAAGCCTGCCGTCACAGAGGCGGTCATCGAAGCGCTGCGTGGCCCTTTCCGACTGCGCGTTTGCTATCGGACCCAGGGCGCTGCGCCGCGTGTGATTGAGCCACACGGTATGCGCTGGGGCACCGCAGCTATCTCGTGGCGCGGCAGCCTACACGCGGTGAAGCTATCCTTAACTTTCGCATGGACCGGATCCATTCAGCGGAGGTGTTGGAGGAAAGCTTCAACCTCGCTCCCGGGTTTTCCCTTGAGGATTATGCAGCGAAGGCTTTCGGCGTCTATCAGGATCCTGAGCAATATGGCAAGGTCGTGTGGCGCTTCGCCCCTGAGGCCGCAGAGCGTGCGGCTGAATTTCGGTTTCACCCAACTCAAATCGTTGAGCTACAAGACGACGGCAGCCTGATCGTAAAGTTCCAGGCCGCGGGCTGGCTGGAAATGGCGTGGCATCTTTATCAATGGGGCGACAAGGTGGAAATCTTGGCGCCCGAAGGCCTGCGCGCCTTGGTGGCGGGCCACCAGAGGTCGGATTTCGACGCTCTGCCATGAGGAGTTTTAAAAGGAATTGATGATGCAAAATAGTCCCGACCATGCGGCTCTGAAAACAAAACAACGCGCCATTCGTGCAGGGTTTCCCGAAACCATGGGCCTTCGCGCCCATCGCGCCATCAGTTGGATTGGCCGTGCCGAGGCCTGTGAGGCAGACGATGATGCCAGCTTCATTTTCCTATGGATTGCCTTCAACGCCGCCTATGCCGACGAGCAGGAATTTCAAGCTGTGGCCCCGGGGGAACGTGCGGCCTTCGTGGATTATTTCGGACGGCTGGTCGCACTCGATGAAGAGCAGCGTATCTACAAAGCGCTCTGGCAGCAGTTCTCAGGACCGGTGCGGATGCTCATGGAAAACCGATATGTTTTCAATCCGTTCTGGCAATATCACAATGGCATCGACGGATTTGAAGACTGGGAGGATCGCTTCAAAGCTTCCGCCAGATCATTCGCACAGTCGTTCCAAGCTGGCGACAGCGCGCGTGTCCTGAGTTTCGTGTTCGACCGGCTGTATGTCCTTCGCAATCAGCTAGTTCACGGTGGGTCAACCTGGAACAGCGGTGTAAATCGCGCGCAAGTGCGGGATGGCGCCGAGATCCTCGGTTTCTTGATGCCTGTGTTCATCGACATCATGATGGATAATCCCGCCGAAAACTGGGGTAAGCCGTTCTACCCCGTCGTTAAATAGTAGCTGCGTTATTCGTCTTTTCAGCCACCTCGAATGGGCGAGCATACGATCTTAGCTATGGGTCTAATCGCCAATACTATGGATTTGAACACCATCTCCGCAGACCTCGCGCGCAATATCGACGACATGCAGGTGATGCGTGAGATGGATCGCCTGCCCCCGCTGTCCGATCTGTTCCATGACGCGACAAGCCGATCGCGTCCGGTCCTCATCAAAGGTTTCAAAAATGTCGTCACAAAAGAACGGCAGCGATGCCCCCTGGTCAGCCAACTGCTGGTAGGCCGCGGCGCGTAAAGCTAGATAAAGCTGGAAGCGGGTGCCTTTCGACATGTCCTGGGCCTGTTTCGCCATGCCGCTCGCATCCAAAGCCAACAGGGTTTCGGATGACCCGTCGATCTGAGTCTGTAGTTTAGAATAGGCACCATTCGTCAGCTCCGCGAAAGCCGCTTCAGTGGCTCGCATCATCGTGCTGCGATGTGCATCGCGGTATCGGCGGATCGCCGTTTCAGCAAGGCGGTGGCCCAGGCTCAACTCAAGATGTAGAAGTGCCGCCTCCTGCATTTCGAGTTCAAGCGTTGCCTTCCTCTCGACCAGCAACGCAACATCGTCATCCCCGCCGATGGCACGCAGCCCTCGTTCGGCGGTGGTTCGCGCCTCGATGGCACCCTTGTAGAGACTCTCAATGTTTTCCAGATCGGCACTGACCTCGTCTAACTCGGCCTGCAGTCCTGTTTGGGTGCCCCCTGCCAAAACCGTGCGTGTGTCCTGCAGGCTCTCAAGATCAAGGAGTGACTTCAGATCATGTGCAACCACCGAGCGTCTGACCCGGTAGGCTATGACATCCGAAGCGGTACTGACAGCCTGCCGCAGGGCACCTAGTGAACTGGTGTCAACGCCTTCGGGAAACACCCGTGCCAGCTCAGCAACTGCAAGGTCGATGTCTTCCAGAACTTTTTGGGCGTCGGCCAGTGACTTTTGACGCCCCTTGATCGTCTCGTTCAATTCCCGAGTCTTGTCTTCAGCGCCAACGGCCTGGTCCGACATGGCCTTTAGAGCGTCATAGTCAGCAAGGGGCGTGGCCAGGGCAACGGCGCCGACCCGATCGACCAACTTCTGCACTTTCTCAGAAAACAGGGCCTGATCATCTTCCATTGTCGACGCCTGACGCTCTAGTGAAACGCGCTCCTTGTTGTGCTCACGCAGATCTTGGAGCGGTTGCAATGAGGCTTCAAGCTGGCCTGCATCCACACCTTCAGGTAAGGCCCCGGCCACCTGCGTCACCCATTCACGGCGCGCGTTCGAAGCGTCATCTTCAAAGTTAGCAAGTTTTTCAGCGCGCTTCGTTCGGTCCCGCGTCAACTCGTCAACACGCGTTTTGGCGATGCGCAGGTTTTCCCGATGGGTGCGCTGCGCCTCGAGATTGGTTTTCGCAACGGCGACCAGTTCATCAAATTCTGGCGCGTCTCTGTGTATGTGCTCTGAGATGGCTTTGCTCAGCCGATCCGCCTTATCAAATGTTTCTCGGTGCTCGTCTTGAAGACGGTGTAGTTCGGCCTCGGCCTGCGTTGCCAATTCAAGCTTACGCAGCCAGCTCACGAATGCTTCGGGCGATAGAGTGGCTTCGATGCCGACTTCGTTTGCCGCGCTTGTCAGACGCTCCAACACCGCGTCGCAGTTTCGAGATAGCGCCTCCGCCTGCTTTTTTGCAAGTTTCTCTCTGGCTTTCGCAGCCACGAGATCCTGCTCGTGTTGACGCAGCGTCCCAAGATCTACGGCATGTGAGAGGCGGACATCCATCGCATTATCAACACTGTTCATAGCGCTTTCGAATCCCTCAGCACTTTCATCGGTCAGCTTGGCTCTGTGCGCCTTCCAGAGGTCATCGCGATCCGCCCTAATGCTGTGGGCCTCGTCATCATCAATAAGCCCGTCCATCGCCTTGATCTGCGCGATGCGAGCGCTGCGTTCCGCGATTTCGGCCTGTGTGTTCTCCAACGCTTGGACCGCTGCGTCGTGCCGCTGGGCCAGGCCCTGCACATCGCCCAGAAGAACATCAGCCTCTTCCAAGGTCAGAAGGCAGGTCGGCAGGTCGCCGAAGCTTTGCCCTTTGATGGTAAGCGCATCCAACGCGGTGCACCGGTTACGCCGCGCTGTCTTCCAAGCCTCAGTCGCTGCCGCATGGCGCCCCGAAAGCGTATCGACATCGAAACGCTCGAAGACATCGACCAAGTCGACCGCCGTTGGGGCCTCTGCGCTAGTAGTGCCCAGTTGCTCCTTGGCGGCTTCGATTTTTTCGTCGATCGCCGCTACTTCTTCTTGCTCACGCTTGCCCAAGCCTTCAGCATCCCGCAACCTTTCGCGGGCCCGTTCGAGCTCTGCCAACACAGCCGCGGACAGCACCAGCCCCACCGGATCGATACCGGCGGGTGCACCCATATCTCGGGCTGCCAAGCGCATGTCGGCGAGAACCTCTTCAAGGGCTTTACGGCGTCGGTCCAAGTCAAGGTCCGCCGTCGTGTATCGGCTCCTCAAAGCGTCCAGATCATCTATCTCTTGTGACAGTGCCAGGTGTTCGGGATGGTGTTCGATCCCTGCCAAATCCACCCGCAATCCTTCGAGTTCATCGCTGAGTTTCGAGACATCGCTCTGAGCCGTGGCCTGTTCGGTGAGCATCCGCACCAAGTCTTCAGGCTCGACGTCCAGCTGCACGGGCCAGTCGCAAAAATCCAAAAGCTTTTCGTCCAGCGCATCGATCTCGCCGAGTAATGGCAGGGCCTTAATCCTGGCCTCCAACTGAGCCTTGGCCGTAAACAATTCCTTGCGACGGTCAGAAACTTGGGCTTCCTCTGCAAGAGCATCATCAGCCTTCTTCTTGAGGCCACGATACTGCGAGGCGGAAACATCCAGCTCCCGAGTTTGCCGCTCAACCTCAGCATATTCTTTTTTCAGGACTGCGAGCCGTGTCGTGCTGGCCCGTTTACGATAGAGGCCGTCAGCCTCCGCCCGGACACCGTCGAGCACGTCAGAAAGTTCGCTGATCCCGGCCGCTGCGGAAAATAGCAGCCGGCCAATGTCGCCCTTGGCCCGGGTAATTTCTTCACCACCCTTTTCGATCGTCAGGTCGTCCAAACAAAGGAGGTTACGGTAATCTTCTTCAGAAAGGCCGCTGAGGTGCGCTTGCAACGCGCTGTTGGGCAATTCCTGGCCATGGGCATCGCGAAGCGACGGATCGCGGGTTGGCAGTCGCGTGATAGCGGTTTCTGTACCATCGATATCCAGCAACCCGGAAACCCTGAGGTTCTTCCGCTGGTGCAGGAAATCGTATGGTTCCCTATGGGGAAAGCCGTACAAAAGCCGCATGTAGCCTTCCATCAACGTGGTCTTTCCAGCTTCATTCGGGCCATAGATCACGTGAAAGTCTGGAATTCCGACATCCCGTCGCGGCCCAAAATCAAAGTCCCTACCAGTGAAGCCTCCAAAAAGCTCAAGATTCAACTTTCGAAGGCGCATCATTCCGAAGTTCCCTTCATCAGCGCATAGAGATGTTTGGATCCGGCTTCGGCAAGATCCCGCGTCAGATCAGCGAGAGCTGCCTCATCCGCAAGAAGTTCCGCCCGTCGGGTGGACGGCAGCTGAGACAGCACATCGTCGACTTCCGCCTGCGCTTGTGCCGCGAAACCCTCTTCCGTTGCGATCTGCGTCATAAGCTGGCCAAGCTCGTCCGTGGCGCTGCTGTCTGCGACTGAGGTTGGCGCCTCTAGCGCAAAGTCGAGTTTCTCGACCCAAAGCCGCCCGGTTTCTTCGGCGATTTGTGAGACGGTTTCAGCCCAGACATCTCTGTCGCGCAACACCTGCCAATGCCGCGTCGTGCGCCCCTCAAGTGTTAGCCGCAAAATAGCATCGTTGCCTGCCTGCAAGCCTTCGATCGGAGCGTGGATGCCACTTCGGATCCGCTGGCGGATCTCATCGTCGTTTTCGGCACCAGAAACATCAATGCTGTGCCCAAGAAAGGTAACGACCGAGGTTGGCACCTCTTCGATGGCAATACCTTCATCTTCGATCGTTAAAAGCGTAGCCGACTTGGGTCCTGCCTCGCCGATGTCCCGGCCCTGCGGGATTCCTGGCATGACAATCCATGGTCCCTCGCTGTGTACCTGACGTTTGTGTATGTGGCCCAGGGCCCAATAGTCGAAACCCAGCGCCAAAAGCTCGGCGACCGAACAGGGCGCATAGTTGTCGTGCCCAGCTGCGCCAGCCAACGATGTGTGCAGCATCGCAATATTCACAACACCTGGTACCGGCGCATCGAACTTACTGAGCAGGCTGTCGGGGGAGTGTTTGCCGTTGAAACTCACGCCGTGGATCCAAACATCTTTGCCCTCAAGCTGTTGTTTGCCGCCCCGCCCATCAAAAATATGGACGTTGTCGGGGAGAGCCACTTCACCTGTGATAGGGTTTTCAGCGTCGTGATTACCCTTAATGTAGAAAATTGGGATCCCCGCAGACCTGAGCCTCTCCAATTGCCCAGTCAGAAAAGCTGCGGTTTTTGCGCTGCGCTGCGCCCCGTCATAAAGATCACCCGCGATCAACAGCGCATCGACATTTTCAGCCAGAGCTGTGTCAATAATCTGAACGAAAGCTGACCGCGTCGCAGATTGAATGTTTTGTCGCAAGGATTCATCGCGCAGAGCCAAGGACGTCAGCGGCGAGTCGAGGTGGACATCGGCAGTGTGTAATATCTTAATCAAACATCGTCTCCCATTATCCAGTGAGAATGTCCGCTGCTCTGGATATGCCTTGCGTTCATCAACCAGAATTTGCCCCGGCAGCTTGGAACGAATCGCTCTGTCACGACTAGATCAATCATAAAGCCTAAGGGTGTCAAATTTTGTCAGGGAACAGGCAACCCAAATTCCAAGCCAAAACGGATTTCGAAGTTCTGAAGTGGTATCCCTCATTGCTGCAATCACGGGGCACCTATGTTGTACTTTTATCGGGGAGGCTGCAGTAGAAGCCGAAGCCAAGAAAACCCACAATGCGCGAGCTGCCTCGAACGCCGCCGATTCATGGTTCGATGGAGGCCCCCTTATGAGCGTAAGGCCGCAACAATTGATTGGCGCGGGGCGACTAAAAGGCCGCAGGCATGCCCGCGACCTCTTTTCGCCTTATAACTCGCCCAGTAGCCTCGATGCCTCCGCCGGATCAGAAGTCGTCCAACGGTCGATTGTGCA
>JAHRVC010000016.1 GCA_019090885.1 Marinosulfonomonas sp.
CCTTTACGGCGAGTTCTGGGGTTGCAACCTTTGCCGGCCTTGGAATTGACTCGAAGGGAGATGATTATCAGCTCGGATTTTCAAGTCCTGGTCTAGTCTCGGCAACCTCAGGAGCATTCAACATCATTTCTGCGACACCGGTTTCACTGAGTTTCACAAGTAGCCCTACTGGCGGCAGTGCGGGCGAAGCGGGCTTAACCTGTCTGTCCTTGAACGTCGGCTGGTTCAAACGGTAGGGGGGCAAAAGGTAACTCCCCAGCCAATATTAGGGAGTGACTGAGTTTTTCCGCGAATGTATGGGCAAAGACTTCACGTTCGGACGTAGGTTTGGAAAAGTAAAGTTCGCGGGCCAATTCTTGGTTTTGATCAAGAGCGGATAGATCATCGAGAACTTCCTGATGGTAGTGAGCCAAATGCCCAAGCTCGTGAAATAAGGTGCGATAAAGCTTAGTATTTCGTACCGCATCTTCGATTAATTCCGCCTGAAAATGCCGCTTGTTCTCTACGAATGGATGCCCGTCGGCAACGAGGCGCCCGTACTCGGCCCGGTCCGCGATAGTCATTCGTTTTGACCATTTTAGCAATGTCCCCAATTCCTGAGATTCAAGAACAATTGCAGTTCCCTCATGTTTCCCAATCTCTGCAAAGTAAAGAAACCGACCCCAAACGGGGGCTTGCTGTTGTTGTTTTCGGGTCGGTTGTCGGAATGCAACGATATCGGGCAAGGCGGGCGATTCCTTTGCCGCTAACGCCAATATTTTGATCACATCGGGGGGAGTGCATCCATAGGTGAAACCTTGACGCGGCCGTTCATAAAGCACCTTCAATTGGGAGCCACCTATGGTGTCCTCTTGCTCACTTAAAACTTCGAGGCGCTCATAGTAGCAAGAGTAATTTCCATGCTTGTCTTGCCAGCTTTCTGGAACACGCATGTCGTTGCACTTGGAATATCCCGACCATGATGTGCCGATGTTCCGATTACGTCGCTCTGGCCGCCAAGCACCGCTCATCGTGAATTCTCCGGTTTCCCAAAAGCGGATATTAGTTCAGACAGGTCAGGCATGCAAAAAAAGGCTCAAAGCGGCCCCCATCCTTCCATCTTAAAACCGATGGATTCCGAGCATTCCAATCTCGCCTGCTAATCCGTGCCGCGATACGGCTCGACATATTGCAGCGCCATGTCCCATGGAAAGAAAATCCATGTGTCCTGTGACACTTCGGTAATAAAGGTATCCACCATCGGGCGACCTTTGGGTTTTGCATAGACGGTGGCGAAATGCGCCTTTGGGAACAGATCGCGCACAACTTCCAGCGTTTTTCCGGTGTCTACAAGGTCATCGACAACCAGCACGCCGGTGCCATCGCCCATCAGATCGCGGTCCGGCGATTTTAACACCATCGCATCGGTTTGCGCCTGATTGTCATAGCTTTTCACGCTGATCGTATCGACCGTGCGTATATCCAGCTCTCGCGCGACGATCATCGCCGGGGCCATGCCGCCGCGCGTTATCGCAACCACGGCCTTCCATGCGCCGCCGTCAGGCCCGTGGCCGTCCAGCCGCCATGCAAGGGCGCGCGAATCGCGGTGGATTTGATCCCAGCTGACGTGAAATCCTTTTTCGTGGGGCAGGCGATCTGTCATATCTTACACCGTTGTTATATCTGGGGCGTCCACGGCCTTCATGCCAACCGCATGATAGCCCGCATCCACATGCAAAACCTCGCCCGTCACACCAGAGCCAAGATCAGACAGAAGATACAGCGCTGATTTGCCCACATCGTCAGTATCGACGTTGCGCCGCAGCGGCGAATTATATTGGTTCCACTTCATGATATAGCGGAAATCGCCGATGCCAGAGGCCGCCAGCGTTTTGATCGGCCCGGCGGAAATCGCGTTGCAGCGAATGCCGTCTTTGCCCAAATCCTCGGCAATATAGCGCACCGATGCCTCAAGTGCGGCCTTTGCCAGCCCCATGACATTATAATGCGGCATGACCTTTTCGGCGCCGTAATAGGTTAACGTCAGCAGAGAGCCACCTTCGTTCATCATCGCCGCGGCGCGTTGGCACACGGCGGTGAACGAATAGACCGAGATATCCATCGACATGTTGAAATTGGCGCGGCTGGTATCAACGTAGCGTCCGCGAAGTTCATTTTTATCTGAAAATCCAATGGCATGAACGACGAAGTCAATCTTGCCCCATTCCGATTCCAGACGCGCAAATAATGCGTCCAGCGATGCCTCATCGGAGACATCACATTCAATCACCAGATTTGAACCAGTTTTTGCTGCCAGCGGATCGACGCGCTTTTTCAGCTGTTCGCCCTGATAGGAAAACGCCAGTTCGGCGCCCGCATCGGCGCAATGTTTGGCGATGCCCCACGCAATTGATTTATCGTTGGCCAGCCCCATTATCAGGCCACGCTTGCCCGCCATCAGATTGTTCGACATTCTTGCCCTCACAGGATCGTTTTTGTTAACTAACAGTCGTTTAGGACAATCGGCCTGATGCTTCAAGGAAAACGGACGCGACGTTAATGTTGCGAGTGGGTTAAACACCCGTTAAAGGCGAATTTGGATGGAGTGAATTATGATTGATCGCGAAGGTATTTTCACCGGTGATGACCCATTTGGCATCGCACGACGGTGGCTGGAAGAGGCAACGCCTCTGGAACCGTCAGACCCAAACGCCGCCGCTTTGGCGAGCGTGGATGATGATGGTATGCCTGATGTGCGAATTGTGTTAATAAAAGATATTGAACACGATGGATTTGTATTTTTCACTAATTACAACAGCCGCAAGGGGCAAGAGATTGCTAATTCCGGGAAAGCGGCCCTGAATATCCACTGGAAGTCTCTGGCACGCCAAATCCGAGTTCGGGGCCATATCGAAAGGCTTTCGGCGGCGGAGTCAGATGAATACTACGCTTCGCGTCCGCTTGGCAGCCGGATTGGGGCGTGGGCTTCGGCACAGTCAGAGCCGTTGGCGAAGAAAAGCGATTTGCTGGAGGCGGTCCAAACCGCTGAGGCAAAACACGGCAGGTTTCCACGTCGCCCGACGCATTGGGGTGGCTTTAAGATCACGCCGACAGAAATTGAGTTCTGGTCGGCGGGTGAGTTCCGCTTACACGATCGTTTCCGCTGGTCGAGTATAAGTGGTTGTGATAAATGGGAAATAACTAGATTAAACCCCTGAATTTCACGCTTCGCGAAATGTAGGGGCAGAAATGGTAAAAAATAAGGCTTGAATCCTTTGTTTGTTTTGGCACAACTTTGCAATGGGATCGGAGCTAACTTAACGTGGGAAA
>JAHRVC010000017.1 GCA_019090885.1 Marinosulfonomonas sp.
ACCTTTGGGATTTTATCCAAAGCCACATCGACGGCCTCAACCACACGGGCGGGTTCGCCACCTGCAGCCTTGATCAGATTGCTGGCAAGCCCCTGATCATCATCCATCATCGCTTTAAGTAAATGCTCGGGCGCCAGACGTTGATGGCTTTCCCGCATCGCGATCGTCTGTGCCGCTTGTAAAAAACCGCGCGACCGCTCCGTGAACTTTTCCATGTCCATCGGTAATCCTCCTTCCAATAAGCGCCCATCCTGATAGCTGCCCGCCAAGCGGCACAGCCATATTGTAGGCCTTGAATGTTATTTGGGAAGCAGAGGCCCGCTTGACAAGTGGCCTGCGATACTCTGCCACCTTTTTTACAGGCTGTCGGGATAATCACACATTGCTAAGGTAGCATTACCAAAGGCGGTGCTGATGCCAGACCTGAACCGCTTGCAACCAAAGCGCCCGCTACCTAGACAGCCCCAAGCCAACATTTCCGGAGCAAGCAAAATGACAGCAAACGCCGATGACCGCCTAATCGTGGCAGTTGATGTGCCGAATGCTTTGGAAGGCTTAGGGGTTGCCGAACGGATCGGCGATGCTGTCAGCTTTTACAAAATCGGGTTAGGTATGCTGACCGGCGGCGGGCTGGCCTTGGCAAATGAGCTAAAGGACGAATACGGCAAACGCATTTTCCTTGATATGAAACTGTTCGATATCGGTGCAACGGTCGAGGCCGCGGTGCGTGGCTTGGCCCAGTTCAACCACGATTTCCTGACCGTTCATGGTGATCCGCATGTGGTGCGCGCTGCAATGGAAGGGGCTGCTGGCAGCGACATGAAAATTCTTGCCGTCACGATCCTGACGTCGCTGGATCGCGCCGATCTTGATGCCTGTCTGATCAAAAATGGCGATATTCCGGATTTGGTTGTCGAACGCGCCGCCCGTGCATTGTCCGCCGGGGCCGACGGGGTCATCGCCTCGCCGCAAGAAGCCGCGATGATCCGAGCGCTGCCCGAAGCTGAAAACAAGCTGATTGTGACTCCGGGCGTGCGGCCCGCTGGGGCAGACAAGGGCGATCAGAAACGAATAGCAACACCGGGGCAGGCCATTGCTGACGGGGCCGATCATATCGTCGTCGGCCGCCCGGTTTGGCGGGCGGCCAACCCGCGCGATGCCGCTTTGGCCATTCAAGCCGAAATCGCAAAGACCTGAGTTCGCCGCCTTTGATGGCGGCGGCTGGATCAGTCTTCGTTGATGTCTTTATCCCAGATTTTAATCTGACCACGGCGAATTCCGAAGAACCGGCGCATCCCAGACCATGCGACCAGTGAAATCACCGCCGCAACAAGGATCAGGATCGGCAAAGATCCCCCAAGAACACCAATTGAAATCAGAACTCCCGTCGCAATCGCGCCTATTGCAAAACCCAGCAAGATATATCCCGGCGCGATAATTTCCAGCACCGCCAGAATGATCCCGCCGACAATCCAGACCCACCATTCCTGCCAAAGCATCATTTGCGCCCTTTCAGCATGTTGAAAGCCTCTCCAAAGGCATCAATTGCGGACGCGGGAACAAGGATCGTCTGTTTTCCGTCGCCACTACCAAGGGCCGTCAGCGCCTCGACCTGTTTCAGGGCGACCTGATATTGTGCCGCTTCCAGACCGTTGTCCGCGATGGCTTTGGCCACGGCTTCGGTCGCATAGGCCTCGGCATCGGCAGAAATCCGGCGCGCTTTGGCTATTTGCTCGGCTGCGTAAAGTTCAGCGTCGGCATTAAGTTCGATGGCACGTTTGGTGCCCTCGGCCTCGGTCACTTGCGCGCGACGCGCCCGTTCCGCGTTTAACTGTTGCAGCATCGCTTCGCGTGTCGCCTGATCCAGATTGACGTCCAGAATTTCGGCGCGCGTCACCTCGATGCCCCAGTCATCCACCGCATTGGCAACCTGATCCTGAATTTTTGCAATCAGTTGCTGGCGGTTTGATTGCACTTCGTCTAGTTCCATCTCACCGATGCCTGCACGCACGATCCCAGCCACTGTTGTGGAAATGGCCGCATCAACGTCGCGGATCCGATAGACTGTCTTTTCCGGCTCAAGTATCCGGTAAAACACACTGGTTTCCACCGACACCAGCACGTTATCCGAGGTGATGGCGTCCTGCGAGTGGGACGGCAACTGGCGTTCCAGCACCGACACCTTATGGCGGACTTTATCCAGAAACGGCACGATAAAGTTGATCCCTGGCCCCAATACTGAACGCAACCGACCAAAGCGCTCCACGACAAATTTTTCCGACTGCGGCACGATCCGCACGCCCAGAAAAATGCAAATGATGATAAATGCCGCAATCGCCAAGACGACTGCATTAGGCCCGACAAATTCTGCCAACAACTGATCAAATCTCACTTTTCACCCCTTTTGGTTTTTCTTGTTACTATACAGAATGGGGTGAACCGACCACCAAATTCGAAAGCAACCAAAACGAAATGCCTGCTCTTTGCCGAGATTGTCTGACTCAGTTCGATACCGGGGCCCGCTGCCCGGATTGCCACAGCCCAAGGGTTCTGACGCATCCTGAGCTATTCGAACTGTCCATCGCGCATATGGATTGCGACGCGTTCTATGCTTCGGTTGAAAAGCGCGACAACCCGGGAATACGAAATAAGCCGGTGATCATCGGTGGTGGCAAACGCGGTGTTGTGGCAACCGCCTGTTATATCGCCCGGATCAAAGGCGTGCGTTCAGCCATGCCAATGTTCAAAGCCCTAAAACTGTGCCCAGAGGCCGTTGTCATCAAACCCCGGATGAGCGCCTATGTCGAGGCTTCCCGCGCCATCCGCGCCCTGATGGACGAACTGACGCCTTCGATTGAACCGCTGTCACTGGATGAAGCGTTTCTTGATCTGTCGGGGACCGAAAAATTGCATGGCGTGCCCGCAGCGGTTTCACTGGCGCAGTTGATCAAGCGCATGCAGGATGAACTTGGCCTAAGCGGGTCAATCGGGCTGTCCCATAACAAGTTTCTTGCCAAGGTGGCCTCGGACCTAGACAAACCACGCGGTTTTTCAATTATTGGCGCGGCTGAAACCGACGACTTTCTACGTGATCGGCCGGTCAGCCTGATTTGGGGCGTCGGGCAGGTTACCAAAACCGCATTGGGCAAAGCCGGCATCCGCACATTCGCTGATTTGCTCAGGTGGGAGCGCAAAGATCTGAACGCGCGATTTGGGTCTATGGGCGAGCGGTTGTATTTTCTGGCGCGTGGTCAGGATCGTCGCCGCGTTTCGTCCCACTCACCGATGAAATCCATTTCCAACGAAACCACTTTTTTTGATGATACCGCCGATCCGGACGTTTTGGACGGCCATATTTGGCGGTTGGCCGAGAAAGTGTCGGACCGCGCCAAAGCCCGCGATCTGGCTGGGCGCGTTGTGACGCTTAAACTGAAACGGTCCAACCACAGCCTGCTGACCCGGCGGCTATCATTGCATGACCCAACACAGTTTGCCGACCGGATCTATCGCACAGCGCGCAACTTGTTCGATCAGGTTGGCAATCAGGGACCATACCGGCTGCTTGGCGTGGGGCTTAGCGACTTAAGCCCGGCTGAAGGCGCTGACCTGACGGGCGATCTATTGGACGCAGGCGCGCAGAAACGCACCGACGCAGAGCGGGCCACAGACGAAATCAGGAAAAAATTCGGGGCAGATGCGATTCTAAAAGGCCGGTCGTTGCAGTGACTATTCCGCCACCAGCGGAAGTTCTTGCGCGCCGACACCCACAACTTCTGCGATCACCTGAGTGAGCACTGCCTTTAGTTCATTGAAATTCTCGTTCGGCTCGATCGTTTGTTCGTTCATATATAGCGCGCGATCAATTTCCACCTGAACGACATGTTGGTTGCGCGATGGACGCCCGTAATGCTGCGCCGTGTAGGCACCCGCAAAGGGCGCATTGCGCGCCACTGAAAGACCTGCGCGCTCAAAAGCTGCCTCAATCCATTCAACGACATGTGTGCTGGCAGCCGAACCGAATCGGTCACCAAGTATGATGTCCGGCTTTGCACCACTGGTGCGCCCGAAAGTTTCAATCGCTTCATGTGGCATAGAATGACAGTCAATCAATATAGCCTGACCAAACTCGCGCCGGTTGTCAGATAAAAGGCCCTGCAGGCGCTCGTGATAAGGATGCCAAACGTTGGTTATTCGGTCCGCCGCCTCACTGCGACGCAGTTTTCCGTCATAAATTGTGCGTCCGTTGGCGACAACGCGCGGAATGACCCCAAGACCAGACGACACGCGCGGATTTGATGATTGTTGGCGAACACCGCTGATTAAGGCCGGATCCAACTCATCGTAGCCACGGTTTAGGTCAACATAGGCGCGCGGCGCAATCGCTGTCAGAAACGGCGCGCCAAAACGGGGTGCGGCATCAAATAGCACGTCCACAAATGCATCTTCGGAAGATCGAATAACCCGTTCGTCCAGCACCGAACGCGAAAGAAAGGATCGCGGATAGTTGCGCCCACTGTGGGGCGATGCGAAAACGACACTTGTCGTCTGAACGCGTGGCATTTGCAGTTTGAATGGGCTGGCTGTCATCATTCCTCTTTCTGACATATATATAGCCAGATTCCTAACCACTCCAAAAGCCCTTGCGTGCTCACGCGACTCCTTTTATAGACCACCAGACCGACGCGGGAGCCCCGCGTCTTGTTCGTTTGGGCGCGTCCCGTATGTGCAAGGCGGGACGATCGCAAAGGTAGGGCGTATAGCTCAGTGGTAGAGCACTACGTTGACATCGTAGGGGTCACAAGTTCGAACCTTGTTACGCCCACCATC
>JAHRVC010000018.1 GCA_019090885.1 Marinosulfonomonas sp.
CGGCGACCACCGACATCTACACTCGACTAGTCGTCGGCAGCGTCAGATGTGTATAAGAGACAGCGTCTGGCCATCGGCGCAATAACCTTAGCGCCAAGGCAACCGAATTTGGATTGGCCCGCGCCGCTGGCGATTATTGGGTGTTGGTTCTAGGCAAACCGGGCTGCTAAGGCAGGGGCGCGCCATTTACCCAGACGTTCGAAATTGCGCGGTCATCGCCCATCATAATGGTCGGGAATAACGCCTGCCAAAACCCTTCGGCCTGTGCGCTACGTTGCGCGATGGCGGGGGTTGATGCCAAATCAAGAACCACCAGATCGGCCTCTGATCCGACGGCCAGATTTCCGATTTTATCATTCATTCGCAATGCTTTGGCCGACCCGACTGTTGCCAGCCAATACAGCTGTGCGGGGTGCAAAGCCGTGCCGCGCAACTGCCCAACCTCATAGGCCGCCGCCATTGTTCGTAGCATCGAAAACGAAGATCCGCCGCCGGTATCCGTCGCCAGCCCAATGCGCTGCCCATCCGCCTTTAACCCGGCCATATCGAACAGTCCCGAGCCGATGAACATATTCGAGGTTGGACAGTGGATCAGGGATGCATCAACCTCTTTGATCCGCGATTTTTCCCGCTCGGTCAGGTAAATCGCATGGCCATAAAGCGCGCCCGGTCCGAGCAACCCAAATTGCTCATAACTGTCCAGATAATCGCGTGCGTCCGGGAACAGATCCGCAACCCAGGCCACCTCATCCACCTGTTCTGACAGATGCGTTTGCATCAGGCAATCGGGGTTTTCGGCCCAAAGTGCCCCCATCGCCGTAAGCTGTTCCGGCGTAGAGGTTGGCGAAAATCGCGGCGTGATCGCATAGCTTATCCTCCCCCGTCCGTGCCAAGCATCCAACAAGCGCTTGCTGTCGTCATATCCTGATTGCGCCGTGTCGCGCAGCCCGTCCGGAGCATTGCGATCCATAACTGTTTTGCCCGCCACGACGCGCAGATCGCGCGCCAAAGCTTGGGCAAAAAACGCCTCGACGCTTTCGGGGTGAATGGTGCAATAACTTGCGACCGTTGTCGTTCCGTTTGACAGGATCAGATCAAAATACCGCTTTGCTGTCTCGCGCGCATAATCTGCATCGCCAAATTTCATTTCCTCGGGAAAAGTGTAGGTATTCAGCCATTCTATCAACCGCTTACCCCAGCTTGCGATAATCGCGGTTTGTGGATAGTGCGCGTGTGCGTCGATAAATCCGGCTGTGATCAGCCCGTCGCCATAATCAAAAACCTTTGCCTGTGGATGGCGCGCGCGCAGATCATCCGCCTCGCCCAGATCGGTGATCTTTCCACCCGCAACCAGAACCCCGCCGCGCCGCCGCCACGTGGCCGCGTCTTCGGGCAGTCCCTGAAAAGGATCGCTGTCAAAACTCAGGGTTTGACCCAAAAGCAAACTCGAATGCGGCATCGGTTCTCCTATATTCCGGCACGCTATCTTAGGGTGCAAAAATGATCGGGTAAATCACCCATTCCCCCTGTTTCTTTCGCGCCGGTGTGCCTAGTGTTGCGCAAACCGAAAGGGCAGGCGATGACCCAGGATATAGCGCTCGACGACGACCGAGAAGACGACGCCTATGTGCTCGACCGCGCAACCGTTCAGGCGATCCGCGACGCGGTAGAGGTTGGCGATGCGCCCGGCCTTGCGGGCCTGATGGAACCGCTGCATTCCGCCGACATCGCTGACCTTCTGGAACAGATCAGCGCGGGCGAGCGGCGCGATCTGGTTTTGCTCTACGACCGCGATTTCGACGGCGAAATTCTGTCGGAACTTGACGAAGGCTTGCGCGAAGAGATCGTCGCCTATCTGAACCCGCAGGTTCTGGCTGATGCGGTGCGCGATCTGGAAACCGATGACGTTGTCGACCTGCTCGAGGATCTGGACGAACCACAACAAGAAGCCATCCTTGAGGCGCTGGAAGATTCTGACAGGGTCGCGGTTGAGCAGTCGTTGAACTACCCTGAATTTTCGGCCGGTCGCCTGATGCAGCGGGAAACCATGATGGCCCCGGAACATTGGAGTGTCGGTGAAGCCATTGATTTTGTGCGATCTTCCGAAAATCTGCCAGAGCAGTTTTATCACCTGATATTGGTCGACCCTCGCCTTGAGCCGATTGGGAATGTCACCCTTGGGCGCATTATGTCGGCGTCGCGCGAAACCAAACTTGCCGATATCACCGAGGATAGTTTTCGCACATTTGAGGTGTCAGAGGATGAGGCCGACGTGGCCTATGCCTTTAACCAGTATCACCTGATTTCGGCCCCCGTGGTGGATGAAAACAACCGTCTTGTCGGGGTTATTACGATCGATGACGCGATGGGAATTTTGGACGAAGAACACGAAGAAGACCTGCTGCGACTGGCCGGTGTGGGCGAGGGGCGCTTGTCTGACCGGGTGATTGAAACCACCAAACAGCGCTTTCCGTGGCTTGCCGTCAATCTGGTTACGGCGGTGCTGGCCTCAATGGTCATTTCGCGATTTGCAGACACGATTGCGCAGTTCGTGGCGCTGGCGGTTTTGATGCCGATTGTCGCCTCGATGGGGGGCAATGCGGGCACGCAAAGCCTGACAGTCGCGGTGCGCGCCATCGCCACGCGCGACCTGACCGGCGCGAATGTGTGGCGGGTGTTGCGGCGCGAGGTTTACGTGGGCATCGTCAATGGATTGATCTTTGCGGTCGTGATGGGGATTGTCGGCGTGGTCTGGTTTGGCATTCCGATGCTTGGCGTGGTGATCGGCGTGGCGATGGTTCTGAACCTTGCGGTGGCGGCACTGGCGGGCGTTGGCATCCCGGTTTTTCTGGAACGCATGGGAATAGATCCGGCCTTAGCCTCGGGTGCATTTGTGACAACGGTTACTGATATCGTTGGTTTTTTCGCCTTTCTCGGGCTGGCCGCGATCTGGCTGTTTTAGGGTATGGAAGACATCGCTGCCCTTAAGAAAACCGCCCGTAAACAGGCCTATACCCGGCGCAAAGCTGCAATGGGGCCAGACCGAAATCGCAAGGCCGTGGCCCATCTGCTGACCCATCTTAAGCCACTAAAAGGCAAAATAATCGCCGGTTACATGGCGATCCGGTCCGAGGTTGACCCGTTAGACGCGATGACAGAACTCACCCGATCCGGGCCGGTCTGCGTGCCGGTGGTTGTGGGTGCCGGGCAGGCGTTGGAGTTTCGCCAATGGACCCCCGGCTGCGCGATGGAAAAGGGCGCATTTGGCGCGATGATCCCGCTCAAATCCGCCGTTCTTGTGCCAGAGGTGATAATCCTGCCCTTAGTGGCGTTTGATCCGTCCGGTATTCGGCTGGGTTATGGCGGCGGGTTTTATGACCGCACGTTGCAAGCCTTGCGCGCCAATGGGCCGCTGCACACGGTGGGGTTCGCGTTTCAGGCTCAGCAAAGCGACGCTTTACCCAGTGAGCCGACCGATCAACGCCTTGATTGCATTGTGACCGATCAAGGGACGCTCAGGTTTTGACGCCACTTGCCACCGCCGCCTGCGCAGATTAGTCCGGACCTTATGAAAATTCTCTATCTTGGTGATGTCGTTGGCCGGGCCGGCCGTTCGGCGATAATTGAACGCATGGCGCGGCTGCGTGCGGACTGGAAACTCGATTTTGTCGTGGTTAATGGCGAGAACGCCAGTAACGGCGCTGGGTTGACCGGGGCCCATGCCAAGGCATTGCTGGATGCCGGGGTTGATTGCCTGACGCTTGGCGATCACGCATTCGATCAGCGCGATATGCTGCAGTTCATCGAAAGTGAGCCCAGAATAATCCGCCCGATCAACTATGCCAACACCGCGCCGGGCAAAGGCTCGCGGGTGTTTTCGGTGCCGGGCGGGCGCAAAATTCTGGTCGCGCAGGTACTGGGACAGGTGTTCATGAAACGCCCGTTTTCCGATCCGTTTTCAGCGGCTGATCAGGTGTTGCGCACCCATCCGCTTGGCGGGGTGGTTAACGCCAGCCTGCTGGATATTCACTGCGAAGCCACCAGCGAAAAGATGGGCATGGGCCATTTTTGCGACGGGCGCGCCAGCATTGTTGTGGGCACCCATACCCATGTGCCCACGGCGGACGCGATGATCCTGCCCGGCGGCACGGCCTATCAAAGTGATGCAGGCATGTGCGGCGATTATAATTCCGTCATCGGCATGGAAAAGACCGAGCCGATGCGCCGGTTCGTGACCGGCATGGTCAAGGGGCGGTTTTCCCCGGCTGTCGGCCCGGCAACCCTGTCGGGCATTTATGTCGAAACCGATGATCGCACCGGCAAGGCCACCAAAATCTCGATGATCCGCGACGGCGGGCTTTTGCAGTCTGCCACGCCGTGAACGGACGGCTTTGGCTGGTTTGCGTGCTTGTGCTGCTGGGCGCGGGTTGGGGCATCACCGGGCCGTTTGCAAAAATCGCAGTATCGGACGGCTACGGCGCATTCGGGCTGATTTTCTGGCAATTTTTGATCGGGGCGGTGCTGCTTGGGGCGCTGACGGCCTTGCGGGGCAAGGGCCTGCCGCTTGGCTGGCCGCAGTTGCGCCTTTACATCATCATCGCCGCCATCGGCACCCTGCTGCCCAATTCGTCGTCCTATGAGGCCGCGCGCCATTTGCCTGCCGGGGTGATTTCAATTCTGTTGTCGCTGATGCCGATTTTCGCCTTTCCAATCGCTCTGGCAATGGGCAACGACAAGTTCGCCTTTGCCCGGCTGGCCGGGCTGGGGCTTGGTCTGCTTGGCGTGTTGCTGTTGATCGGCCCGCCCGAAAGCCTGCCAGAACGGGCGATGGTCGTCTTTGTCCCGCTCGCGCTTGTCGCACCACTTTGTTATGGGTTCGAGGGCAATCTGGTGGCCAAATGGGGCACATTCGGCTGCGATCCAATTCAGGTGTTGTTGGGGGCCTCGATCGTCGGCGCAATCGTTGCCGCACCGCTGGCAATCGCATCGGGCCAGTGGATCAGCCCGCATTATCCGCTGAATACGCCAGACAAGGCGTTGATCGCGTCCTCGGTCATCAATGCGTTCGCTTATACAACCTATGTCTGGCTGGTCGGGCGGGCAGGGGCGGTTTTTGCAGCGCAGACGTCCTATCTGGTCACCGCTTTTGGCGTTGGCTGGGCGATGTTGCTGCTAAGCGAAAGCTATTCAACATGGATCTGGGCCGCACTGGCGTTAATTTTCGCTGGAATGTTTCTGGTGCAGCCGCGCGGTGGCGACAGAGTGCTTGAACCAAATCCGCCTTCGGGCGATGATGGGCCCTAACGGGCAGGCTTTTAAATGAACGCACTATTTTCAGTATCCCAATCGGGTCAGGCAATCGCGACAATGGCTGTTGTTGCGGTCATGTTCGTTCTGTTCGTGCGCGAAACTTACCCGACAGAAGTGGTCGCAATATCGGGCGTGGCCGTGATGTTGATGCTTGGTGTGCTGCCCTACGAAAACGCCTTGGCTGTGCTGGCCAACCCCGCGCCGTGGACGATTGCCGCGATGTTTATTGTCATGGGCGCGTTGGTGCGCACTGGCGGGCTTGACTGGTTTACGCAATTTGCCGAACGCAACGCCGAGGCCCGCCCGGTTTTAGCCATCGGTGCCTTGATGGGCTTTGTGGTTATAGCATCGGCATTCGTGTCCAACACGCCGGTCGTCGTGGTGATGATCCCGGTTTTCGTGCAGCTTGCGCGCAAAATGGGCATGGCGGCATCCAAACTGCTGATCCCGCTGTCCTACGCGGCAATACTTGGCGGCACGCTGACACTGATCGGAACGTCCACCAACCTGCTGGTCGATGGCGTGGCGCGTGTGCATGGAATGAAAGCGTTTTCGATATTTGAGGTCACGCCGCTGGGGATCATTCTTGTGATCTGGGGCATGATCTATCTGAAATTCATCGCGCCGCGTTTGCTGCCTGATCGTGATAGCATGGCCACGCTGCTGTCGGGCAAATCGAAGATGAAGTTTTTCACCGAGGTGGCGATCCCCGAAGACAGCGAATTGGTCGGCCAGCCGGTAACGCTGATCGACCTGTTTCGCCGTGATGGCGTTCGGCTGATCGACGTGTTGCGCGGCGATGCTTCGCTGCGCCGCGATCTGGGCAGCGTTGAACTGCAATCGGGCGACCGGGTGGTTCTGCGCACCGAAATGACAGAGCTTTTGGGGCTGCAACAGAACAAGCAAATCCGCATGGTGGATAAGCTAAGCTCGGTCCAGACCTCGACCGTAGAAGTGCTGATCTCACCCGGTTGTAAAATGATCGGCCGCTCGCTTGGTTCGCTGCGCCTGCGGCGTCGCTACGGCGTTTATCCGCTGGCGGTGCATCGGCGCAACCAGAATATCGGTCGCCAGCTTGATGATCTGGTGGTCCGGGTGGGCGATACCCTGTTGCTTGAAGGTTCCCCCGAAGACATTCAGCGCCTGTCGGTCGATATGGATATGGTCGATATCAGCCAACCCTCAGCACGGGCCTATCGGCGCAGTCATACACCCGTTGCCATCGCGGCCCTTGTCGGTATCGTAGCACTTGCAGCCCTTGGCGTTGCGCCGATATTCTACCTTGCGATTGTGGCGGTCGCCGTGGTTTTCCTGACCCGCTGCATTGATGCGGAAGAGGCGTTTTCTTTCGTCGACGGCCGCCTGCTGGCGCTGATCTTTTCGATGCTGGCAATTGGGGCTGCACTGGAAAGCTCGGGCGCGGTTCGCCTGATTGTTCAGGCGGTTGCGCCCTTCCTGACCGGCCTGTCACCGTTCCTGATTGTCTGGGTGATCTATCTGCTGACCTCGGTGCTGACCGAACTGGTATCCAACAACGCCGTGGCGGTGGTGATCACGCCGATTGCCATCGGGCTTGCCAACACAATGGGCATTGATGCGCGGCCACTGGTGGTGGCGGTGATGGTGGCGGCGTCGGCGTCTTTTGCCACACCGATTGGGTATCAGACCAACATGCTGGTCTATGGTCCCGGCGGCTATCGTTTTACCGATTTCCTGAAGGTCGGGGTGCCGCTCAACATCAGTATCGGGCTGTTGGCTTCGGCGGTTATTCCGTTCCTTTGGCCGCTTTGACTTTTCTTGACAGGTGGGCGCCATTCGGCGCAGAATTTCCAACGCGGAGGGTATTTGATGACCAGTTATGACAGCGACAAGGCGGCGAAAATACAGGCGCATCTGCATTCGCATTTGCCAAGCGAACCTGCTCTGCGGGTCAAGGCGTTGGAAAGCCTGTTGGTAGAGCGCGGCTTGGTTGCGTCTGAAACGCTGGATGCCTGGGTTGAGGCTTACAGCGAAGAAATAGGCCCCAGGCGCGGCGCGCAAGTTGTTGCGCGGGCCTGGGTGGACGCTGAATTCAAGGCCCGGCTGCTGGACAATGCAGCCCAAGCGATTGTCGAGTTTGGATTTGAAGGCAATGCAACCGGCGATCTGAAAGCGGTCGAAAATACCGCCGATGCTCACAACATCGTCGTCTGCACCCTATGTTCCTGCTACCCATTTTCCCTGCTGGGGATGTCGCCGCCGTGGTATAAATCCGCCGCCTATCGGGCGCGCGTTGTGCGCGAACCGCGCAAAGTTCTGGCAGAGTTTGGTGTTGATCTGGGCGATGATATTGCCGTGCGCGTCTGGGACAGCACCGCAGAAATACGCTATCTCGTGGTGCCACAAAGGCCGGCAGGCACCGAAGGTTGGGACGAAGCCGCGCTGGCGGCTATTGTCACCCGAAATTCAATGATCGGAACCGATCGCGAACTGGTTGCGGGGGCTGAATAATGGATACGGTGCATGATCTTGGCGGCAAAGACGGTTTTGGTGTGGTCGATGTGCACGATAGCGGGAAACCGTTTGAGCATGACTGGGAGGGGCGGATGTGGGCACTGTCGCGGTCTTCCCGGCTGCCATCCCTGACCATTGACTGGTGGCGTCACGTTGTTGAACGGATTCCGCCGGCGGCACATATGTCTATTCCCTATTTTGAAAAATGGTGCCTGACCGAACTGGCCTGCTATGTGGATGCGGGTGAATTCACGCTGGAGGAAGCCGTTAGCGGCCACACAGAACAGCAGGCTGATGCAGGTAAACCGGCCACTGTGGCAGATGTGATCGCGAGCAACCGCGCATCGGCTAAAACCTTCGAAGTCGTGGCGGATGTTGAAGCCGCGTTTAATGTCGGCCATCGGGTCGAAACTCGCAGCCACAGCGTGGCGACCCACACCCGTTTACCAGCCTATGCGCGCGGTCGTGTTGGCAAGGTTCTGGCACAACGCGGTGCGCATCCGTTGGCCGATGACAGTGCCCAAGGAGTGGAAACGCCCCAGCATCTTTACACGGTGGAATTCAGCGCTCGCGAACTTTGGGGGGATGACGCATCGCCCCACGATACTGTGGCCCTTGATTTGTGGGAAAGCTATCTTGTCAGCACCTGAAACAGATCGCCGCTTTGGCCCTGATGACCGGCTTGCGCCCGACGCGCCAGAATTTGGCGAGGCTTGGCATGCGCAGGTTCTGGCGGTTGCGGATACGTTGATAACGTCCGGGCAAATCGGCGCGGGTGATTGGGCCGCCGCACTTGGTGCGCAACTGCGCCTGCATCAGGGCGAGGGGGCGGATGATACTGAAAGTAACTACTACGTGGCAGCGCTGGCCGCCCTAGAAGGGTTGCTTGACGGGGGCGCAATCGTATCCGCCCCCGATCTGAATTCACGCCGTGATATTTGGGCGCGGGCCTATGTCGCCACACCGCACGGCCACCCGGTGTTGTTGTCAGCAGGTCAGGACTGATCCGGTATGACATTGGCGGACACTGAAAGCCCGCCGAAAACGCCAGATTACAAAGGCCAAAACACCAGTATTGCCGGAATGCTCACGGCCACCACCAGTATTTCCAGCGGCAACCCCATGCGCCAGTAATCGCCAAAGGAATAGCCCCCCGGTCCCAATATCAGCGTGTTGTTCTTGTGGCCAATCGGCGTCAGGAACGCACAGGATGCGGCCACAGCCACGGCCATCAGAAACGGGTCTGGATTGACCTCTAGCGCTTGGGCCATCTTGATGCCAATCGGGGCGGCGACGATGGTGGTGGCGGTGTTGTTTAACACGTCCGAAAGCGACATGGTGACGATCATCAGGATCGTCAGGATCGCCCATGGGGCCATGCCCGCCGTCAGGTCAACCAACCAGCCCGCGATCAGTTCTGTGCCCCCCGATGTTTCCAGCGCGGACCCCAGCGGGATCATTGATCCCAGCAGCACCACGACGGGCCACGAGATATGGTCATAAATTTCCGCCAGTGGCAGTATTTTGGTCAGCACAAATCCAACCACCACCAATCCCAGTGCGACGGGCAAATATATCAGGCCGGTGCTGGCGGCGGCCACAGCGGCGGCGAACATGCCGATTGCCAGCCAGACCTTCTTTTCGTTCGTCACAGCCAGCCCGCGTTCGGCCAGCGGCAAGCAGCCCAGCCATTCGGTAATGTCCCCGCCACGGTCTTGGGGCACCAGCAACAACAGAATATCACCTGCGTGCACCTCGGTTTTGCGCACCTGTTTGGTGATGCGTTTACCGTTGCGGGAAATCCCCATCAACACGCTGCGTTGACGCCAGCCCAGCCCGATGGCCATCGCGGTTTTGCCGTTGATGCGGGCGTCCTCGGTGACCACAACCTCGATCACCTGCAAACCATCGCCTTCGGCGTGCACAGATTCCTGGCGCTTTTCATCGGCGAAATCCAGTGACAGGGCGGCGCGAAATTCGTCTAACGCATCGGGCGAGGCCTCTAGCACCAGCGCGTCACCTGCCAGCATTTTGGTGGCGTGCGCTGTGCCATAGCGGCGTTTGCCGTCGCGGATCAAACCAAGGATGGCCACATCGTTTTTGTCGGCCGTCTCGTATAAATCGCGCACCCGTTTGCCAATGTGCTTTGACTCCTCGGGCACCGTCAGTTCGGCGATATATTGCGCCATACCGCTCATCGGGTCGCCCGCTTCTGTGGCGTCGGTTTTTTGCGGGATCAGACGCCAGCCGATAAAGGCCACGAAAAGCAGCCCGGCAATTGCCGTAACGCCGCCCACGGGCGCGAAATCAAACATTTTGAACGGCTCACCCAAAGCGTCCTCGCGGATCGTTGCGATGATGATGTTTGGCGGTGTGCCGATCAGCGTCACCATGCCCCCAAGGATCGTCGCAAATGACAGCGGCATCAGCGACAGGCCCGGCTTGCGGCCTGCCTTGCGTGCGGTCTGAATGTCGACTGGCATCAACAGGGCAAGGGCTGCGACGTTGTTCATAAACGCCGACAAAACCCCGCCGATTGCGCCCATCAACGCGATATGACTGCCAAGCGAGCGCGCGCTGTCCACCATCGTGCGGGTTATCAAAAACACCGCGCCCGACCGAACAAGCCCGGCAGAAACCACCAGCACCAGTGCTACCACCAGCGTTGCGGGGTGGCCGAAACCGGCGAAGGCATCCTTTGTTGGCACCACGCCCAGCACGACCCCGACCATCAGGGCGCTGAAGGCCACCAGATCATATCGAAACCGTCCCCAGAGCAGCAGGCCAAAGACGGCCCCGAACAGGCTAAACAGGATAATCTGGTCACTGGTCATGGTGGTCTCACTTGCTGGCGTGTTATTTGGGCTTAAAGAACCGGAAGCCGGGACAGATTGCAATGGCTGGCGGGCTTGCAGGCCGGGGCAGGGCTGACATATAGACATCCGGCGTGGGAATTTTATTCAGGAGCCGCAACATGGCAGGTCATTCCAAATGGGCAAATATTCAGCACCGCAAGGGGCGTCAGGATGCTGTGCGCTCCAAGCTGTTTTCCAAACTGTCCAAGGAAATCACGGTAGCCGCCAAAATGGGCGAACCGGACCCCGATAAGAACCCGCGTCTGCGCATGGCCGTGAAAGAGGCCAAGTCGGTTTCCGTCCCCAAGGATGTGATAGACCGAGCAATCAAAAAGTCACAAGCTGGTGACGGCGATAACTACGACGAAATCCGTTACGAGGGTTACGGCCCCAATGGCGTTGCGGTGATCGTCGAGGCGATGACAGACAACCGCAACCGCACTGCTTCAACGGTGCGCTCGACCTTCACCAAGAACGGCGGCAATTTGGGCGAGACTGGTTCGGTCTCCTTCATGTTTGATCGTAAAGGCGAAGTGACCTATCCGATTGGGGCAGGCGACGCCGACGACATCATGATGGCCGCGATTGAGGCCGGTGCCGAAGACACCGAAAGCTCTGAAGACGGCCATACCATCTATTGCGCTGACAATGACCTGAACGCGGTCGCCACGTCGCTTGAGGATCAGCTGGGCGAAAGCCAGTCAACCAAGCTGATCTGGAAGCCGAATGTCACGACCGAAATGGATCTTGAGGGCATGCAAAAACTGATGAAATTGATCGATGCGCTTGAAGACGACGACGATGTGCAGCGCATTACCACCAACTTTGAGGCGTCGGACGAGGTTCTGGCGCAACTTTAGCGCCATTAAGGGCTTGTTGCCGTAGCGTTAATACGATCATTTAGCGCCATGAATGAACCAATCAATCGCCCGGTCGCTGCGGTCTCGTGGATGGTGGTGACGGGCATTTTATTTGTCACCGTTACGGCCGTTATCAAACATGTCGGCACCGATCTGCCGGCCGCGGAATCGGCCTTTTTGCGCTATGCGCTTGGGTTGGTGTTTCTGATCCCGATGATAAAACCGATGCTGCGGGCTGTGAATTCTGGCAAGACGCTGGGGTTATTTGCGGTGCGTGGGTTATTTCACGGGCTGGGCATGATCATGTGGTTTTACGGTATGACCCGGATTCCGATCGCCGAAGTGACTGCGATCAACTATATTTCCCCGGTATTCATCACCATCGGGGCGGCGGTGTTTCTGGGCGAAAAACTGGCCGCACGCCGGATCACCGCCATTGGGGTGGCCTTGATAGGTGCGCTGATAATCCTGCGTCCGGGCATCCGAGAAGTAAGTTCAGGCCATCTGGCGATGGTCGCCACATCAATGTTGTTTGCGGTCTCGTTTCTTGTTGCCAAGGCAGTCAGCGCGCGCGCCGAACCGCTTGCCGTTGTGGGAATGTTGTCACTTGGGGTGACGATCTGCCTGACGCCGTTTGCGATAGCGGTCTGGGTGACGCCGACGCTGGCGCAGGTCGGCTGGATGTTCGTAGCCGCCTGCATCGCCACATTGGGTCATTACACGATGACCAAAGCCTTTATATCCGCCCCGATGGCTGTGACCCAACCGGTCGCCTTCCTGCAACTTGTCTGGGCCGTGCTGTTCGGCATCGCATTTTTTAGCGAGCCTGCGGACATTTGGGTGATTATTGGTGGCAGCATAATCATGGCGTCGATCAGCTTCATGACCTGGCGAGAGGCGGTGCTGAAACGCCAAAGCGTGACCACGACACCGGATGCGGCCAAGCTTTGATACCAGAGCAATACGACCAATCTTAATCACGACAGCTAATCCGCCCCCGATGTTGATCCGTATCAAAGTTTGCACCCTAACGCGTTGATAGTCTGACTGCGAAACTTGAAACAGGGAGCAGATAATGAGCCATACACCGCATGAACTAAGCGAAGAATTTCCAGACAAAGTTAATGAATTAAGCAGCCTAAAACAGAGCAATGCGCATTTCGCCCGGCTGGTGGATGAATATCACGAAGTGAATCGCGACGTGCATCGCGCCGAAACCAATGTCGAGCCTACAGACGATCTGCATGCGGCCGAAATGCGCAAAAAGCGGATGGTTCTGAAGGATGAGATTTGGAAGATGCTGTCAGCGGCCGGTTAATCGGCGCTGTTGCCTTCGACTTCATTCTGGAACCGCTCAAAAAACTGGTCAGCCATCTTGCGTGCGAAACCGTCAATCAGGCGGCTGCCCAGTTGCGCGATTTTGCCGCCGACCTTGGCCTCGACTACATAGGTTAATTCTGTGCCCTCGGGGGTGTCGCTCAGGGCGACATCCGCGCCGCCCTTGGCAAAACCGGCAACGCCGCCGGTCCCTTGGCCTGCGATCTTATAGCTTTCGCCCTCGACTATATCGGACAGGGCTACCTTGCCTTTAAAGGTCGCGCGAACCGGGCCGATCTTTTGCTTTACGACAGCTTCGAAACCTTCGTCAGGATCGCCGCTCAGGCTTTCGCAACCGGGGATGCAGGCCATAAGCGTATCGGCGTCGTTCAACCGCGCCCAGACAGTGGCGCGATCTGCGGCGATTATGCGGCTACCTTTAAGTTCCATATTGGTCCCCCCAATTTGTGTTGCTGCGATGCCTACAGGCGTTCTTGTTCAGCGTAAAGACCGCCAACCCCGATTTTCAGTCAATCGCATAAGGCAACACATCGCGGGCATTGTGATCGACGCTCAGGCGGCGTTCCAATGGCGGCACAGATCGCTGGTGGCAGGTTTTTCGCTCGCAAATCTGGCAAGAAATACCAATAGGATCAAAGGCTTGATGGTGTCTAACATCCAGGTCGTCGGCGTAAACAAGCTGGTCGGCGTGACGCAGCTCGCAGCCCAGTCCAATCGCATAGCGTCGCACCGGCGCGCTATAGGCCCCACCCGATTTGGATACATCCCGCGCAAGGCAGAAATAGCGCACGCCATCCGGGGTTTCGGCCAGTTGGCGCAGAAAGCGGCCCGGTGTTTCAAACGCCTGATGCACA
>JAHRVC010000019.1 GCA_019090885.1 Marinosulfonomonas sp.
ATGTTGCCGGTGCAAATCAGGTTTGTGTGTTAACACTGGCACGCGTTGCGAAGGATACCTAAATGGCTATAGTCCAGCCAGAATTAAGGATTAGGTATGCAATCGGTCGAAATCTACACCGCGCCATTTTGCGGGTTTTGCGTCGCAGCTAAACGGCTGCTGAAAAAGAAGGGCGTGAAAATCTCAGAGACTGACGTGATGATGCACCCATCCAAGCGTCAGGAAATGATGGCCCGTGCGCATGGTGGCCAGTCCGTGCCGCAAATATTCATCGGTGATCTTCATGTTGGCGGTTGTGATGAACTCTATGCGTTGGACCGGGCGGGCAAGCTTGATGCCCTGCTGGAGGGTTAGGTGATCCGGGCGGCGCTTGTTCAGCTGAATTCATCGGATGATCCGGTTACAAATCTGCCCGAAACGCTGGCGTTGATACGCAGCGCTGCCGCTGCTGGCGCGGGTTTTGTTCTGACGCCGGAAGTTACTAATTGCGTGTCGGCCAGCCGGAAACATCAGAACGATGTGCTGACGCTTGAGGGCGAAGACGCCACTTTGGCGGCGCTAACTGCGGTGGCGCGGGAATTAGAGATTTGGCTGTTAATAGGGTCTATTGCGCTAAAAACGAGCGATTCTGACGGACGTTTTGCCAATCGTTCATTCCTGATATCGCCAAGCGGCGAAATCATCGCCCGCTATGACAAAATCCACATGTTTGATGTGCAGGTTTCCAAGACCGAGACTTATCGCGAGTCTGCCGGGTTTCGGCCGGGGCGGGCTGCGGTCTTGGCACAAACCGATTTTAGCGCTGTTGGGATGACCGTTTGTTATGACGTGCGGTTTGCAATTCTTTATCGCCAATTGGCGCAGGCCGGGGCGCAGATATTGACGGTTCCGGCCGCATTTTCGCCGGTGACGGGTGCCGCGCATTGGGAAACATTGTTGCGGGCGCGGGCGATTGAGACTGGTTGCTATGTTTTGGCCCCGGCGCAGGTTGGCACCCATGATTGCAGCGCCGGAAAGCCCCGCAAAACATGGGGCCATTCGCTGGCAGTGTCGCCCTGGGGCGAGGTTCTGGTCGACGGCGGAACCGATGTTGGGTTTAGCTTGGTTGATATTGACCTTGGCGAGGTAGATGCTGCTCGCAGCCGAATTCCGGCGCTGACCCATGACCGCGACTTTGAAAGCCCTTGATGAGCGATCCAAATGAAACCCTTGCAGTATCGCTGTTTAGCGAGGTCATCGCGGCTGACCAGTTGGCGCGCGCGCGGCTGACAAAAGCGCTGCCCAAGGGGATGGAGATCAGCCATTTTTCGGTGCTGAACCATTTGGCGCATGGGCATGGGGAACGATCCCCGGCGCAACTGGCGCGCGCGTTCAATGTGACGCGCGGTGCGATGACCAATACCTTGTCCAAACTGGAGGCGGTTGGTTATGTGCATATTCGCCCGGATTGGGACGATGCGCGGCGTAAATTTGTGGCGATCAGCCCTGCTGGGCGCAGTGCGCGTGACGCGGCGCTGGCGGCGATTACCCCGGTGATCGGGCAGGTTGTGGACGCCATCGGGGCCGATAAAGTGCGTGCGGTTTTGCCGGTTTTGCGAGAGTTACGGATACGACTGGCCGAAGATGATTAGGCCGGTTTTACGCTGGCCGTCACGTAGTTCACCGACAGATCGCGATCGGAAATTGACCAGTTCCAGCTGACCGGGTTAAAGACGAAACCCTTGCTGTCAACAGTGTCTAATCCAGCGGTTTTCAGCAATTCTATCAATTCACTTGGGGTGATGAACTTGTTCCATTCATGGGTGCCTTTGGGCAACCAGCGCATCACATATTCCGCCCCGACAATCACCGCCATATAGCTTTTGGGGTTTCGGTTGATGGTTGAACACAGCAGCAGCCCGCCGGGTTTCAGTAATTGCTGGCTGGCGGTCATGAAGGCCTGTGGGTCGGCGACATGTTCGATGACTTCCATGTTCAGCACGACATCAAAGACCTCGCCCGCCTCAACCAGCGCTTCGGCGGTTGTGTTGCGATAATCGACGTTCAGACCCGATTGGTCGGCGTGGATTTGGGCAACCGGGATATTGCCCGCCGCCGCGTCAGCACCGACGACATCGGCACCCAGACGGGCCATTGGTTCGGACAGCAAGCCGCCGCCACAGCCGATATCAAGGATGCGCAGCCCGGCGAATGCGTGGCGTTTGGTCAGATCGCGACCAAATTCGGCAGCTATCTGGCTTGTGATATAATCCAGCCGGCAGGGGTTCATCATGTGCAGCGGCTTGAACTTGCCGGTCGGATCCCACCACTCGGCGGCCATTGCCTCAAATTTGGCGACTTCGGCGGGATCAACGGTGCTGGTCATGGTGGGACTTTCTGGTATTTTCGGGCATTGGCCCGTAGCGTGGCGTGTATTGGGGGACTATATAGACCGAAATGGACAGAACAGCAGGCCATAAAAGCGCAGGGCAACATTTATACGCGCCGATCGACCCGTTCGATCAGCGAATGCTTAATGTTGGCGATGGTCACAAGATTTATGTCGAGCAATGCGGCAACCCCGAGGGTCTGCCGGTTGTGGTTTTGCATGGCGGGCCGGGTGGCGGATGCAGCCCGGTGATGCGGCGGTTTTTTGATCCTAATGTTTATCGAATTATCCTGTTTGATCAGCGCGGCTGCGGACGGTCGCGGCCCCACGCCAGCATTCAGGACAACACGACTTGGCATCTGGTTGGCGATATCGAGCGGATACGGGAAACGCTGGAGATTGATAAATGGGTGGTTTTTGGCGGTAGCTGGGGGGCAACGCTGTCACTGGTTTACGCGCAGGCCCATGCAGAACGCGCGCTGCATCTGGTGTTGCGCGGCGTGTTTTTGATGACTCAGGCCGAGCTGGATTGGTTTTATGGTGGCGGGGCCGGGCATTTCTGGCCCGAGGTTTGGGCGAAGTTTGTCGATATCATTCCCGAGGATGAGCGCGGTGATCTGATCGCCGCTTATAACCGGCGTTTGTTTTCTGGCGATGTAGCGATAGAAACCCGTTATGCCCGCGCTTGGGCGGCTTGGGAAAATGCGCTGGCTTCGATTGCCAGCGATGGCGTCAGCGGTGACAGCCCGGCGGAATATGCGCGGGCCTTTGCGCGGCTGGAGAATCACTATTTCACCAACAACGGATTTTTGACCGAGGGCCAGCAAATTTTAAGCAATATGGATAAGATCGCGGATGTTCCGGGCACGATTGTGCAGGGGCGCTATGATATGATCTGTCCGCCTGTTTCAGCGCAGAAGTTGCATAATCTGTGGCCCGCCAGCCGGTTGCAGATCATTCCGCGCGCTGGGCATGCATTGTCAGAGCCGGGGATTAGTGCCGAGCTGGTGCGCACGACCGATGCGATCGCTGCGCAATATGGTTCTGATTGACGCGATTGTGTGGTGCTGCGGCTAAGTTGCGGACATTTCAGCGAGTAAGTTTTGCCGAAGGCCTGCCAACGCCGCATTTTCTGAGAATGATTCTAGTTTATCGCGCCAGATTTCGAGCGACCGGTCACGGAGTGTGAACAGACGGCCGTTGGATAAGTCGTTTAATCTGTTCATCTCAATCCGAACTTCTGCGCTCCGAACAAAATTTGACGTGTCAATTTCGTCATTGCAGTTATTCAAATTCCAATACTTTAGTTTCAGGTCGCGACCCACATGGGATGAACTGCCTTTCGCGCTTTTTATCAAAAAACTTGAAATGTCGCGGACAGCATAGTGGTTCACCTGTGCCAAGGCACGGGTATTTGGGTCAAAACTGCGCCAGCCTTTGATGAAAAAATCGTTTTCCCCAAGGCCAGACCCATTCACGACAACCGGGTTTTCAATTTTGGGGACTTTCGCGCGATGGATGCCCGGGCGGCGAAACGCGGTGGTTTTGAACAAAGATTTAAAGCCATTTAGGCGGGTTCTGCGTATGTTTTTTTCTGTTTCAGCTCTGATAAATCGCGATGTGATCATCTCGTCACTGAGATCAACAAGGCCGGACGAGCCAAACAAGCGCCAGTTTACCAAAATCTCGTCCGCATCAGGACAGGCGGCAATCAGGTCAGAGACACGGCCATCGCCGACCTTTACATTCAGATATTCGTCCCCATCCAACGCCATACACCAATCGGATTTATGGTAGCTTTCAGAAAAGGATGCGCGCCGATATGCCTTGTTTTGCCATTGTTGATTACCGCAGTGATTCCTAAAGTACTCGATAGCGCCGATTTTGGCCAATGTGCGCAAAGATTTCTGAGTGCCGTCTGTTGAATCATTCTGGTAGACTTGGATGGTGTCAAAACCTAAAACCCGATGGTGCGCGACCCATTCTAAGATTGTCGGACCTTCGTCTTTGACGGTCGTAACGAGCATGGTTTTGTACATTGGGTACTGCCTACGTCTTTGATTTTGCAGCAAGAGTGTTAATATTTAAAATTTTTGTCAATTCCTCCTGACTAGTTGACTTTGTTTTGTTGCTGAACTGGTCCACCTGGATTGGCCGGCAACGGACGATCCTGCGGCCATTTAGATGATATAGGAACGATAAATCTAAAGCCTTGCGGTGCGGGAAAATTCGGAATATATCCCCTTTTAATAGCGGCGCGTCGGCCTCCACCCCCGAAGCTCCACCGGAATTCATAACGGGCCGCGCGCCCGTTTTTTTGTGTCTGGAAACCATGAACGACCTGATAGCCAAAGCCGCGATTGATCGCCGTCTTGCAGAGATCGTCCAACCCGTGATTGAGGGTATGGGCTTTGAACTGGTTCGTATTCGTCTGCTCGGCAGCAAGTATTCTACCGTGCAGATCATGGCCGAACGGCCCGAGGGCGGGATTGAGGTGGATGAATGCGCGGCAATTTCGACCGCTGTCAGTGCGGTGATGGATGTGGAAGATCCGATTACGAGTGAATACACGCTGGAAGTGTCCAGCCCCGGGATCGACCGGCCACTGACCCGGCTGAAAGATTTTGACACATGGGAAGGCTATGAGGCCAAGATTGAAACCAGCGAATTGATCGATGGGCAGCGGCGCTTTAAGGGCAAGCTGGCCGGGGTCGAGGGCGACGAGGTGCTGATTAACGTTCAGGCGGGCACCATTGGGCTGAAGTTTGACTGGCTGTCAGATGCAAAGCTGATTTTGAGCGATGAGTTAATTTCCGAAATGCTGCGCCAGCGTAAAGCGGCCGGTGTTTTGGACGAAGATAAATTTGATGAGATAGAAACCGAAAACGGTTCCGAGGAGGACTGAGAATGGCAATCACTTCTGCAAACCAGCTAGAGCTTTTGCAAACAGCCGA
>JAHRVC010000020.1 GCA_019090885.1 Marinosulfonomonas sp.
CCGGGCCAGCGCCAGTTTCGCGATCTGACCGCGCTGAAAACATACGTCGCAAAGAAGCGCGGGATGAACGACGCAGAGTTTGCCGAACATGTTGAGACCCTGTTGGGTCTGCAAAAACGCTTCGGGGCAAAGCACGAGGTGGGTGCAGTGAAAGAGGCCCGCCGCCTGGGTGCAGTTCTGGCCAGCCATGATGATACCACGGCCGATCATGTCGGAACCTCTGCGGTGAACGGCGTGGGTTTTGCCGAGTTTCCCACAACGGTTGAAGCCGCAGCCACCTGTCGCATCCACGGCATTGCCGTGATGATGGGTGCACCCAACCTGATCCGCGGCGGATCCCACTCCGGTAATGTTGCGGCGGAGGCTCTCGCAAAAGCCGATCTTCTCGACATTGTCTCGTCAGACTACGTGCCCTCGGCGCTGCTTTTGTCGGCCTTCCGCCTTGCAGATATTTGGAATGATCTGCCCCGCGCCATTGCTACCGTGACCAGCAACCCCGCGAGTGCCGTGCGGTTGCATGACCGTGGTGCTTTGAAAACAGGTTTGCGCGGTGACGTTCTGCGCGTGCGCAAAATCGGCGAAACGCCTCTGCTCCGCGGCGTCTGGAGCCAAGGCAACAAAGTTGGTTAAGGCTTTTGGAGTCTCGACCGCATACGTCACAATGCTTTCATGAAACTGTAGCGCCATTGATACGCACCCCCACCATTCATCCAGATGTATAAAACTGGAGGGTGCTATGAAACTGAAATCTCTTTTGCTGGGTGTAAGCCTTGCCGCTGTGTCTGCCTTTGCAGCGACAGCAGAAACTTGGAAGCTTGCCGTCACAGATGTTGAAGGCATGGAACGCCTGCAACTGGAATGGGGTCCGTTCAAGGAGGCCCTTGAAGTGGCCACCGGCGACACATTTGAATTCTATGCAGTAAACTCGCGCACGGCTGCAGCCGAGGCGCTGCGCGGTGAGACCGTGGATTTCGTGGTCTCTGGACCTGCAGAATATGTGGTTATCAACAAGCTGACCAATGCCACGCCGCTGATCGGCCTCGGGCGACCCGATTATCACTGCGCCATTATTGTGCGCGCTGATAGCGGCATCAACGTGCCTGCTGATCTGATAGGCAGGTCGGTCGCCTTTGGCGATATCGGTTCGACTTCAAACATGCTTTGCCCCATGCAGGTGCTCGCTGATCACGGTGTCGATCCGGTCAACGACATTGAGAGAACCCACACCTCGCGCAACATCGCCTTTGAGGCGTTGAACAACGGCGATATCGACGCGCTTGGCATGAATGCAGGTACTTTCATCGGTGTGCGGAACGGCCAAACGGAACTGCCATACGGCTTTTACAAGATGATTGCGCGCTCGGGCGACCTGCCCAATGACATGATCATGGCCGGTGCACATGTGCCAACCGAGGCTGCCGAAGCCGTGCGCGACGCGATCCTTGAGAATAAGGCGCAGGTCATCGCTGGCATTACGGCCCACGAAGAAAACGACAAGTATGTCGGAATGGACCTCGTTGCAATTGAAGACAGCGCGTATGACTACGTCCGTTCGATGTACTCGAATGCGGGATACCCTCAGTTCGACAATTTCATCGGTGACTGATCTTTTACTGAAACGTCAGGCGGCACCGGATGTGCTGACTGAGCAAACCGGGGCGGCCTTCGCCCCGGTTTCGCCTGTTGAAATCGAAGCCCGCGCCGTTTCCAAAACCTTTGGGGCAACGCCGATCTTTTCCGACGTGAGTTTCCGCCTCGCCCGCGGAGAGGCAACAGCACTTGTTGGTGCCAACGGCACGGGGAAATCGACCCTGCTGCGCTGCCTGATGGGATTGATCCCGACCTCGACGGGCAGCGTTCATTTGCTGGGACAGCAGACAGATGAAGCGACCGGGCGCCAGATGCGCAACATGCGCGCGCAGGTCGGGCTGGTTTCTCAGAAGCACAATCTGGTGCCCCGACTGTCTGTGCTTTCGAATGTCTTGCACGGTCTTCTAGGCAAGCATCCCGGCATACGCCATTGGAGCCATTCGCTAGCCCCTCAGTCCTCTCGGGAAACTGCCATACAGGCGTTGGAGCGCGTTGGCCTTGCTGATTTCGCGCACCGGCGCGCGGATCGGCTATCGGGCGGGCAATCGCAACGCGTAGCCATTGCCCGCGCCATCGTTGGCGCGCCTAAGATTCTCTTTGCGGATGAGCCTTGCGCGTCACTTGATCCAAGTGCAGGCGAAGACGTGATGGAGCTGTTCTTCCGGCTTGTCCGCGACGAGAACGTGACGGTCGTCTTTACCTCGCACAACATTGAACATGCATTGAAATACGGCGACCGCGTGCTTGGCCTTGCGCAGGGGCGCATTCAGCTTGATGCGACAGCTGCCTCGCTGAGTTCCGCCGATCTGAGAGGTCTTTATGACTGATAACGCGTCTCCCTGGAATGAACGGGCCCGATTTGAGCTGGCGCGGTTTGAGCGCCCCTCCGCCATCAGCTTTCTGGGCTACGCCCTTGGGCTTGTGGTCATTTTCTGGTGCCTCGCCGGAGTTGGTTTTTCAGTCGAGAAAGTGGCCAGCGCCCCACCCCGCTTTGCCGATTTCGCCGCGCGGGCATTCCCGCCGAACCTTGACCCACAAGTGCTCTCGCGGCTGGGCTGGAAGATGGTCGAGACCCTGCAAATCGCCTTTGCCGGTGCTGTGATCGGGGTAATCCTATCTGTTCCTGTCGCACTCTTGGCCGCAAAGGGGCTGATCGCCGGCCCATGGGTGAACCAAATTGTGCGGACGGGACTGAGTTTCATCCGTGCTGTACCGGACATCGCCTGGGCACTGGTTTTCGTTGTGGCCGTGGGCCTTGGTCCCTTTGCAGGCATGCTGGCCATCGTGATTGACACAATCGGTTTTTGCGGACGCTTTTTCGCCGACGACATGGAAGCAACCGACAAAGGCCCCGCCGAAAGCCTAACAGCCACTGGTGCGCGGAAACTCGATGTTGTGGCCTGTGCCACGATCCCCGGCAGCCTGCCTGCTTTCATTTCCACCTCTCTCTTTGCCTTGGAGAAAGCCGTCCGGTCGTCGACTATCCTTGGCCTTGTCGGTGCGGGTGGGATCGGGATCGAGCTTAAAGTTGGTTTTGACCTTTTCGATTACCCCACAGCGATGACCGTGATCTTGATGATCGCAGTTGTTGTGATCGGGATCGAGCTCGTCAGCGGCTGGGCCCGCACCAAAATTATAGGAGAACAACGGTGAAATCGAACACAGCAGACCAGCATTGGAATGACCAATGGAAATCCATCCAAGAAGATAGCAAGTGGCTGACGCCCGAGAAGGACGTGCAAGAATGGGCGGCTGGTCTGGCACAAGGTGCACGCATTCTTGATCTGGGGGCGGGCGTGGGGCGTCACGCGCTTTGGCTGACAGCCCAGGGCTTTGACGTGATCGCGTTGGATGCCGC
>JAHRVC010000021.1 GCA_019090885.1 Marinosulfonomonas sp.
GGTGGTTGGAATTGTTGGGATTGTCCTGATCTTTGTGATGGTATTTGGTGGCTATCTTGCTGCTGGCGGCAAAATGGCAATTATTCTGAAATCGGCGCCGTATGAGTTCACGATGATCGGCGGTGCGGCTGCTGGTGCGTTTGTCATCAGCAACGATGTTCCGGCGATTAAGCACACACTCAAAGATATGGGAAAGGTGTTCAAGGGCCCTAATTGGAAGCCGGAGGATTATCGTGATCTACTCTGCCTTCTGTTCGAACTGATACGGATTGCGCGCCAAAACCCCGTCGGCCTTGAAGAACACATCGAGGAACCTGAAAGTTCATCGGTTTTTTCGCGCTACCCGAAAATACTGACCGATACTGAAGCTGTGAATTTGATCTGCGACACGATGCGCTCTGCGTCCATGAATTACGATGATCCGCACCAAGTCGAAGAAGTCCTTGAAAAAAGGATTGAAGCAAACCTGCACCATTCGATGCATTCAAGCCATGCGTTGCAGACCCTTGCCGATGGTCTGCCGGCATTGGGGATCGTTGCCGCGGTTCTTGGCATCATCAAAACCATGGGTTCGATCGACCAGCCGCCAGAAATATTGGGGAAATTAATTGGTGGCGCGCTTGTGGGGACTTTCCTGGGTGTGTTTTTGGCCTATGGGTTGGTGGGGCCATTTGCGGCCAAGGTAAAATCTGTTGTCGAAGACGATAGCCATTTTTACCAACTGATCCGCGAAGTCCTAATTGCC
This sequence comes from Marinosulfonomonas sp., assembly GCA_019090885.1. Taxonomy (GTDB): domain Bacteria; phylum Pseudomonadota; class Alphaproteobacteria; order Rhodobacterales; family Rhodobacteraceae; genus NORP110. The sequence goes on from JAHRVC010000021.1 coordinate 746, forward strand.
AATCTATATAACCATGCCACCAATATATGCATCGAAGTCGGCCGACAAAATACACCAAGTCACATCAGACCGACCTTCTCCGATCTCGAGATTGCTCTGAAAGAGTTGAAACAGGCAGCAGCGTGAGACGTCTTTTCTGCCTGTTCATGTTAGTTGCGAGTTCCGCCAATGGTCAGGCGGTTTCTACTATCGTTCTGTCCGGTGAGCATGCGGATTTCTCGCGGATAGTGTTGCAATTGGATACGTCACCAGAATGGGAGTTTGGTCGGGTGGCCGGTGGGTACGAACTCCGCTTCTCGGTGGATGCAGAATTAAATTTGTCGCAAGTTTTCGACCGCATCCCAAGAACTAGAATTTCGGCGTTAAGCCAAACCGGACCGAACACACTATTTTTCGAAGTTGATTGTGATTGCGCCGGAGACGCATTTGAAATTCGCGCAGGGCGATTAGTTGTCGACATAAAAAGCGGGCAGAGCGATCCAAATTCTCAATTTGAACGGCAGTTGCCAACCTTGTTTGCCGAGCGCAACACAGCACAGATTCCGGCGTCGGGAGGATTGAAATTTGGATCTGAAATTTCACAGGTGGCACCGCAAACCGATTTTGGAAACTTAGGTTCGCAGGCCGATCAACCCTTTATTAGCGTGTTAGAATCGGGCTCTACACATCCAAATACTCTACCAAAAATTGGAGCCAGATCGGAGGTTGCAGATGAAATTGAAATTGCAACAGTTAGTGTCGCCGCCCATGGGGAACCGAAACCCCCAGAAGAATCTACTAAAAGTGTGGAAAACTCTACCCGCGCCGCGGACCTCTTTCCGAGCTTTGGAACGTTCAATATTATGCCTGATGCAATGGGTACTATTCCGTCTACACGGTTTCTGGATGATCCGCTCAATCAAAGAGTGAACCAAGCGCAATCAGCATTGTTATCGGGGCTTCTTCGTGCAGCCTCGCAGGGGTTGGTTGTTGTGGATCCGCCGCAATTGGCGCCACTTCCAAATATTGGTGCCGAAAATGGCCGACCGTCCGACGGTCTGAAATTAGAATCAGAGCCGCCAGCCAAACCTGTTGAATTATTGCCCTACAAGAATGCCCATTTACGAATAGAAACGGCGGTCGATCGGAGCGCAATTCAGACGATTGAGCCGACGGTATTGTCACACGACGGCGACATCTGCCTGCCGAATGACTATTTTGACGTGCGAAATTGGGGCGAGGCTGGTCAGGTGGCACACACCTTGGAATCATTGCGCGCCTCGCTGATCGGAGAATTTGACAATCCGGAACCAGTTGCAATTGAACAGCTGGCGCGACGATATATTTTTATGGGGTTTGGCGCTGAAGCTAACGCAGTTCTCAAGACCTTTGGCACTGGATCAAAACCCGAGCAAATTCTTAGCGAACTGGCGTCGATATTGGACGAATATCAGGTGGCGGCACCTAGTATAGTTCGGGCACAAGTCAGTTGCGCAACATCGGCGTCGATGTGGGCAATTTTGGCAATGGATAAAATTCCCAAAGGAAACGTTCATGATGTCAAAGCGATTTTGCGAACGTTCTCTGGTCTACCTGTCCATTTGCGTCAACATTTGGGGCCACGTGTTGCGACACGGTTTCTTGCAGCCGAAGATGTGGAAGCGGCGAAAGCGATTCGAGATTTAGTTGATCGGGCTCCGGCCACCGACGGCCCGAGGTTTAATCTAACAGAAGCGCGAATTGCAGCGAAAAGCGGAAATGTCGGCCAGTCGATCCACAGTTGGAATTTAGTTGTGGATGCGGACAGTCCGCACTCTGCGGTAGCATTGGTTGAGATGATTGATGCGACCTTGGAAAATGGTCAACCAGTCAGCGAAAATGTGGCTCGTTCGGCTGATGCGCTTGCTGTCGAGTATCGGGGCCTGGAATTGGGAGGCCAACTGATGCGCGCCTCGATCCGGGCATTTGCGACCAACGGAAATATCAAGACGACATTTGAGCGGATCGATTCGGCAATCAGAACAGGCGACATGTTGACAAAAGAGGCGGATAGTTTGCGCGCCGAAGCACACCTTCGAAACACGTCAATCTCCAGTGATGGAGAATTTCTAGAGATTGTTTTTGAAAACAAAATTTCCAGTTTTGATCAGAGCGCGGCAACAATCGCGGCCCGAATTGCTATCGCCCGACGTCTAGTTGAACTTGGCTTCGTTAACACGGCTCAAATGACCGTTGCCCCGATCGCTGGCATACGTAACGACGAGCATAAACTCTTGTTAGCTGATATTGCTTTTGCAGACGGGCAACTTGCAAGCGCAATGGATCAACTGGACGGTTTACAAAACGTCCCTGCAGACAAGTTGCGTGCAAGAATATTGGAGCAATCCGGCGATCTTAGAAATGCTGTAGGACTGTATCAAAAATTTGATGACGCAGCTGCGCGCAACAGTGCGGCTTGGCGATCTGCTGACTGGAATCAAATTTCCAATCTTGAAATTCCCGGAAAATCGGCTGCCGCAAAACTGGCGTTGGCGTCGGTCTCGCAGCCACAGTTGTTGGATGTCGGCATTGGCGCCGAGCCAATTGACTCTGCGCGAAACGAGGCGGTGGCACAGGGTCGATCAATACTTGAATCCAGCCGCGGAACCCAAAATATACTGAAAGAAATGCTGGCAGCGAAGTCAGTTTATTAAGTGGATATTTGGTTACACAATTTAAACTAGATTTAAGTAGCATTGAGGCCAACAGATACAGCAAGAATTGCGCATCAAATGGCCAAAAGAAACCTACATTCTTTGATTCAAAAAATGGCGTTAGCGCAGCTATTCCCGTCGGTTTTAGTTATAATACTAGGTGCACACCCTGCCCTTTCATTGGCGCCTTCCGATACGGCGGATATTTGCAGCCGGGCAGCCAATTTCGCCGCAAAAGCGACCGGTGTTCCGGCTTCAGTGCTTCATGCAATTTCACTTACGGAAACAGGACGAAAACGCGGCACATCTTTCCGTCCGTGGCCCTGGACCGTAAATATGGAAGGGAAAGGATTGTGGTTTGATAGCGTTACAAAAGCAAAAGAATATGTTGCCAAAGAATACAATCGTGGTGCCCGCAGTTTTGATATTGGTTGCTTCCAATTAAACTATAAATGGCATGGTCAGGCGTTTGTTTCGATTGATGAAATGTTTGAACCGAATGCGAATGCGCTTTATGCGGCAAAGTTTCTGGCTGAACTATATGCGGAAAAGGGCAACTGGCCCGATGCTGCGGGCGCTTATCACTCGCGCACCCCGAAATATGCCAATAAATATCGGGCACGTTTTAAGTCCCTACACTCGAAATTTTCCAACGGCCAGATGGACGTTGCGGTTGTCGGTCCCAAGCAAATTTCACCCGCGGGGCCCAATACAGTACCCAAGCCGACGCGAGTAAACCGGTTTCCACTGCTGAAAGGCGGTGCAGCTTCCGTCGGCGGACTAGGTTCACTTTTTCCTTCAGCTTCCGGAAATGGCGTCACGAGACTGATCGGTGATGGCTGATATGCCAACGCAGTTTTCCTTATCAAATCTATTCCAGCCAACGATCTTGTTGGCTCTTGCCCTGATGGCGATCATTGTAATGATGATCTTGCCAATGCCGGCCTGGGTCCTGGATGTCGGGCTGGCGGCTTCTTTTGCTTTGGCAATCTTGATGTTCACTGTCACCTTGTTCATCGAAAGGCCGCTCGAATTCTCGGCCTTTCCGACAGTTTTGCTGGCGTCTCTTATGTTAAGATTATCGCTGAATGTTTCATCGACAAAACTAATTATCGGGGAGGGTCACACAGGAACCGGAGCCGCTGGCGACGTCATCCAAGGATTTGCAAATTTTGTGATGAATGGGAGCGTTTTCCTTGGGTTAGTAGTTTTCGGAGTGCTACTCATTGTGAATTTTATGGTCATCACGAAAGGTGCGACGCGCATGGCAGAAGTTGGCGCAAGGTTTGCGCTGGACGGTATGCCCGGCAAACAACTTGCGATTGACAGTGACATGTCAGCAGGTGCCATCGACCATGACGAAGCCAAAAGGCGTCGCGAGATAGAACAAGCGGAAACGACTTTTTTCGGCTCCCTTGATGGTGCGTCAAAATTTGTGAAAGGTGACGCAATTGCAGGCCTTTTGATCACAGTTCTGAATATGGTGATGGGCCTGATTATTGGTGTCGTCGTGCATGACATGCCGCTTGGACGCGCATTCGAAACATATGCAATTCTGACGGTGGGTGACGGTCTGGTGTCACAAATTCCCGCTGTAATCATTTCGATTGCCTCGGCATTGCTGTTGGCCCGCGGCGGCAATAAAGGCGCAACCGATATTGCTTTGTTCGATCAACTTGGACGATACCCTGCTGCACTTTTGACGGTTTCTGTGTTGATGGCGCTTTTTGCCCTGGTGCCAGGCCTGCCATTTTTGCCGTTCTTAGTTGGCGCGGTGACGTTGGGAGCAGGTGGTTGGACCGGCTACCTCAGCGAAGCCAAAAAGAGAAAAAGTGAAAACCAGCCGGCTTCCAAGGCCCAGCCTGAAAGCAAACTTACGCTAGGTGATTTGCTCGATCTTGATGATATCCACGTCGAATTTGCGCCCGATCTCGTATCGATGGTGCTCGACCCTGCCACTGGGTTAGAGGCACGGGTCGAAAACATCCGCCGTTACATAGCGACTAGTTTTGGGGTGATCCTTCCGGAAATACGGCTGACAGACGCTGCTTCATTGCCAACCGGAGCCTATTCAATCCGAATTCAAGGTGTGGAGCAAGCGCGGGACTATCTGGATCCCGATCGCGCGCTTGCACTTTTAAATGGGGAAGCTGCGGGTGTCCCTGATGGCAAGGATGTGAGTGAACCAGTATATGGCGCCCCGGCGCGTTGGGTAAATGTACCGGATCAGGAAACTGTCGCGCTGTCGGGAATAACGCTTGTTAACCCTGCCGAAGTGCTTGCCACACACTTGTTGGAAGTTCTCAAAAAGAACCTCGCCCGGTTGTTGGGGATGAAATCGCTGCGCCGCCTTCTGGAAGAGATGACCAATCTCAGCGATCCAAACAGGGCTGAGGCAAACCGCCGCCTATTTGATGAGTTAATGCCAGATAAAATTCCGATTGATGCCCTGCTGGCCACGCTGCGATTATTGTTACAGGAAAGGGTCTCGATCCGAAACTTGCCTCTAATTTTGGAGGCAATGGCAGAAGCAAGACCAACGACGTCCTCGCCAGAATCGGTTTGTGAATTTGTGCGTCAGAAATTGGGGTTTCAGTTGGTTGCAGATCTTCGCCGCAGTGACGGCACCGTGCCGCTGATACAACTAGCACCCGACTGGGAAGAGAAATTCACAAAATACCAATTGGAGAGTGAACGTGGGACAGATGTAGCCTTGCCGCCTGACGAATTTAACAAGCTGGCCAATGCAATTGCAGACAAGATCGCAATGGCAGGAGAAACCGGAGTCTATCCCGCATTGGTAACCAGCACGCACCGCCGTCGATTCTTGCACACCGTCCTTGTCGCAAAAGGCATAAATAATACGGTCCTGTCATACGATGAGATTGGCACTGAGGCGAAACCATCTTTGGTTGGACTGGTGCCAGCTTGACGGAACTACTCTCGCTAGTTTCAGAAGTTGGTGATGATGCACTTCTAATCGTATTTTTTGTTTTCCTCAGAGTAGGGGCAGCGGTTGCGATTCTGCCCGTTGTTGGCGAACAATCGATCCCCAAACGCGTACGTCTTGTAATAGCTTTGTGTTTTACTGCAATTATCACGCCGGCGGTATTCTCGTTATTTTCCGAAGTAGAGCCAACGTTTGCATCGGCATTGAGCTTCCTATTCTCCGAAGTAATTTCTGGTCTCGCCATCGGGCTTTCGCTTCGGCTATTCATCCATTCATTGCAGATTGCGGGATCAATAGCTGCGCAATCAACATCGTTGTCGCAAATCTTTGGTGGCGCCGCTGCCGAGCCTCAACCTGCAATTGGGCATCTGTTTTTAGTTGCCGGATTGGCAATAGCTGTCTCCTTTGGGCTACATGTTCAAGCGGTCGAACTCTTGGTCTATTCATACGAGATTTTGGAACCAGGGAGGTTTCCTGACGGCGCCGAATTTTCGGCGTGGGGGGTACATAGAATCGGTCGCGCATTTGGTTTGGCATTCTCGTTGGCCGCGCCATTTGTTATCGCGTCGCTGATTTACAACACGGCTATGGGTGTGATCAACCGGGCAATGCCGCAACTGATGGTGTCGTTCGTTGGCGCGCCAGCCATTACTGCGGGTGGCTTAGTCTTATTGTTTGTGACGACGCCATTGATATTGCGGGTTTGGATGTCGGCGTTGACTTATTTTCTGAATAATCCGTTTGGAATTTCACCATGAGCCAGGGTGAAGACGAAACAGAAAAGCAATTTGATCCCACACAGAAGAAACTGGAGGACGCCCGAAAAAAGGGAGAAGTTCCAAGATCGACAGACTTAACGACAGCTGCTGCATATTGTGGGTTTTTGTTAGTGGCGCTGTCTTTGGGGGCAAAGACGTTGGGCGATTTGGGTTCCGTATTAACCAAGCTGATCGCGCAACCTGACTATTTATCCGCCAACTTGTTTTCCGGCGGGCACATCGCAGTTTTCTCGTCGATAATTTTGGAAGCCATCAAGCCATTGTTAGCTTGGTTTGCAGTCCCGGCAGCCGCTGCCTTGCTGACGATAATCGCACAGCAGTCCTTTGTTGTTGCGCCCTCCAAACTTGCACCAAAAATCAGCAAAATTTCTTTCATATCAAATGCAAAGAACAAGTTTGGGCGGCAGGGATTATTCGAGTTTCTGAAAAGTTTTTCTAAACTACTAGTGTACTCAATTTTTTTGGGTGTGTTTTTGACCAACCATACGCCGGAGATAGCGGCTGCGGTGACCCTTGAACCCGCGGCTGTTACTGCAATGATGCTGCGTTTGACCATTGAGTTTTTACTTGTGGTGCTTTTGGTTTCCGGGGCGATTGGTGGGATTGACTTCCTATGGCAGAATTCTGAACACATCCGCAAAAACCGGATGTCACGGCAGGAACTTGTGGATGAGTCTAAACAGATGGAAGGTGATCCCCACATCAAGCAGCAGCGCCGTCAGAAAGCGCAGGAAATTGCCCTAACTCAGATGATGGCCGACGTCCCTTCAGCCGATGTGATTGTTGTAAACCCAACCCACTTCGCCGTTGCTTTGAAATGGAGCCGTGCCCCGGGTGAAGCGCCGGTTTGTGTCGCTAAGGGTGTCGATAGTGTGGCAGCTCGAATTCGTGAAATTGCGCAAGAATCTGGCGTCCCGGTTCAACACGATCCGCCAACGGCACGCACACTATATGCAAATATTGATGTCGGCGAACAAATCCAGCCGGAACATTTTCGCGCTGTCGCCGCTGCGATCCGTTTTGCAGAAGCAATGAACACCAAAGCCAAAGGGCAGGCATGGCGAAAATGAAAAGTGCGTTTCAATCTCTTGTTCCGTTGCTAGTAATGGTGCGCGATGCAGATATGCAAAAACTGGCAATAACCAATCAGAAAATGGAATCTCTTGAAAAAGAAATTCGATCACTTCGGGCGAATGCTCGTTCGAATTGGTCCGGCGAGAGCAATTGCCGTGGGTCGAACTTTCGGACGCAAAACAATTGGCGTGATTGGTTGGCCAAACGGCGCCAAGTACTTTCGCTGGAGCTCATTCATTTGGCCGCTGATCGCGAATTCCAGAAAGAAAAATTGGCGGTGGCATACGGCCGTGCTGATGTCGTGGTTGAGTTGGCAAAGAGGAAGCCCAAAGGCTCTTGGAAATAGCAAACTAATGCTGGGATATTACCGTGCCGAAATCAGTTCAGGCATCTTGCCGTACAACATCCACAATCAATACATCGGAAATTATTGAACCCAGAGTTTTAATGGCGGATTCCCTCAACGCATCCCGTAGCAACGACATGTTCAGCCCACTGGTGAACGCTCCGTCAAATCCGCCGGCGTTTGCGTGATCAAATAGCACTTGAAGGAACACGTCACGCAACTTTGGTTCACGTTGATAGACTAGCTCCTGTTGGCCGCTGGCAACCTCCAAACTTAGCGCGAGCACGACAAGTGCGCTGACGCGTCCATCTTGCACGACAGGGATTACAAACTGGTTGTTCAGTTTTACATAGTCGACATTTTCGTCGGTGACTTTCTCGTTTGGTATTGCACTGGCTGTATGTGGCACAGCAACATCGCCGCACGGATTCATTTCCACAGTTTCAACGGGATCTGGTCGCAGCGCGATGCCGCCACCAATTCCCGCGCCGAGGCCTAGTGCGGAAAGAACAACTGGAAGTATTTTACTCATATTCTTTCGCCTCAGAATGGAAGGACACTATCAATCACTCGTTGGCCATATCGTGGCCTCTGGTTGTCGGATATTTGGCCTCGACCACCGTAAGAAATCCGAGCGGATGCTATTTTGTCGTAGGTGATCTCATTTTTTCGGGAAATATCTTCGGGCCGAACGAACCCGGATACAAGTAATTCGCGGACCTCAAAATTCACGCGTACTTCTTGTGATCCCTGAATTTCCAATACACCATTTGGCAATACAGCTGTAATTGTGGCCGCGACTCTTAGGGTCAGTTTTTCCTTTCGACGCACCGAGCCGTCGCCATTTGCTTTGCTTGAAGAGTTTGTTGAAACTGCAGAATCCAGACTGGCGCCATCGGGTAGAAGTGGGTTAATGCGTTGCGGAATCCCCAGTAATGAAGGCAGCGCCATAGTTTGTGATCCGCTTCGACTACTTGTCGTCGAATTGGAAATTTCTGCCTTGTCATCTATTTCAATGACAACAGTCATGATGTCTCCCTGACGCAGCGCGCGCCGGTCACCAAGCAAAGATTTTCGCCCACCGCTCCATAACGATGCGGTGTCAGTGTTATCGTTGCGGTCGGCCTGTAACGGTAAACCAGGCGACATCATGGCCAAATGCTCGACACTATTTATGCTGGTTGTCAGCCTTGTTGCGGAATCGATATTTTCCAGCCGCGCGCACGCAGGAACAAGAAATAGTAGCAGCAGTAATTTTCGCATTAAGACTATCCAATTTTGATTAGTAACTGCGGACTGATACCGTTCCGTCGTGCCTGACGATTCCAGTGACCGTTTGCCGCGAAGCAAGATTCATAATCCGAACAACTTCGCCAATACCGGCGCGTCCGAGCGATCGTGCTTCGGCGGCAATTGACAGCCCTCCGCGTTGATACATTAAGGTCACAATTTGATTGCGCTCAACGATAGCAGCCGGGCCAATGTCGCGGCTGTTTATTGGTCGCCCTTCATAAAGCGTAACGCGCGTTTCCAAGCCGATGATGTCGTCGATTCCTGTCAAAGCGTTAGGAGAATTGTTGCGCAGAATAGTAACGTCATTTTTGGTTAAAACCGTCTGCGCCCGGATAGTGCGCGTGGCTATCAATGTGTCGCCAAAAACAAGTGTTGGAAAACCAATAATTGCCAGTGCCACGTATCCAAGTTTCATGCTAGCGCACCTGTGTCGTTGCAGCCAACATTTGGTCTGCTGCGGTAATGACCTTGGCGTTTAGTTCATAACCGCGCTGAGCCTCGATCAATTCAGTCACTTCCCGGACGGCATCAACCGAGGAATCCTCTAAGTAGCCTTGCCGCAAAGTGCCCAAACCGTCGGAACCGGGCGTTGTCACGAGGGCTGAACCAGAGGCGGATGTTTCGAGAAACAAGTTATTTCCCATCGCCTCGAGTCCTTTTGCATTGGCAAATCCGGCCAATGTGAACTGACCCAACAACTCTGGCTCTACGCGGTCAGTGAAATATGCGTAAATCTCGCCCTCGGCATTGGTCGAAATACTGCGTGCATCCGAGGGTATGACAATATCCGGGACGACAGCGTGGCCGTCGGACGTGACGACCAAACCATCGGCGGACCGTTTCAATGCGCCGTCGCGCGTGTAAGCCGACAAGCCCGACGGCAGCGTCACCTCAAAATATCCCTGACCATCAATTGCGAAATCGAGATCGCCGTTGGTCGGCGATAGTGACCCCTGCGACAGGCTCACAGTTACCGATGACGGGCGCACACCAAGTCCCAATTGAACACCAGTTGGCAAAACGGTTCCGTCCGACGAACTGATTGATCCTGCGCGGGTCACTTGCTGGTAGTGTAAATCGGAAAATTCGGCGCGCCGGGCATTGTAGCCAGTGGTATTCATATTGGCGAGGTTGTTTGAAATCACCTCTACGCGCATTTGTTGTGCACTCATTCCAGTGGCTGCAATTTTTAAAGCTCGCATTGTATACTCCCCTATCGGCTAAGTGTCTGCATGACACTTCGAATTCGGTCGTCTTCCTGATCGAGCAGTTTTTGCCCCAGTTCATAAGCGTGTTGAACTTCGATCATCCGCGCGATTTCAAGCACCGGATTAACATTGGAATCTTCCAAAAAGCCTTGCAAAATTTGCGCATTGGAAACTGGGTTTAAGTCACCTTCAGCCTCAAACATTGTGCTGCCTGCACGAATAAATTTCGCCGGATTGGCCGGTTCAAAGACGCCAATTTGTGCCAATGGCCTTCCTCCGGTTGAGACCGTGCCATCGCTGGCAATTGCGATAGAGCTGGCATCTGGCGGCACGAAAACGGGGGCAGACCCAATGTCCAAAACCCGGTAGCCATCGGCTGTAACCAGCTCTCCCTCAGAATTTGGGGTGAAATTTCCAGCTCTGGTAAGTCGGTTTCCGTTCGGAGTTTCGACAAGAAAAAACCCCGGGCCTTCAATCGCCAGATCGAATGGGTTTGTGGTCTGAGTCATCGGGCCTTGTGCCATGTTCGTCGCTCGGACATTTGCATGAGCCATCGAAAGTGAGGGATCGCTGCCATCCATCGCATGAACGTATTCCGCAAACACCAAGCCTTCTTTGCGAAACCCGTTGGTAGAGATATTGGCGATGTTATTTGCGACCAATTGCATTTCGCGCAACAGGCCGGATTGGCGGCCAAGCGATGTATATCCAGCGTTGTCCATTCTTCAAACTCCCGCGATCAGCGGAACAATGCGCTGAGTGAAGAACGACGTGATTGATTCTGTCATGAAACCCATCGACGCCCAAAATACGGCCAATATGGCTGCCAATTTTGGAACGAATGTCAGTGTCATTTCCTGAATAGAGGTAAGGGCTTGAAACAATCCCACAGCTACGCCCGCGACAAGTGCCACGAGCAAAATCGGTGTCGAGACTACGACGGCAACCCATAGGCCTTGTCGCAAGGTGTCATAAAATACTACTTCGTCCATAAGGCTACACCGGCATCCGCAGTATTTCTTGATAGGCTTCCACAACCTTGTTGCGAACAGTAACGGCTGTTTCGACCGCCAATTCAGTTTGGGCCAATGCCTGAACAAGTGCGTGTGGATCAGCGCCGCCGGTCAATGCCGCTTTGGCTGTATCTTCGCCAGAGCGAAGTAAATCGGCAAAATTGCCCACCGCTTCTGAAATGCCATTTTGCCCGCCCGGTGCGGGTTTTGCCGCTGTAACCGGGCGGGTCGCTGCATACTGCTGGGTGGCGATTGAGGAACGTAAGTCCATTTTAGTCTCCTCTAACGGCGTAGAAGTTCAAGCAGGCTTTTGGACATTTGCCGCGCCTGATCAAACATCTTTAAATTCGCCTCATAGCTGCGCTGCGCTTCGCGCGCGTCAGCGATTTCGACCACCAGATCGACATTCGATCCATCATAGTGGCCAGTTTCATCGGCCATTGGATGACCGGGGTCGAAAATTTGCGACAATTCGCGTTGGTCTAGTTCAACATTGCCGGTTTGAACGGCGCCAGTCATTCTGCCGGCCAACATTTCAGCTTCAAAACTGATCGATTTCCGGTGATAGCCGGGGGTGTCCGCGTTCGCGATGTTTTCGGAAATGTGACGAATTCGATTTGCCTGCGCCTGCATGCCACTTGCTGACAACTGGAGAGTTTTGGAAAGATCAGTCATTAAACTTGCATCCCCTAGCGTCCACGCCCAAGACTAGTGCGCAAAATATTGAGTGAGCTGGAGTAAACGGACAAAGCCAGATCGTGCTGACGGCGAACCTCAGTCGCTTTCACCATTTCCAGTTCCAGAGAAACAGTATTACCATTAGGCGAAGACTCTCCGCCTGCATCGAGCAGATTGGTCCCGGTGTTCCCGGCAGAGTTTGGTTTTAGGTGCTTACTGCGCGTGATCCGCAGACTGCCCTCATTCGAATTTACGTAAGTATCCGAAAAAGGCTGCGTATCTTTGGCCCGGTATCCCGGTGTATCGGAATTGGCGATATTCTGCGCGATGACCGACTGTCGGTTGGCGGAATGTACCGCCAAACCGTTTGCCAGTCGAAAAATCTCAATTTTGTCGAACATCGGGGCTTCTCCCTCGAAGGATTTCAACCAAGGCTTAACCCTGATTCCTTTAGAAACCGTTTTCAAAGCCAAAGGAATTTTGATGACACATGTAGACTTGACTGATTTGCTGCCCGAGGTTGCGCGACTTGAAACGTCAAAATGGGTCGGAAGAATTAGGGAAATTGGCCGCGGAACACTTTGTGTGGCGGGGCTATCTAATAGAGTTGGGTTGGGCGATCTCGTCGAAATTCATTCCCATTCCGGTGCGGTTGTTGCCGGAGAAGTGTTGCAAATTGATGATGAAAACCTAATTGTTCTGCCCGATGGTGTGGTGGATGGGCTGCGTATTGATGATGCAGTCCACCATTTAGGTAAAAATGAAATTGCTCCCCATTCCAGTTGGTTGGGCCGGATTATCGACCCCTATGGAAAAGCAATAGATGGCAGCGAAATCCTTTCTGGCGCAGTTGCTAAACCGTTGCGGGGCGCTCCGATCAATCCGTCAAATCGTCGGGGTTTTGGGCAGCGGTTAGAAACCGGGTTGGCAGTATTCAACACAATGTTGCCGCTGGTTCGCGGCCAACGGATAGGGCTGTTTGCGGGTTCCGGCGTGGGAAAATCTACGTTGCTTGGGCGGCTGGCAACCGGTGTTCAGGCTGACGTTGTTGTCATCGCAATGATAGGAGAGCGTGGTCGGGAAGTGCGCGAGTTTGTTGAAAAAATCCTAGGAAAAACCGGCATGGAGCGCGCTGTAGTCGTGGCCGCTACATCCGACCAATCACCCCTGGCGCGCCGACGGTGTGCTTGGGCCGGGATGGCTGTCGCCGAATTTTTTCGGGATCAGGGGCAACATGTTTTGTTTTTGGCGGATTCCGTCACCAGGTTCGCAGATGCCCACCGAGAAGTGGCTTTGGCAATTGGTGAACCCGCGACGCTGCGTGGATATCCCCCATCAACGGCATATGAGATCACTGCGCTTTGCGAACGGGCCGGAACCGGTTTCGAATTTACAGGTGACATAACGGCAATTTTTAGTGTTCTTGTCGCCGGGTCTGAAATGGATGAACCAGTTGCAGACATACTGCGCGGGGTTCTGGATGGGCATATCGTTCTGGACCGAGAAATTGCCGAGCGTGGGCGTTTTCCGTCAATTGACTTACTGCGCTCTGTTTCCCGGTCGCTACCATTGGCCGCCAGTGTGCAGGAAAATGAATTGATTGGCCGAGCGCGCAGGCTGTTGGGAAGCTATGAGCAAAACCAGATGATGATTCGCGCCGGATTATATACGGCTGGAACTGACGCCGAGATCGACGAGGCGATAGCCGTTTGGCCAAAATTGGATAACTTCATTGCCGCCAACGAGCTCTCGGGCATTCGGGAAAGTTTTGAACGCCTTGCCGGTTTCTTGCCGGAACATTCAGAGAATCTGAATGAACATTTTCCAACTTGAAACCCATGCAGTAAAAAGCACTGAATGACAGAGCCGACGAAGTTTAGTAGCCGGCATTTTGCAATAACGCCAAAGCGACGGATCCGGATGATGTCGAGGCAAATGAATTTTCTGCCTCAGTGCGAATAAGAAACCTGCGCACTAACCATTCTTGTTTTTCTGGGTCCGAAAACTGTTGCACAGAGCTATCTCCGAGAATCTGGCTGGCTTTTTCTCGAAATTCTAGAAGCTGGCGGTCGAGGTCCAGACCCGAGAGCGATGCAGGCATACCCAATGCCGTTTCGAATACCCGCCGCAGCGGAGGGTTGCCCATAACTAAGAACCAATACCCATCATCGGTCGTGTCGGTCGACAAAAGGGCCCCTACCTCTCTTTCAACGCCAAGCGCCAGCCTGAGGTCTTCGTCTTGTGTGCCGATCCTTAGTTCAAATTCTTGGTCTTGATACCCCGTAATTATCTTATCTGGAAAATCCGAAAGCTGAGTATTAGCGATCGAAAAATCGCCAAAACCGAATGCTTTTGACATTGCTAGATACCGCTTGTCTGATAGCCGGTTTCCCAAAGCACCATCGTCAAGTGTTCCGTCTTCCAGAACTGACTTTATGAAGAATGTATTGCCGATATCGTCGTGCAACCCAAACGCGCCAAGAGCCACGCTTAACAATCGGCGATCCGCAACCAAATCAGATGCAGTTTTGGCGTTCGCAATGTTGTCGCGAAAATAGTCGGTTTCGCGCCGCATCTGCGCAGTTTCTGATAGCGCTTCTTGTTGGTCCTCTTTCGTGCGGGCCAAAAATGTCCAACCGGTATATCCCGAAGAAAGAACAATCGGTTGAAAGCTCATGAGGGCTGTGCCGCCATCAACCGTTCCTCGCGCGGCAGCAAGCTTCGAAGCGCTTTCATTGCTAAATAGTATTGCGCATCAAGGACTGCATCGGTGGCTTCGGACAGTAAATCGCGACTATCTATATCGGTGAGGACCTGACTGAGTTGCTCGATCCCACGGAGCAGTTGCATCTTTGCGTCTTCTGCCTTTGCGTCGCCGGATAATACCAACTGCGCGATATAGCAGACGCGTCGCACTGGTGTATTAACCTCTTCCGGATGGATTGAGTCGCGCAAGCGCAGGATGTTGGCGTTGGGCGTGACAATCGACAAGCGGCTGCGCCGATCACCATTTTCGATTACCGCACCATTAACCAGAATTCTTTCTCTTGGCCCGAGCTTAAGAACCAGACCACTCATGCGCCACCTCTACCGTGGCGCAGGCCACGCATTACAGAAGTGTTCACATCGATTAGTGGTGCGGAATCAGCCCTACCAGCAATGATTTGCGAAGTATGTTTCTGGGTAAACTCCGCAAGGTAAAACAACTGAGCACGCAACTGGCGTGGCAGGCCATTGTCAGCGTCTGCGACGTCAACGGCAAGTAATGTCCAGAGTTTTCTGTTTTCGTGTAGAGCCGCGATAAATGCAGGATAGTCAGATTTTTCCGAGGTAGCCTTTAGAGCGCGGGTGACGTGTGAAAATGCGTCATATTCTGTGCCACGTTCTGTTTTCACCGGGGCAATGGAAGATGTATAAGCCGTTTGGGCCATGTTGAAAGCGTTCACTTTGGGTCCTTCCTTAGACCAAATTAATGAGCGTTTTGCTCATTCAAATGTGGACGCCACCGTCACGGCGCCCACACTGATTGTCTTATCGGAAAAGTGACAAGATCGACTGCGGTGACTGGTTTGCAATCGACAATGACTGAACGCCAAGTTGTTGCTGAACCTGCAGAGCTTGTAACCGAGCCGACGCTTCTTCCATGTCGGCGTCGATCAGCGTCCCGATACCTGATTTCAACGAGTCCGTCAGCTTGCCGATAAAGTCGCGTTGAATTTCGATGCGTCCCTGTGCGGAGCCAAATTCTGCCGCCGAATCGATTGAGTTGCTGATCAGGGTTTCGATGTTGGAAAGGGCTGCGTCTGCCCCAGCATTCGTTGTGACGTTGATCGCGTCCAGTCCAAACAGCCCACCTGACGCAGTGCCATCCGCTGCACCAGCCCGCGCGAGAGATTGTGACGAAGCGCCGTCGTTGTCGACTTTTAGTATCCATTGGCCGGAAGTATTCTGGGTAACCTGGGTTGATACGTCTGTGATGGTACCACCGTCGACCGCTGCCTTCAGACCCTTGGCAACATCTTCAAATGTTTCATCTTTGCCAGCAACATATGTGAAAGCATTGCTGCCAACGGTTACCTGATACCCATCGCCTTCCGCCACGTTAGCTGACCCAGAGAAAGTAAGCGTTTCTGCACGTTCGGCGATCGTCGCTGCTGATGCGGTAGCACCAGTTGATGTCAAGCTTACGTCATCAAATGCCCGGGTGGATGTCAGCGTTATTACATTTGTCGAAACGCTGGCCGTTACACCGACAATTCCAAGTGCATTGATCGCACCGGAAATCAACGATGCAGCCGCATCCTGATCACCCGACAGGTCGCCCACAGAATAGCTAAGGGTCGCACCGCCAACATTGATCGACACAGCATTATCGCTCATGTCGCCGTCAGTTGCGATTGTAACTGTGGCTGTATTACCTGCATTTGTAGCGGCAGCCGCGCTGAGCGCCGCATTTGTTGATAAGTCAGTGCCCGTGCCAAGCGCGCCGGCAGAGGTCGACATATCCTGCCGTGAAATTTTAATATTGCTGGCGGTCACTGACCCGTCGCTGGCCCGGTCGAGTGACGACAGAATATTTACATCTTCGGTGCCTTTCAAAAGGTTCAGGCCGTTAAACTGCGCGGCATTCACAACCGATGTGATCTGATCGCGAAGCGTCGCAATATCAGTCTGAATTTTACTGCGGTCGACGTTTTCTTCTTGTGCGGCAACAATTTTGCCTTTGATGTCAGTCAGCAGGTCAGTAATCGTTTCAGCGCCCTGCCGGGCTACAGCAACCGTGGATTCACCAAGCCCGAGACTTTCAGAAATGCCTTTGTAGCCCTTCACATCTGATTCCATCACTTTCGAAATGGCCCAGATCGAGGAATTGTCTTTCGCACTTCCGACTTTCAATCCGGTCGAAATTTCGCCCTGCGTCTGGCCAAGGTTCGCGTTGATTGTTTTTAGCGTCTGAAGGGCCACCATGGCGCTTCTGTTCGTTAGAATACTGGACATTTAGTTTCCTTTGGTCGATGGCGCTTTTGCACCAAATTAAAATAGGCCCAATTAAAACGGGACCAGTGAATGCCATTCTGACGGATACGGAAACATGGCAATTCGCCAGCCGTGCCACCCCTCGGGGCGCACGTGTAATCTGAGATTAAATTGCTAATGGATAGATAAATTGACGGCGTAATATAGTTAGGTTTTTAAGGAGTTTCGGCAGGTATCTTCCGAGAATAAAGGCGTCAGGCGCGCCGCTCAACACTGACCTTGTGTTCACTGTGCGTCTTGCGACTGCCAGCACGGTCATAGGTTGAGAGCGGAGCACCGTTTTGCATTTTTTTCAGTAACTCAGAAACTGACCGTATGCCCTTGCCAGCAGCGTCGAGAAGTTGCTGATTTCGTTTTGCCATAGTGCTTAGCTTGGCCAAACGGTCCGGGGCCAGCGACCCATGTTTTGCCGAATTCAATAGGCGTTCTTTTTCCGCAACTAAGCGGTGCAGTTTGTCAAACTCGCCCTTTAGGATGCACTTGCGCTCGCGGTCCAATAGATCTTCCAGACCATCAAGTGCATCGCGGGACTTAAACAGAGCCATCTGCATGTTCCTTCAAAGCTTCAAACAGGGATTGTGCCAGGCCAATTCCGCCAGCCTCTACCATTGTGTCGGCTTGGGCTTGGCGCAGAAACGAACTGAACTGATCTTCGCCAGAACCGCCACCAAAGGCCTGCGGTGTTTGACCAAGCCCGGAAGATTTCAACATTTCTGCCAAAAAAGTAGCCTCTAATTTTTTGGCAGCGTCCCACAGCGCCTCATCACGTTGTGTGACCGCTGTACTGACAGGGTTTGAATGCGTCGGCATTGTAATCATCGATTGTTCCAATTCGAATTACTTGGACTGTAATAAACTCAAACCAGTAAAAAAGTGGTAACCAAATGCGGCCATAGTCATTGCATCGGCGAAGAATTCCCGGATGGCCAATGGATATTGAAAACGCACTTCCTAAACTGCCCGAACAGGGTGCAAAACGTTCGATCGCGGACGCTATGCCCTCTATCGAACCAGTGGATAATTTTGAAATAGTTCTTGGGGAATACCCGGAAAACTCGACGGGCGACCCGGCCCTGCAACCCGCGGTGGCGGCCATATTTGCCGGGCCAAACAGTACAGGTTCTAACACAAGAGAGTTTTCTTATGATCCTCAGACGCTGCCCCAATTGCCGTCCGCCACGGTCGTTCCTGCTGGAGCCGAATTACTGGACGTGGCTATCTTCAGGGAACAGCAGAGTGCTTTCGATCTAGAGCCAGTTACTGGTCGGAAGGCCGAAAATGAGTCACGCATTCCCGAATTCAGGATTATCCCACAATCCAACTTAGCAGGTGCCGGTCAAAACGATTCTGCACCATTCACTCAGGATCGCATTCTTTCCAAAACCAACATTCAGATCGAAAATGACCCGCGCAGGGCACAGAAAACACCAGAAGCGGTGACTCAGCATGCTGTAAAAGTTCTTGGCATAGAGGCCCCAGCTAATGAACAGACGGCGGTTGGCACCAAAAACCAAGAATTGGGTAATTTTCGGCCCATTCCAGAAGATGTGACAGCCAACCACACGGTTCCAAAGCAAGAATCGTTGGCGGTGTTTAAACTAGAGAATGCGGCGAACAACTTCAGCGACAAGCCAAGCAGTTTGCTGGCAACAAAACCGAAGATGTCTCAAAAAGCATCGGACAACGCACCACAACTGACACAACAGCCGGAGACCAAAATTCAGAAAAGCATCGCTGCACCGGGCGTGTCAGCACAGCTACCTAGTTCATTGCCGCGTGTTGAAGCAGGTTATCCTGAGTCGGCTTTTAGCAATGATCCGGCAAAAAGCGTTTCAACATTCGTTAAACCGACCGAAGGTCAGATATCTGAGTCGGCCCTGATTAAAACACACCAGCGCGCAGATATTGAAATGAAGGTTTCACTGGTGTCAGCCCGGAATTCAATCTCCGAAATCAAACCACGCGACGCGCAAACCACCCCACCGCAGATTGCCTTACCGACATTGCCGGATGCACCCGGGATGTCGGACCAAGATGTCGGGAATTTTCCCTCCAAATTTGGTTCGCCAGATAAAACAAACCAAGTTTCGCATAGCCCGGTTAAATTGAGCTATCCGAAAGCTGGGGCAACCTTGGAAGCGCATCAGATTTCCAAACCCACCGATGTTGGCGCAATTACGCAACCAATGCCTATCATATCCTTGGAATCGGAAACTCTGCCAGAGGGCAATCTATTTGAGGTCGCGCGCCCGCAGCTTTCGGCCCAACCAACCACGACAAACCCAGCCCAACCGTTAATCGACCATTCGCCGCGCATAGTTCAAATGATCGCCGAATCTGCGCGTGCGCTACAAGACAAACCGGTCGAATTGGCGCTTAGCCCTGAGGAACTGGGAAAAGTACGTCTGACGCTTCAGGCCGGCGACGGATCAATGGTTGTGTCAATATCGGCAGAACGCTCTGAAACTTTGGAATTATTGCGGCGAAATATCGATCAGCTTGCGGAACATTTTCGCGAAATTGGTTTTGACAATTTGTCATTTCAGTTTTCTGGCGAAGGTAGCTCTGACAGTGAAAAGCCGCCATCAAAAGAGCGTCGCCCTTCTGATGCGTTTGGAACTACAGAACTCGATTCTCAACCCACCCAAGACGTTCATCGCCTGACTTTACAGGTTGATGGGCACGTCGATATCAGGCTTTGAAGGAGGCATAATGGAAATTGTTCAGACATACGCAACCGGTTCAAACGCGACCACGGCATCGCAATCGGACAATTCAAGAAATTCCGCCATTAGTTCTGACTTTGAGACATTTTTAAAAATGCTCACGGTGCAGATGGAAAACCAAGATCCGCTTAATCCAGTCGATTCGGCCGATTACGCCGTCCAGTTGGCGACTTTTTCCGGCGTCGAGCAACAAGTGCAAACCAATGATTTATTGGAAACTCTGGGTCAGAAAATGGGGCTAACGGGCCTGTCGCAGATAGCGGGTTGGGTTGGGATGGAAGCACGTGTCCAAGCGCCCGTATATTTTGGAGGCGCGCCGATTTCAGTTTTCGCGCCCTCAAATTCTGGCGCAGATCAGGCATTTTTGGTGGTACGCGATTCCAATGGGACCCAGGCAGACCATTCCGAAATTGATCCAGCCGGCGGGCAACTGCAATGGGCCGGTGTCGACGCCTCTGGGGCACCGTTTCCGGCTGGAACATACAGTTTTTCGGTGGAAAGCCGCGCCGACGGTGCCGTTATATCGACCGATCCGGCGCAGGTTTATGCACTTGTGACCGAAGCAAAATTGGACAATGGCGTCGCGATGATTGCGCTGGCAGGTGGAAGCGAATTGCCCGCAGATCAGATTTCCGCAATTCGCACGCCGGGCTGACAAGGGGGGTTGCGGCTGGGCGCTGCCATAAATAGCTTGCTGCGTTGAGAATAAGCGGGGCAGTTGTTTGTTATCTGAGCAAAAAGAAAGAACTGCGTCCGCCGCACTTGTAAAGACGATGAGGTCTGAGTTGATCACCGCGGGATACTTGGGCGCGGCGGGCCCTTGGCAGCCACTTTCTGGCGGGCGAACAAATCATATTTGGCGCATTTGCGATGGCCCAAATGCTATCGTGTGCAAACTATATGATTCCATAGGTGGAACCGATCTGTTCCCAAATAGCCCACAAGATGAGGCCTTGGCGCTGCAAGCGTTGACGGAATCCCACATTGCACCGGAATTTATCGGCGCGCTTTCAGTCTCGGCAGGAACATGTCTGTTATATCGGTTCGTGACAGGCGAACCGGCGTCTGCCAGCCTCGCTTCGGTGGCAGCTGTTTTGAAGGAACTGCACGCGATTTCACCGCCTGCCGAACTGCGAAAAACCGGCATTGGGTCAGATGCCATCCTTGGCCAAGGGGACGACATATTGGTCAAATGCTATGGGGCAAGGAAAGACCTTTTAATGGCGTTGCGCCCGCGAAGCGTTGCAACAAATAACGTGCGCTCGGTTTTTTTGCACGGTGATCCCGTCCCGCAAAATATCATTCTTGCACCGCACGGTGCCGTTTTGGTCGACTGGCAATGCCCGGCACAAGGCGATCCATGCGAGGATTTGGCGACATTTCTGTCACCAGCAATGCAGACGCTTTATGGCCATGGGCCGCTGTCGACCAAACAACGCCAGCAATTTGTGGCCGCATACGACGCGCCAGAAGTCACCGACCGTCTTGATCAATTGCAATCGCATTTTAACTGGCGGATGGCGGCGCATTGCCTTTGGAAGGTCGAAAACTGCGAACCCGACTATGAACAGGGATTTGCATTGCAAATGGCCGAGTTACAAAAAGTTTAAGCCCCAGAGCGCCAGTAACGTTAAAATACCGCCCAACAGGATGTGTTTTACCGCCCGCAGCTTGCTCGGACGCGCGGGTGTTCGCGGTTCCTCGGCTTGGCGCACCAAAGCTTCCTCTGCCAGTTGCGGCAGTTTTGGTCCGAAACGGGCCAGAACCATTATGGTTCTCGACAAATCCCGCAGCAGAGCTTTGGGGCCAATGTTTTCTTTGATGTATTTTTCAACAACCGGCCGGGAGACCTCCCAGATGTTGATATGTGGATCCAGTGATCGCGCCACGCCCTCGACGACGACCATTGTGCGTTGCAGCAAGATCAATTCGGTTCGTGTTTCCATGCCAAATCGCTGCGTCACATCAAACAGGTAGCTTAACAGCCGTGCCATCGATATTTTGCTGGCTTCCACGCCAAAAATCGGTTCGCCAACGGCACGCAAAGCACGGGCAAATTCTTCGACGTCCTGATCTGCAGATACGTAGCCGGCTTCGAAATGAACTTCGGCTACACGGCGAAAATCGCGCTTGATGAAGCCATAAAGAATCTCGGCGTAAACCCGGCGCGTATAGTCATCGATATGCCCCATGATGCCGAAATCGAGTGCGATGATATCCCCGTTCGCGCCGACTTTTAGGTTTCCCTGATGCATATCGGCATGAAAATACCCGTCACGCAACGCATGGCTAAGGAACAGTTGAAGAACCCGTTGGCCAAGGTCTGTGCGATCATGCCCTGCCGCGTCGAGCGCGTCGAGTTCATGTATGGCAATCCCTTCTGCCCAGCCGAGCGTCATCACCTGCTTGGCAGAAAGGTCCCAGTCAACAACCGGCACTTGAAAACCAGGATCATCATTGGTGGTCGCGGCAAATTCAGCGGCGGCCGAAGATTCAAGCCGCAGATCTAACTCCGCCATAACGACGCTTTCGAAATGGGCGATGACCTCTGTTGGGTGCAGGCGGCGGGTGGAGGGCAAAAAAGTTTCGATGACCGAGGCGGCCAAATGGAATGCGTCGATATCCCGACGGAACGCGCGTTCAATTCCCGGACGCAAAACCTTTACCGCGACGTCGGTTCCGGTATCGGCACGTTTAGCCCGATGGACCTGTGCAATTGACGCAGCCGCGACGGGTTCGCTGAATGACGAGAAAAGTTCATCGACGGGCCGGCCAAGCTCATCTGAGACAATCTTTTGGGCGATCTCGGTGGAAAATGGTGGCAGTTTATCCTGCAACATCTGCAATTGTTGTGCCATCTCGTCGCCCACGACGTCGGGTCTGGTCGACATGATTTGGCCGAACTTGATGTATGCTGGGCCAAGCGCTGTCAGCGCCCGCGTTACCGGTGCAAGTTCAGGGTCACCTTTGTATCCGAGAAACTTGAATGGCCAAACCAACACGCGTGATGCCACCCGAAATGACAACGGTGCATCCAGTAAATCCAGCGCCACACGCATCGCGCCGGTCCGTTCCATCGTGGCACCGGTGCGGATCAGTCGCCAGATATTATGTGGGCCGCGCATCTAAATTTTCCACCCGGAATGCAGCGCCGCAATGCCCAGAGAAAGGTTGCGATATTTCACATTCTCAAAACCAGCGTCACGGATCATCGCGGCAAATTTCTGCTGGTCTGGAAACTTGCGAATCGATTCGACCAGATACTGGTAACTATCCCGATCGCCAGCAATCAGCTTGCCCATGCGTGGAATGACATTGAATGAATAGGCGTCATAGGCCTTTTGCAGGCCGTCATTTGGAAGCTGGCTGAATTCCAAAACCATCAACCGCCCGCCGGGTCGCAGAACCCGGAATGCCTCGGATAAAGCGTCTCCGATGCGGGTTACATTTCTGATCCCGAAAGAAATTGTGTAAACGTCAAAGCTGTTGGCGGCGAACGGCAGTGCCATCGCATCCCCAACGACCCAGTCCAGATGATCGGCCATCTGCCCGGCCTCGGCGCGTTTGCGCCCGGCAATCAGCATTTGCTCGGTCATGTCCAGAACAACAGCATCTGCGCCGGGTGCGCGTTTTAGGAACCGAAAGGCGATATCCCCGGTGCCCCCGGCGACATCCAGCAACCGCTGCCCGGCGCGTGGTGCCAGCCAGTCCATCATCGCGTCTTTCCAAAGCCGGTGAATTCCCACCGACATGACGTCATTCATGATGTCGTATTTGCTCGCGACGTTGGAAAACACGCCGTGCACCATGCCTGCCTTTTGATCCTCGGCAACTTCGCTGAAGCCAAAATGGGTTGTTTTTTCCGATCCGTCGGTCATCTGTGCTTGCCGTTCTACAAAAACTCACCCTTCTTATAGGTCTCTCTTGGGTCGATACAATGCACCTGACTGACTGCGAGGATGTTATGCCCGAATTACCAGAGGTTGAAACTGTCCGCCGGGGCCTGCTGTCGGCGATGGAGGGGCAGGTGATCAAAGCCGCCGACATTCGTCGGCCGGACCTGCGCTGGCCGTTTCCTGAAAACATGGCAAAACGTCTGACCGGGGCCAAGGTTACGCATTTGCGCCGGCGTTCGAAATACATTCTTGCCGACCTGTCCACTGGTGAAACCCTGATCATTCATCTTGGAATGTCAGGCCGAATGCTGATTTCCGGTGATGAGACAGCGAAATTCTATCAACCCCACACCGCCATTCAAAAACATGACCATGTTGTTCTGGATATGCAAAACGGAGCGCGGATCACGTTCAATGATGCCCGCCGTTTCGGGGCGATGGATATGGCACAGACGGCAGAGCTTGAGGCGCATTGGCTGCTGGCAAAATTGGGGCCGGAACCTTTGGGCAATGATTTTAATGAGCCTTACCTGGTTGACCGGCTGAAAGGCCGGAACACGCCGATCAAAACCGCTTTGTTGGATCAGCAGATCGTTGCGGGGTTGGGAAATATCTACGTTTGCGAAGTGCTGCACCGCGCCGGGATATCGCCTAAACGCAAGGCCGGACAGATCGCTAAGGAACGGATCTCCACGCTTGTTCCGATCATCCGTGTCGTGCTGTCGGAAGCGATTGAGGCGGGTGGATCATCTTTGCGCGATCACCGCCAAACAAACGGTGAATTGGGCTATTTTCAGCACAGTTTCTGCGTCTATGACCAAGAAGACCAGCCCTGCGTCACCTCGGGGTGTGAGGGCAAGATTAGCCGTATCGTTCAATCCGGGCGATCGACCTTCTACTGTGCGCAATGCCAAAGATGACTTGATTGTGCGTTCAAGGCTGTTAGAAATCGCGCTCAGTTGAAACAACCGAGGCGCTCACAGATGGCCTATAAAACAATAATCGTTGAGATCGCAGACGACGTTGCCTTAATCCGGCTTAACCGCCCGGATGCAATGAATGCGCTGAATTCGGAATTGCTGGGTGAATTATGCGACGCGCTAAAAGATGCCGATAACAGCGACAAAGTGCGCGCGATCGTGCTGACCGGCTCGGAAAAGGCATTCGCTGCGGGCGCTGACATCAAGGAAATGGCCGACCAGTCGTTTGTAGACGTCACCACATCCCAACTGTTCGCCTTTGCCTGTGAGGGGATTACATCAGTTCGCAAGCCGGTGATTGCCGCTGTGTCTGGTTATGCCTTAGGCGGTGGGTGCGAATTGGCGATGATGTGTGATTTCATCGTGGCGTCAGACACCGCCAAATTTGGCCAACCCGAGATCAATCTTGGCGTTATTGCTGGAATGGGCGGCTCACAACGCCTTGCACGATCCATCGGCAAGTCCAAAGCAATGGATATGAACCTGACGGGCCGGTTCATGGATGCCGATGAAGCCGAGCGTGCTGGCCTTGTCAGCCGGATATTCCCAGCGAAAAAACTGGTCGAGGAAGCCTTGGGGATTGCCCAGAAAATCGCCGAAAAATCCAAGATTTCTGCCGCCGTTGCCAAAGAAGCGGTGAACCGCAGCTATGAAACGACGCTGGCCGAAGGTCTGTTGTTTGAACGGCGGTCTTTTTACGCTTTGTTTGCAACTGAAGACCAAAAAGAGGGCATGCAGGCGTTTCAGGAAAAACGGCAACCGCAGTTTCGCGATAAGTAAGACGCAAAACTTGGCTTTACCCAGTTGACTTAACGCCGACTCGGGCCTAGAAGCGCGACTTCAGATTTACACCACCATTAAAGTGGAAAGATACCGCATGGCCAATACGGCACAATCTAAAAAACGCGCCAGACAGAACGAACGCCGTTTTGCTGTCAACAAAGCACGTCGTTCACGCATCCGCACTTTTCTGCGTAATGTAGAAGAAGCGATTTCGTCCGGTGACCAAAAAGCCGCTGCTGAGGCACTTCGCGCCGTACAGCCGGAACTGATGCGCGGTGTGAGCCGTGGCGTTCTGCACAAAAAGACGGCTTCACGCAAAATTTCGCGTCTTTCGTCACGGGTCAAAGCGATCGCCTGACACAGATCGAACAGAATCACTGAAAAAGCGCGCCCTCGGGTGCGCTTTTTTATTTTTGGACTGTGGTAATTTCGCGCCGGGAATTTCGGGATTCAAAGCGGTTACGAGATTCGGTGTCACAAAGGTTTGAGTCAATAGTAAAGGTCTGTTGCGATGTGCTCTGACCACTTGCTAGCTTTGCCAAGCGATTCACACCGTCTTGGGGGACATTCGATGAGCACAGGCAGCGTTCAGCGCATTGATGAGGTTTTACCGGTTGATGCGTGGGCAATTCTAAAATCTGAAAATGATGCCCGTCTTATCGACGTCAGGACACAGGCAGAATGGGATTTTGTCGGCGTTCCTGATCTTTCGGAAATTGGTCAGACGTTGATTTGCGTCGAATGGGCCAGTTTTCCGGGAATGTCTGCCAACACACGTTTCGTGGATATGGTTATGGACGAACTGGGGGCCGGGACGACGGGAAAACTGCTGTTTCTATGTCGTTCTGGTGTTCGCTCGATGCATGCTGCTTCTGCAATCACCGCCCACCTGTCTGCAATGGGTTTGGCGCGTGAATGCATAAATGTTGCCGAGGGGTTCGAAGGCAACATGGATTACGATGGGCACCGGGGTAATCGCAATGGGTGGAAAAACCGGGGATTGGCATGGCGCCAGTCTTGAATTTTAAAAAATAAAAAAACGGATTAAATCGTATGACTGACGACACCTGGGGCCAAGTGCAGGACGAATTGCTTAAATCTGTTGGGCAGAACAACTACAAAAATTGGATCGAACCGCTTGAATTCAAAAATTTGAAGAATGGGGTGGCGACCTTTGTCGTCCCTACGGTTTTCATGGGAAACTGGGTGTCGCGCCATTTCGGTGAGCAGATCCAGCATCACCTGATTAACGTCGGCGCGGACGTAAGCCGTGTGGAATTTTCCGTTCCTAAACTGAAAAAGAAAAAGTCCAAAAAGCAGCACAAACAAAAACAGACATCTGCTCCGGTGCGAAATAGCGTTGCTGACGATCTGCCCGGCGCGCCACTGGATGCACGGTTCACATTTGACAGTTTTGTCGTTGGAAAACCAAACGAGCTGGCCCACGCCGCAGCCCGGCGCGTGGCAGAGGGCGATACTGCTGCCTTCAACCCACTGTTCCTTTATGGTGGCGTCGGACTGGGAAAGACCCACCTGATGCATGCTATGGCATGGGAGCTGAAGACGAAACGCCCGGATTTGAGGATCGTCTATCTGTCGGCAGAACAGTTCATGTATCGGTTTGTTCAGGCGCTGCGCGAAAAACAGATGATGGATTTCAAACAGTTGTTCCGTTCGGTCGATGTTCTGATGGTTGACGACGTGCAGTTTATTGCTGGAAAAGACAGCACACAGGAAGAATTCTTTCATACTTTCAATGCTTTGGTAGATCAAAACAAGCAAATCATCATTTCTGCCGATCGCGCGCCTGTCGAGATCAAAGGTTTGGAAGAGCGGATTAAGTCCCGTTTGCAATGTGGCTTGGTCGTTGATTTGCACCCAACTGACTACGAACTACGCCTTGGCGTTCTTCTTCAGAAGGTCGAGCAGTATCGGATGCAATATCCGGGTCTTGTCATTGCGGATGGTGTTCTGGAATATTTGGCACACCGTATTTCGACCAATGTGCGCGTTCTGGAAGGTGCGTTGATGCGTCTGTTCGCATTTGCTTCACTGGTGGGGCGCGAGATTACACTGGAGCTGGCACAGGACTGTCTGGCAGACATCCTGCGCGCGTCAGACCGTAAAGTGACCGTCGAAGAAATTCAGCGAAAAGTCAGCGAGCACTACAATATCCGCTTTTCAGACATTATCGGCCCAAAGCGTGTGCGCATTATTGCGCGCCCCCGACAAGTGGCGATGTATCTGGCCAAGCAGTTGACAACCCGCAGCCTGCCCGAGATCGGGCGTCGATTTGGCGGCCGGGATCACACAACAGTCATGCATGGTGTGCGGCGGATCGAAGAGCTGAAAGGCCACGATAATCAGATCGCCGAGGATCTGGAACTGCTGCGCCGTGCGCTGGAAGCGTGATCTGATTGCTTGACGCCTGATTGCGTTCGGCCGACATTCCAAAATAGCTATTGAGCCGGGCGGTGAATGGGATACATTCGCCGTCCCGACATATGCAGGAGTGGGACCATGAAAATCAGCATTGAACGCAGCGAGTTGCTCAAGGCTGTTGGCCAAGCACAATCTGTTGTCGAGCGTCGCAACACCATTCCAATTCTTGCCAATGTCCTGATTGAGGCTGACGGCAGCAACGCGACGTTCCGGGCCACCGATCTGGATATCGAGGTGATCGACAAAGCACCCGTGCAAGTTGAACGGGCCGGGGCCACAACCGTATCCGCCGTTACGCTGCACGAAATTGTCCGTAAGCTACCTGACGGCGCATTGGTTACGCTGACTGATGACGGTGCCTCTGGCCGTATTACGGTCGAAGCCGGGCGCTCAAACTTTTCACTCGCGACACTGCCGAAAGAAGATTTTCCGGTTATGGCGTCGTCGGAATATGAAACCAATTTTTCCATTCCTGCGCCGATACTGCGCCGCCTGTTTGATAAATCCAAATTCGCGATCTCGACCGAGGAAACCCGCTATTACCTGAACGGTGTCTACATGCACGTAGCGGCAGGCGAGTCCGGTCAAATGTTGCGCTGTGTTGCCACCGATGGCCACCGGCTTGCACGGATCGACGCGCCCCTGCCCGAAGGCGCTGATGGTATGCCCGGTGTGATTGTTCCGCGTAAAACGGTTGGTGAGCTGCGCAAATTACTGGACGATGACGATGCAACGATTGCGGTTTCGGTGTCTGAAACAAAAATCCGCTTTGCGACGCCAGAAATCACCCTGACGTCCAAAGTTATCGATGGCACATTTCCCGATTACACCCGCGTCATTCCGCAGGGTAACACCCGAAAACTGGAAGTCGATGCGGCTGAGTTCGCGCAGGCCGTGGATCGCGTTGCAACCGTGTCTTCGGAACGCTCGCGTGCGGTGAAACTGGTGTTGGACGAAGACCGGTTGGTGCTGTCAGTAAATGCGCCCGAAAGTGGTGCGGCTGAGGAAGAACTGGGTGTGGCCTATTCCGACGAGCCGTTGGAAATTGGGTTCAATGCCAAATACTTGTTGGAAATTGCCAGTCAGGTGGATCGCGAGAATGCCGTGTTCCTGTTTAACTCGTCGGGCGACCCGACGTTGATGCGTGAAGGCAACGACGATTCCGCGATTTACGTCGTTATGCCGATGCGTGTGTAACGCTGGCCAGACTCGGGAATTTCACCTGTGGCAAGCCAGTGTTTGCCAGTAAGAAGGGTCGGACATGACCGCCCTTGCCCTGAACGAACTGACCTTATTGCATTTTCGCTCTCACAAACGCGGGCGCCTTGAGCTTGATGGCCGTCCGGTCGCGATTTACGGCGCCAACGGAGCAGGTAAGACGAATATCCTAGAGGCGATTTCGCTTTTGTCACCGGGCCGTGGCCTGCGCCGCGCCAGCGCCGACGAAATGGCCCGGCAACCCGAAGCACTTGGCTGGAAAATTACCGGCGTTCTGCGCCGCCTGCATCAGGTCTACGAAGTCGAAACTACGGCCCTGCCAGAGGCATCCCGGCAGGTGCGCATTGATGGGAAATCTGCCACCCAGACGGCCCTTGGGCGGATCGCTCGTATCCTGTGGCTGGTCCCGGCGATGGATCGGTTGTGGATTGAGGGGGCTGACGGGCGCCGGCGTTTTCTGGATCGTATGACGTTGAGTTTTGAGCCGAACCACGGCGAAGCAACGCTGACCTACGAAAAGGCGATGCGCGAACGCAATCGCTTGTTGAAGGATCAGGTGCGCGATCCGGCTTGGTATGGTGCGGTCGAGGGGCAGATGGCCAAAGCCGGGGCGGCAATCGTGCAGAACCGCGCAGATGCCCTGATACGCGTCGCAGCGGCGCAGGAGGGCGCGAAAACCGCCTTTCCGGTGGCTGCGCTTACGATCAGTGGTCCGGAAGATGGACCAACGCCCACCACGCAATCCGATCTGGCGGATGCTTTTGCCGACAACCGGCAGCGTGATCTGTACGCTGGGCGCACCCTGATAGGCCCACATCGCGCTGACCTTGGTGCCATTTATGTCGCAAAGGATATAGCCGCCAAACAATGCTCGACTGGCGAGCAAAAGGCCCTGCTAATTTCGCTGATCTTGGCCAATGCACGGGCGATTGCAGATGATTTCGGCGCACCACCCCTGCTGTTGCTTGATGAGGTCGCCGCCCATCTTGATGCCGACCGTCGGGCAGCACTTTATGATGAGATTTGCGCATTGGGCGCGCAGGCATGGATGACAGGAACCGGGTCAGAATTGTTTGCCGATCTCGGGGGCAGGGCCCAGAATATCGAAGTAAGTGAGGACGACGGCACATCCATGATTGCGACGTGCTAAGCCATGGGTGACGGGGGCTGCCGAATGACGATCACTATCTGGGAATTGCTGATTTACGCTGGCGCGCTTGCGATCCTGTTCCTCACACCGGGGCCGGTTTGGGTTGCCCTGACAGCACGCACATTGGCTGGCGGTTTTCGTGCGGCGTGGCCGCTTGCGATGGGCGTGGTCGTCGGCGACATCCTTTGGCCGTTTCTGGCGATATTGGGTGTGTCGTGGGTGGTATCTGTTTTTGCCGGGTTCATGATCGCCCTGCGCTGGGTGGCTTGCGTCATATTTTTGGCCATGGGCATCATGATAATTCGCAACGCGGGTCAGACAATCGCCACCAACAGCCGTTTGACGCGCCCCGGGGCATGGGCCGGATTTGCGGCGGGCGTTGCCGTCATTCTTAGCAACCCCAAGGCAATTCTGTTCTACATGGGTGTCCTGCCGGGTTTCTTTGATCTGACGGCGCTGACATGGCCCGACATCGCCGCAATCGCCACTCTTTCAGCGATTGTTCCGCTATTAGGAAACCTGTTGATGGCCCTGTTCATCGACAAGGCCCGCCAGCTTTTAACGTCGCCCAAGGCGCTTCGCAGAACCAACCTGACAGCCGGATCGCTGTTAATATTTGTGGGCTTAGTGATCCCGTTCGTCTGAGGTTGAATTTTGCGTCGCGCACGTGACATCCCCCCCCAGATATAGTATAAATCGTCGAAATTATGAAGGATGGCACGCATGGCCGATGACGCCCCGCAGCCCGAAGAATACGGCGCTGAATCTATCAAGGTTCTCAGAGGCTTAGAGGCCGTTCGAAAGCGTCCCGGCATGTATATCGGGGACACCGACGATGGCTCTGGCCTGCACCATATGGTGTATGAGGTCGTCGATAACGGTATTGACGAGGCTCTGGCTGGTCACGCTGATGCGGTAACGGTGACAATTCACGCAGATTCAAGCGTTTCAGTTAGCGACAATGGGCGCGGCATCCCGGTCGGAATTCATGAAGAAGAAGGCGTGTCAGCAGCCGAGGTTATCATGACCCAGCTGCATGCGGGCGGCAAATTTGACCAGAATTCCTATAAGGTGTCCGGTGGCCTGCACGGGGTTGGCGTTTCGGTTGTGAACGCGCTGTCGGACTGGCTGGAATTGCGTATCTGGCGCGAGGGCAAAGAACATGTGGCCCGGTTCGAACATGGTGACACGGTTGAACACCTAAAGGTTGTTGGCGATGCCGACGGGCGTAAAGGAACCGAAGTTCGGTTCATGGCCAGTCTGGATACGTTTTCTAATCGCGAGTTCATTTTCAAAACGCTTGAAAACCGTCTGCGCGAATTGGCGTTCCTGAATTCCGGCGTGCGGATCATCTTGCGCGACGAACGCCCGGCAGAGGCATTGGAATCGGTGCTGTTCTATGATGGCGGCGTGCGTGAGTTTGTCCGTTATCTGGACCGCTCAAAAACCGCGATGCTGGATGAGCCAATATTTTTCACCGGCGAAAAGGACGGCATCACCGTCGAAGTCGCGATGTGGTGGAACGACAGCTATCATGAAAATGTGCTGCCCTTTACCAACAACATTCCACAGCGTGACGGCGGTACCCATCTGGCGGGATTTCGCGGTGCGCTGACCCGCACGATGAACCTTTATGCAGGCTCTTCTGGTTTGGCCAAAAAGGAAAAGATCAACTTTACCGGCGATGATGCGCGCGAAGGGTTAACCTGTGTGCTGTCGGTCAAAGTGCCAGACCCAAAGTTCAGCAGCCAGACAAAAGACAAGCTTGTCAGTTCCGAGGTTCGGCCCGCTGTCGAAGGTCTGATGAACGAAAAACTGGGTGAATGGTTCGAAGAACATCCCACCGAAGCCCGGATGATTGTTGGTAAGATCGTCGAGGCAGCCTTGGCCCGCGAAGCGGCCCGCAAGGCGCGCGAAATGACGCGCAAAAAATCGGCGCTCGATATCGCGTCGTTGCCGGGAAAACTGGCCGACTGTCAGGAACGCGATCCCGCCAAACGAGAGCTGTTTCTGGTGGAAGGGGACTCGGCTGGCGGATCTGCCAAGCAAGGTCGTTCGCGGCACAATCAAGCGGTGCTACCGCTGCGCGGGAAAATTCTGAATGTGGAAAGGGCGCGGTTTGACCGAATGCTCGGCAGTCAGGAAATCGGCACGCTGATTACCGCGCTTGGAACTGGCATTGGGCGCGACGAATTCGACATTTCGAAACTGCGTTATCACAAAGTTATCATCATGACGGACGCGGATGTCGACGGCGCCCATATCCGCACGTTGTTGCTGACGTTTTTCTTCCGCCAAATGCCCGAGTTGATCGAGGGTGGTTTTCTATATATTGCGCAACCGCCGCTGTACAAAGTGGCCCGCGGCAAGTCCGAAGTTTATCTGAAAGACCAACCTGCTTTGGATGATTACCTTGTCCAGCAGGGTGTCGAAGGCGCGGTGCTGCAAATGAAATCTGGCGAAGAGATTGCCGGTCAGGACCTTGCCCGCGTTATTGATGGTGCCCGAAAATTCCGCCGAATCCTTGATGCGTTTCCAACACACTATCCGCGCCACGTATTAGAACAAGCGGCGCTGTCCGGTGCCTTTGATCCCGGCAAAGCTGACGCCGATCTTCAGGCTGTCGCAGATATGGTTGCGGGTCGTCTTGATCTGGTCGCGGAAGAATTTGAAAAAGGCTGGCAGGGCCGGATCACGCAGGATCATGGCATCCGACTGGCGCGTATTCTGCGTGGCGTCGAAGAAATTCGCACGCTGGACGGCGCGATATTGCGATCGGGCGAGGCACGGCGCCTGTCGGAAATTTCGTCAGAGACCAGCAGCTATTATCGCGACCCGGCACGCCTAATACGCAAAGATCGCGAAACCCCGATTTTCGGCCCCAGTGGTTTGCTGAATGCAATTCTGAAGGAGGGCGAAAAAGGCCTGTCCTTGCAGCGCTATAAGGGGTTGGGCGAAATGAACCCGGATCAGCTCTGGGAAACCACGCTGGACCCGGAAGCGCGGATATTGCTGCAGGTCAAAATTGACGACCTTGCGGACGCGGACGATATTTTCACCAAACTTATGGGTGACGTCGTTGAACCGCGGCGCGAGTTCATTCAGCAAAATGCGCTGAGTGTGGAAAATCTGGATTTTTAGCGAACCCAAAACTGCGATAGGTCGTTATAATTCGGGCAGGCGTATCAGGCCTTCTGGCCGATATGCCGCTCACCCCGTGCCGCTGACAATGCCACCTGTTTTTGGCGTTCACGAAACCGGCCTTTGTGTTCCTCTGTCGTTGTGTCAAAACACAAATGGCAGGACACGCCGTTTTCATATTCCGGCCGGTTCTTGTCGTCGGGCAGGATAGGTTGGCGACAGGCAAAACACAGCTCATGCGGGCCTTCGACCAGCCCGTGACCCACTGAAACACGCCCGTCAAAAACAAAGCACTCGCCGTTCCAGGTGCTCTCATCTTTGGGCACGTCTTCCAGATATTTCAGGATGCCACCCTTAAGGTGATAGACATCCTCAACCCCCTGACCCAGCAGATAGTTCGTCGACTTTTCGCAGCGAATCCCGCCAGTGCAGAACATCGCAATTCGCTTGTTATGGAATCGTTGTTTGTTCTTTTGCCACCAGTCTGGAAACTCTCCGAACGACTTGGTTTCCGGATCAACAGCCCCGTCAAACGTGCCAATCGCGACCTCATAATCGTTGCGCGTGTCGATCACCGCAACGTCGGGCGCTTGTATCAGCTCATTCCATTCGGCCGGATCAACATAATGTCCGGTTTGCGCCAGCGGATCGACGTCCGGCTGGCCCATAGTTACAATTTCGCGCTTCAGCCGGACTTTCATCCGATTGAATGGCTCTTCAACAGCGTTGCTTTCTTTCCACTCAAGGCTGCCACAGCCGGGCAGGGCGCGGATATGCGCCAGAACCGCGTCAATTCCAGCGCGTGATCCGGCAATCGTTCCGTTGATCCCTTCACCGGCAAGCAGCAAGGTGCCTTTGACGCCGTTATCGCGACAGCGCGACAGCAATGGGCCCTGCAATTCAGCAGGGTCATCAAAACGGGTGAAATGGTAGAGTGCGGCGATGGTAAACATGGCAGGCAAATTAATGCAGTTTGCCGGATAGTTGCAAGCGGCGTGGTGTCGCGCCGATTGTTCTTGGTAGCAACTTCGCAGGTGTCAGCGCGTCTTCCACGCGTCCAGAATATACCGCCCGGTCATAAGATCGAGGTGCGCGCCGCCACCGTTTTTGAACAGCGTAATCTCTTCATCGGATTGCCGCGCAAAGCCGCCGCCCGACAGATCATAGAAATCGGCAATGACGTCGGCCTTGGAAATGACGCCATGGGCCAATGGGATCGCCAGTTCCCCAATATGGTCGATCGTTGTATCGCGGCTATCCACGAATTTCCGGGCACGTTGTAGCGCAATATCATCTGCTTCGCGCATATCGGGCGTATAGGCCCCGATCAGGTCAATATGTTGCCCCGGTTGCAGCCATTCACCTCGGATCAACGGCGCCGTCGTCATTGTTGCAGCTGATACGATGTCAGCCCGGCGCACAGCGGCCTCCAGATCATCGATTGCTGACGTGCGTGGATGGGCTGCGGCCAATGATTTAGCGCCGTCAGCTGAGCGATTCCAGATCACAAAATCCGCATCCGGGTAATGCGTGCCGTAAGCCTCGCGCAGTGAATGCGCGACCGTTCCGGCACCAACGATCAGAATACGCCGGGCGTCCGTGCGGGCCAGCAGTTTTGCCGCCAGCAGGCTATCGCCAGCGGTTTTCCACTTGGTAACAAGACGGAAATCAACAAGCGCATCCAGCGTGCCGTCCGTATCGGAATAAAGGCACATGCCGCCATTGACGCTTGGCAAATCGAATTTCCCGTTGTCGGGAAATATCGTTGCTGTTTTTACCGCCATACCAAGGCCGTCAATCCACGCCGAGCGGGACAACATCCTGTCGGGCCCACGCCCAAGCAGGGTGTCGCCGATTTTTGCCCGGGGCAGATCGTGCCCGGCCCGCAGCGCTTGCATCAGACTGGGCCAGTCCAACAGGGCCTCACCCGCTTCAAATGGGATGATCTCGATAGCCACTCAACCCTCTTTCTTCGCCGCTTGCACTGCGCGTTCCAGCCCATCCAGAAACCGTGATCTGTCGGCCTTTGAAAAGGCCCGGCCACCGCCCTGACGAAATGGGTCAGCCGCGCGCAGATCTGTCATAAGATCACGGGTTGCCAGAACATTGCCGATATTTGCTTGCGTCAATGGTTCGCCATTGTGCTTGAGCACCTTTGCACCAGCCTCGACACATTTTGCGGCCAAGGGGATGTCGCCGGTCACCACAACATCACCGCGTCCAGCGCGTTCGGCGATCCACATATCCGCAACGTCCGGCCCGTCGGGCACAAAGACCATTTCGACCAGCGGATTTTGTGATGGCCGCAAGCCGCCATTTGACACAATGAAAATCTTCAGCCGATGTCGCGTCGCAACTTTTTCGGCCTCTGCCTTTACCGGGCAGGCGTCGGCGTCCACATAAATCATCAGATCAATCCGCTAACCACTGCCAATCAATGCACCTGCTGCAAAGACCAGTGCACCACCCAGCACGACCTGAAACGTGGCCCGCAGGAAAGGCGTGTCCATAAACCGGTTCTGGATCCAGACGATGGCCCATAATTCGACGAACACGATGATGATGGCTGCGATAGTTGCAGTCCAAAAGTCCGCAATCAGATACGGCAAGGCGTGGCCGAGTCCGCCGAGCGTGGTCATTATCCCGGCTGACAGCCCGCGTTTGTAGGGTGATCCACGCCCGGATAGCACGCCATCGTCCGACGCCGCCTCGGTAAAGCCCATGGATATACCCGCGCCGATTGAAGCCGCCAGCCCGACCAGAAATGTTGTGCTGGTGTTGTGGGTTGCGAATGCGACCGCAAAGATTGGCGCGAGGGTCGAGACCGATCCATCCATCAACCCGGCCAAACCCGGCTGAACCCAAGTCAGGATGAATTTGCGGTGTGCTTCACGATCTTCGGTGCCGCGCGTGTCGGGATCAAGATGCTCTTGCTGAAGTGCTGCGGCTTTGTTCGAATGGCCGGCCTCGGCTGCAGCAAGATCACCCAGCAATTTTCGCGTGTCAGCATCGCCAGTCCGTTCGGCGGCCATACGATAGAAAAGCTCCGCCTGCCGTTCCATTGCATCCGCTTCTTCTCGCATGCGTTCCAGCCCAAGGTTTTCGACCAACCAAACCGGTTTGCGCGCATAATAGCCAGACACATGTTCGCGCCGGATCAACGGGATCACATCGCCAAAGCGCTGTTTGTGCAATTCGATCAACCGGCGGCGATGTTCGTCTTCTTCTTCGGCCATTTCGTCAAACACGGCCGCAGACCCGGGAAATTCCTCTCGCAGCCGCTCGCCATATTGTCGATAAATCCGCGCGTCGTCTTCTTCCGACGAGATCGCCAATGCCAGAATTTCCTGTTCGCTCAGGTCAGCAAAACGCTTACGACTGGAAATTCCGGGGATCATGGCAGGCTCCTTTTAGAACAGTTCTAAAGTATTAGGATTTTGGCCGTGGGCAAGGGGCAAATGCTGCCGACTGGCCGTCTATTTCGCCGTGGTCAAAGCCGTTCGTTGGCAGAAGCGGGCCAATCAGCTATTTCTTGCTCCGAACCTTTAGCGACCCGCCAATTTCCTGCACATCGAATTTTCCGGCCTTCTTGAGCAAGGTGCTAAGGTTTCGGCAACCATAGTTGCGAGGGTCAAACCCCGGGTTAGCTGCGTTGATCTGCTGACCGAGCGGGCCTAACGCAACCCACTCGGCGTCGGGGTCCATCTTGGCCATTGTGGCCGCGATAAGTGGGCGCGCTTTCGACGGGGGGTCAGTATTCTTCGAGTCGCCCTCATTTGCTTCGCTGTCGGCGTTCATCGCTTCGAGGTTTTCTAAGAAGATGAAGCGTTTGCAGGCAGCTATGAAGGAAGCGGGTGTTTTTCGCTCACCCATGCCGTAAACATCTAATCCCTGCTCACGGATACGGCTTGCAAGGCGCGTAAAATCGCTATCCGAGGAGATCAGGACAAAGCCGTCAAACTTTCCTGAGTGTAAAATGTCCATTGCATCGATAACCAAAGCAATGTCACTCGCATTCTTATTTATTGTGTTCGCAAATTGTTGGTGCGCATTTATCGCAAGAGACGCCAAAATTTCTTTCGTCCACCCTTGCGGTGCCCCGGCTGAGAAGTCGCCGTATATCCGGCGAATGCTGGCCTCACCCAAAGATGCAATTTCTTCAAATAGCGGATGTGCAAACCGAGCGGCCACATTGTCCGCGTCGATTAAAACCGCGTAGTGCGGGCGATCTGGCGCCGTCATAAAATAAGTCCCTTTTCAAAATTACCCAGGCACACGAAAAAATGTATGTGCCTTCGCAACCGCACGATAATCCTGTACCGTCGGTGCTCCCAAAACTGTCTAGTAAACCACGACCGACCGAATGCTCTCGCCCGAATGCATCAAATCAAACCCTTTGTTGATGTCCTTCAAAGACAACTTATGGGTAATCATCGGGTCGATCTCGATTTTTCCGTCCATATACCAGTCGACGATTTTGGGAACATCGGTTCGCCCGCGTGCGCCACCAAACGCCGTGCCGCGCCAGACCCGGCCGGTGACCAGTTGGAATGGGCGGGTGGAAATCTCGGCGCCGGCCGGGGCCACGCCGATAATCACGCTTTCGCCCCAGCCCTTGTGGGACGCTTCAAGTGCTGTGCGCATGACGTTTACATTGCCCGTCGCGTCAAAAGTATAATCTGCGCCGCCGCCGGTTAGCTCGACCAGATGAGCGACCAGATCACCCTCGACATCGTTCGGGTTCACGAAATCGGTCATGCCAAAGCGGGCTGCCATCTCGACTTTGTCGGGGTTCAGGTCAACGCCTACAATCTGATCGGCCCCCGCAAGGCGCAGCCCCTGCACCACGTTCAAACCGATGCCGCCCAGACCAAATACAATTGCCCGGCTGCCAATCTCGACCTTGGCGGTGTTCATTACCGCCCCAAGTCCGGTGGTCACGCCACAACCAATGTAACAGATCTTGTCGAACGGGGCGTCCTTGCGCACCTTGGCAAGTGCGATTTCCGGCAGGACTGTATGATTGGCGAATGTGGAACAGCCCATGTAATGCAGGATCGGCGTGCCATCCAGCATCGAAAAGCGGCTGGTGCCATCAGGCATCAGGCCCTGACCTTGGGTGACGCGGATCGATTGGCACAGGTTGGTTTTCGGGTTCAGACAATAGTCGCAGGTCCGGCATTCGGGTGTGTAAAGCGGGATCACGTGATCGCCGGGTTTCAGGCTGGTGACACCTTCGCCAACTTCCAGAACAACGCCTGCACCTTCGTGGCCAAGGATCGCGGGAAACAGCCCCTCGGGGTCGGCGCCGGACAGGGTAAATTCATCGGTGTGGCAAATTCCGGTCGCCTTGATTTCAACCAAAACCTCGCCCGCACGTGGCCCGTCTAAGTTCACGTCCATGATTTCCAGTGGTTTGCCGGCCTCAATGGCCACTGC
Source organism: Marinosulfonomonas sp. (assembly GCA_019090885.1). Lineage (GTDB taxonomy): Bacteria > Pseudomonadota > Alphaproteobacteria > Rhodobacterales > Rhodobacteraceae > NORP110. The sequence continues at coordinate 39,571 of JAHRVC010000021.1, forward strand.
GGCTTTCGTGCGCATCCGATATCCTTCCAATAACTACGAGGCCCACCTTAGTGATTGCTAACATCAGTTCAACTGAATCGAGTCTGGGACTCGACTCTGATAAGGTCGATACTCTAAATTAGAACAAATCAAGAACACTATGTAGAACACACGGGTTTTAAAATGCATGGCCGCCGTATCCTTTCCCTGTGGTTTCCCCGCCTTGGGGCAGAGCGGTTGTTGCGCTTGGAATCTGGCTTGCTCGGCGGTCCGGTCGCCGTTGTCCGGGATCAAAGCAATATGCAGATCCTGTCCAGCCTGTCAGTTGAAGCAGAAGAGCAGGGCCTGCGTCCCGGCCAACCCATGCGCGATGCCCTTGCCATGTGTCCCACGCTGATTACCCGTCTTGCCAACCCGCAGGCAGAGGCCGCGTTCCTGACAGTGTTGCGCAGATGGGCGGGCAAATATTCCCCTTGGGTGTCCGAGGAACCCCCGGCCTCGCTGGCGATCGACCTGACCGGGTGTGCGCATCTTTTTGGCGGCGAACAGGCCGTGCTGGCAGCGGTTGAGGATGATTGCGCCGCGCTTGGTCTGACCATTCATGCCGGGATTGCCGATACGGTTGGTGCGGCCTGGGCGTTGGCCCGCTATGCCGGGCAGCCGATGCAATTGGCACGCACCGGTGACGCTGTTGATCAGGAAGCGCGCGCTACCCGTGTGCGGGCGGTGAAACGGCGCAACTGGGAACGTGGCGGCCCGCCGCCCCGACTGGCGCCGCCGGGCAACCGGGCCAGCCGGATCGCCCTGCCGGGTCAGACCCGCACGGCGCTTTCTGCTTTGCCAATCGCGGCCCTGCGCCTGCCTGAAGATGCGGTTATCAGCCTGACCCGGCTTGGCTTGCGACGGGTGGATGATCTGATCGGCACGCCCCGCGCTGCATTGGCGCGCCGGTTTGGAAAAGATGTGGTGCGGCGGCTGGATCAGGCTTTGGGGGTTGAGCCTGAACCGGTCTCTCCTGCGCGCCCGCCAATGCATTTTGCCGCCCGGTTAAGCTTTCCGGACCCGATTGGTCTGGAAAGCGACATTCTGGCCGGGATCGACCGGCTGCTACCGGTCCTGACCAAGCGCTTGCAACAAAAGGGCCGAGGTGCGCGGCGGGTTGTGCTGCAGCTTTTTCGTAGCGACCGGACGATGCAGTGGTTCGATGTCGGCCTTGCCCGCCCATCTGCGACGCCTGACCGTATCCGCCCGTTGTTGGCGATGAAACTTGGTGATCTGGACGCAGGTTTTGGCATCGACACGCTGCGGATTAAGGCCAGCGTTACCGAGCCTTTGCATGCCCATCAGCACAAGGGGCATCTGGATGCGGCGGCCGAGGCCTCGAGCCGTCTGAATACAAATACGGTCATCGACGACCTGATTGGCAAGATCGGCGCGCGGATCGGGCTAGAGCGGGTGACCCGGGTCCATCCTGCCGACAGTTACATCCCGGAAAAGACCAGCCTGACCTTGGCCGCAGCTTGGTCCGAGGCAGTAACCGACTGGCCCAAACCACCTGCGCCGCGCCCCTTGATCCTTTGGTCACCGGAACCAGTGAACGCGCATGAGGTTCCGGTCTTGCCGCTTTCGTTTCGCTGGCGAAGGCGCAAATTGCTCGTTTTGCAGGCCACTGGCCCGGCCCGTATTTCGCCCGAATGGTGGCTGGATGATCCGGATTGGCGCACAGGCGTGCGGGATTACTGGCAGGTTACGACAGATAGCGGGGAACGCCTGTGGCTTTACTTTGCACATGGCGGCACGATGTCGGCTGGCTGGTTTTGTCAGGGTAGTTTTGCGTAAAAATACCCCCAGTGCAATAATGCCCGAGGGTATAAGAACCCCCGACGTCGCAGACTGGGGTGGGGGCTGAAAAACTGCGACGCCGGGGTATGAGTATTGCTACAACACCTTAATTACCTGAAAATCCGGCACAAAAAGGGTCAACCCGTGGCCCGGCGTAGGCGATAGCAAGGCAAAAGTAGGGCACGCTTGATTTTGTCGACTGAAACGCCCAGTATTTCAACATGAACGTACAAACACCCACGCCGTTGCCACCTCGGCGCAAAATACCCGAAAAAACCACATTCCATCGCACAGAACTCAATGCCATTTTAGGCGTTTATGGTCGTATGGTCGCCGCCGGTGAATGGCGCGACTATGGGATGTCCTTTCTGAAAGACGTTGCGATATTCTCAATCTTTCGCCGGACCGCCGAACATCCAGTCTATCGCGTCGAAAAGCGCCCGAAATTCCGCAATAAGCAGGGAATGTATTCGGTGGTGGCGATGGATGGGCGCATTTTGAAGCGCGGCCACGACCTGAAAACGGTATTAAGTGTTCTGGAACGAAAACTAATCCGGGCCGTGAACTAAGTCGTGAATTAAAGCCGTTTGCGGGACGTAACTTCACCTTCGCCCTGCGCAATGATCCGTTCGATCGCTTTATCAATCGGCTCGTAGCTTACCGCCATCGAACCGGCATTGGCATGGATGATCGTGTCTGAATCGACAGCAATTGCCACATGGCCCTTCCAAAAGAATAGATCACCACGATGAACCGGTTCGGAATTATCAAGCGGCTCACCCAAGGATGCCTCTTGTTGGTCACTGTCCGCCGGGCAGGCGATGTTGCAGGCCATCATGGCGCTTTGAACAAGGCCGGAACAATCTATGCCGCGATGACTGTTACCGCCCCAAAGATAAGGCGTGCCGAAAAACTGCTGCGCAACGGTTACCGGATCGCGCAGGGGTGCGGTGATCGGGCGGATATGATCGCGCCAGATAAAATACCCGTCATGGGTTTCGCTGTAATCCCCATGCCCGCTGACGATGCGCAGCCGTGACCCGAAAGAAATATCGTCGATCATTGCACCCTTTAGGCCGGCCTTTGCAAAAAGATGGGCCGACCGCGCGGATACGAAATGTGTCGCTTCGGCCGCCTCGCTCAGATGCGAATGCGAAACATATCCGACATAGCCGTCGCGGTCCGATTGGACAAAAGCCATCCCGTCGCGGGTTTCAAAAACAGTAAGCGTTTCGCCAAACAGCATCTGCCGGGCGCGCCCCTGTTGCCCCGGATCAGCGCGCAGATCCGCAATCGGAACGCAGATTTGCGCGGCTTTGCCATCAACATAAGCTACGGCATCAACCCGACCTTTCAGATGCGCAGCAGCAACACGCCCATTGGCCGGTATCAATCGCGCATCTGTCATAGCCCAAGCAATTCTGGCAGCGCTTCAAGCAGGGCCCTCGCGCCTTGACCAACACCACCCTTGGGGCGTGCCGGCGCGGACGTGGGCTGCCATCCATACATATCAAAATGCATGTAGCGGGGGGTATCTGTCACGAAACGCCGCAAAAATAATGCTGCCGTGATTGATCCCGCGAAGGCACCCTTTGGCGCGTTATCCAGATCGGCGATGCCCGGCTCGATCATCGTTTCATAAGCATCCCAGAACGGCATTTGCCAAACCGGATCGCGCACCCGCTGCGCAGCTGACATCACAGCAGCCGCGTCGCCTTGTTCAGTCGCATAAAATGGCACCATATCGGGACCAACCGCGATCCGCGCGGCCCCCGTCAGTGTCGCCATCGACAAGATCAAGTCTGGCTTTTCTTCGTCAGCTAGTGCCAGCGCATCCGCCAAAACTAACCGTCCCTCGGCATCGGTGTTGTTGATCTCTACGGTCAGACCTTTGCGCGAGGTCAATATATCACTTGGGCGAAAAGCGCTGCCGTTGATAGCGTTTTCGACTGCCGGTATCAAAACCCGAAGCCGGATCGGCATATTCAAAGACATTATCATCCGCGCCAGTCCAAGCACCGCCGCGCTGCCGCCCATGTCTTTTTTCATCAACCCCATCGACGCGCCCGGCTTGATGTTCAGACCACCGGTGTCAAAACAAACGCCTTTACCAACAAGCGTCAAACTTGGACCCGACGTTCCCCATGTAAGGTCAATCAGGCGCGGTGCGCGATCAGATGCGCGCCCAACCGCATGTATCATAGGCAAGTTTTCACCAAGCAAATCATCGCCAGTCACAACCCGCACACCAGCCCCGAATTCCGCCGCCAAACCCTGCGCTGCGGTTTCCAATTCTGCGGGCCCCATGTCGGATGCGGGTGTGTTGATAAGGTCGCGCGTCAAAGCCTCGCCCGCGGCGATAGATTCGAGCCTTTTCACATCAATACCCGTAGGCGGTTTTAACTGCGCCATGGGAGTGGGCGCTGTCGCATACCGATCAAACCGATAGCCTGCCAGTAACCAGCCAAGCGATGCTTCTTCCAGCTCATCGACGTCAAGCTGATCGGTGGCCAGATCATAAATTCCATTCGGCAGTTTTGCTCTTGCCGCCGAAATGACAAACCTGTTGCGGTGAGCTGATTTTTCGTCACCAAGGCCAACGGCCGCCATTGCCACGCTGCCATCCTGATTGGGTAGTGTCAGCACTTCACATGCAGCGGCTTTGAACCCGGCACTTTCAGCCCAGGCGCGCTGCGCGTCATTCAAACGTGCCAGCCATGCGTCCAGATATGACTTTTTGACCGGGATCAGCGGTATCCCGGGTTTGTTGCTGGTAGAGAAAGTCAAACTCATGTGCCGGTCCTGTTTTTTGCCTGACCCCAGATTAGTGCCAACGTTAAGACCTGCAAGTGCTAGACGGATAAATCCTCAAGTTCCCAGACCTGCATCAGCGACAATTCACCGACCCGTGTCAGCCGTGCGACAACCGCGGCCAGTGCGGTGGAATCATTTGCTGTCGCCAATTCACACACATGTTGGGCGATAAGCGATAGGCTGGCCAATCCTATATGATCCGAAACCTCCGCAACTTTTCCCGCAGATGCCCGCATTTCGTTCATATTGCTGCGCAAAAATGATCGGTGCGCCTTGGCCAACTGAACGGCCAGTTCTTCCAGCGCCCGCGACATCAGTTTATCAGCCCCAACTGGCCCAAGCCTGATTGCCAATTCTGTCATTCTGTTTCTGTCTATTTCTGCCACTTCGACATATGCTGGCCTGAATATCACGATTGCCTACCCCAATTGTTTACGCCCCACCGGCGCGGACAGTCGCCCAACAGGTTCAAGAAAAGGTTGAGGCGGATAAGAGAAATCCCTCGAATTGCGGTAAAATGCACCGTAAACAGTCAGACAGCCAGCAATTAGGAACCGACCAGCGATATGGAAATCACCAAACATCTGCCAGCTTATCTGGTCCAGCGTTATCACGGCTGGAAGGCGACGACGTATAGTGAAAATAAAGCCTGGTATCGGCGTCTGGCGGATGATGGCCAGCATCCACGGGCGATGGTAATTTCGTGCTGCGACAGTCGCGTGCATGTGACGTCAATTTTTGGGGCAGATCAGGGTGAATTCTTTATTCACCGCAACATTGCCAATCTGGTGCCACCATATGAGCCTGATGGCGATCATCACGGCACATCGGCTGCGGTTGAATATGCGGTAACGGCATTGAAAGTTCCGCATATTATTGTGTTGGGGCATTCAAACTGCGGTGGGGTTCAGGGCTGCCATGATATGTGCTCTGGAAATGCGCCCGACCTGAATGCATCCACAAGTTTCATCGGACGTTGGATGGAAATCCTGCGCCCCGGCTATGACCGGGTTTCCGGCATCGGTGACACAGAGGCGCAAATCGCTGCACTGGAGAAGCAGGCAGTTTTGATATCTATGGAAAACCTGATGACTTTCCCATTCGTTCGCGAAGCCGTTGAAAGCGAAAACCTGTCGATACACGGGTTGTGGCACGACATTGGCGAAGGCGGATTGTTGGAATTTAGGTCCGAAAAGGATGGTTTTGTAGCGATTTGACGCCACCCGCAATGCAGGTGACGCCGTTAATGCTAGCCTTTTTTCAAAACCTTTTGCCCCAGAACTTCTGCGATTTGCACAGCGTTCAGCGCCGCGCCTTTGCGCAAGTTGTCAGATACGCACCACAGGTTCAGCCCGTTTTCAATCGTTGAATCCTGACGAATGCGGCTGATGAATGTCGCGAAATCCCCGACGCATTCAACCGGCGTGACATAGCCACCATCCTCGCGTTTATCGACGACCAGAATACCCGGTGCCTGACGCAGAATTTCCCGTGCCTCATCCTCATCCAGAAAATCCTCAAACTCGATATTGACGGCTTCTGAATGGCCGACAAATACCGGCACGCGCACGCAAGTGGCCGTGACCTTGATTGACGGATCGACGATCTTCTTGGTCTCGGCGACCATTTTCCATTCTTCTTTGGTGGTGCCGTCTTCCATGAATACATCGCATTGCGGGATCACGTTAAAGGCAACCTGCTTGGGGTAAATTGAAGGTTCAACCTCTTGTCCGGGCACATACATGCCCTTGGTCTGGTTCCAAAGTTCATCAATTGCGGCCTTACCTGTCCCTGAAACGGCCTGATAAGTGGACACGACAACACGCTTAATGCGCGCCCGGTCGTGCAGCGGCTTAAGTGCTACAACCATCTGGGCGGTTGAACAATTCGGGTTGGCGATGATGTTTTTCTTGGAATACCCGAAAATCGCATCTGCGTTCACTTCTGGCACAATCAGCGGAACATCAGGATCATAGCGATAAAGCGATGAGTTATCGATCACCACGCAGCCAGATTTGGCCGCGCCCGGTGCGTATTTTTTCGTGGCTTCAGAGCCGACGGCGAAGAACGCAATATCCCAGCCGGAAAAATCAAAGACGTCCAGATCTTTCGTCTTATACGTCGTGTCGCCAAAGCTAACCTCAGTCCCAAGCGATTTACGCGATGCAAGCACCGCCAATTCATCAATTGGAAACTGGCGCTCGGCCAGAATATTCAGCATTTCGCGGCCCACATTTCCGGTGCCGCCAACAACTACGACGCGATAGCCCATCAGGGTCTCCTTAAGTCTGGTAA
>JAHRVC010000022.1 GCA_019090885.1 Marinosulfonomonas sp.
GCATCGTTTGCTTCCGATTCAGCCGACTGGAAATAGTTCCATGCTGCCAGATGGCCAACAAGGTTGCTGGTATCCAGACCGGACAGTTCTTCTTCACCAACAGAGAACGCAACAACCGGAATATCGTCAGCCGAAATCCCCAGTGCTGCCAGTTCTTTGTAGAACCCGATATTCGCGTCGCCGTTGATTGTCGAAATCACGCCAACTTTTTTGCCGTCCGCACCAAGTGCAACAACATCGGCCACGATCTTGGACCAGTCAGAATGGCCAAATGGTGTGTAGTTAACAAAGATATCCTCGGCTGCGATACCGTTGGTTTGCAGATAGCTTTCCAGAATATTATTGGTCGTGCGCGGATAGACATAGTCGGTTCCAAGCAGCGCGAATTTTTCAACGCCAAGCTCTTCAAGGAAATAATCCGTGGCAGGGATGGCCTGCTGGTTTGGCGCAGCGCCCGTGTAGAATACGTTTTTCGAGCTTTCTTCGCCCTCATACTGAACCGGGTAGAACAGCAGGCCGTTCAGCTCTTCGATAACCGGCAGAACCGATTTGCGGCTAACGGATGTCCAGTTGCCAAAGATCACATCAACCTTGTGCACGCTCAGCAACTCGCGCGCTTTTTCAGCGAACAGCGGCCAATCCGATGCAGGGTCAACCACGACTGGTTCCAGCATCTTGCCCAACACGCCGCCTTTTGCGTTTTGCTCTTCGATGAGCAACAGCATCGTGTCTTTCAATGTGGTTTCAGAGATGGCCATCGTGCCAGACAGCGAGTGAAGCACACCCACTTTGATTGTGTCCTGCGCAACCAGCGGCGTCGCAGACATAAGCGACGTCAGCGTGATTGCTGCAATTTTCTTTGTGAGACTTTTCATTTTTCCATGTTCCCCTTCGTGGAACACTGCAGGTGACCCGACGTCGCAATACCGAGGGTTTTCGGCTTGCACTGAAACGTCTATGATACACTCGCAGCGATTGTTGCACCCGTGCGGTGGTGGTCGACCGACAAGATTGTCCGCCACCGCACATCCCTAAATTTCACCCCATATTGAGGCGCGTTTTAACGTCGAGAGTCACAGCGACCGATGCAATCTGCATGTAAAGGATTACAGACCGGGCACGGCGTCTTAGGCGAAACCGCCCATCAAATCGGCGTTTTCCAGTGCTTTGATCAAAAAATAGGCGCAATGCATTCACGCTTCGCCAAAGGAGCCCGCCCCCCAGCTCTGTCCGGATTCGGGAAATTAGGGTACAACCACTGAAACAGTCCTTTCCGGTCTTTAATTATTGGCCAACTGCTGGCAAACTGCGGCGCAACGGGAAACAGAGCATAGAATTCTGATCCCAATGCCGCATCAATGTGGCGTTTGAGGCGTTTGATATTCGAGCGGAGGGTTCATGGGGCGCGGACATTTGGGAGTTGCGGCGGCAATCCTGACAGCTGTAATTGGGCTGAACGCCTCGGCGCAGGATCGCGGGCCGGTGACCAACCTTCCTTTGCCAAGATATGTTTCGCTGAAAGCTAGCGAGGGGAATGTGCGCCGCGGCCCATCGCTGACCCACAAAATTGACTGGGTATTTCAGCGCCGCAACATGCCCCTTGAGGTGATCGGTGAATACGGCCATTGGCGCCGTATCCGCGATATGGATGGCGCGAGCGGCTGGGTGCATTATTCGCTTTTGTCCGGCGCGCGCACTGTAATCGTCGAAAAAGACCTGCTGCCGCTTCGAATGAAGCCAGACGCAGACGCCCCGGTAAGTGCCTATGTCGAGGCTGGCGTGATTGCGCGGCTTGGAAGCTGTGATACATTCTGGTGCCGTGTTTCGGTGGATGGCCACAGGGGTTGGGCAGACAAAGCGGCGCTTTGGGGCATCCTGCCCGGGGAAATCCGGGAGTAACGAATTTGGAACAGATCCGATCCCCCTTGATTGCACGCAAAGTCGGATACGCTGGCAAAGCTGTGGTGGTGCATGCAAACGACAGCTGGCTAAAAATGATCCGGCGCGGTGAAATCGACTTTTTCGAAAAATTGTCAAAAAAGCTGACGCAAAAAGGGATGCCGATGCGGCTGGCGGCAGCTGGTGGCGGGTCATCCCGTGTTCTGATGGAACAGGACCACTTGAACATTCTGATCGGCCATCAGGCAAATTACGGAGCCAACATTCTGCACGCCGCCCCGGCGTATATCTGGGGGTTTTGGTATCTTGATGAAGTCGGCGTTAACTGGAATTCTTCGATCAGGTTTGCACGTTTCTATCCCGAACAGATAGATCACGAAAAGGCTCATTACTTCTTCAACGGCGTAAGCGGACACATGCTGCGTGAAAACGTTTCGCGGATTGCGCAAGAACCCCGAACAGATGAACCACTTGATACCGCCCGTGCAGTCATTTTTTGTCAGGATGTTGAACAGGGTGCCGATCGCTGCCACCATCTGACAAGTGAAGACATGATCCGCACCACTGCACAAACCTGCCGGGGTGACCTCGTATACGTAAAACTCCATCCCGATCAGAGCAGGCCCGCGCAAAAAGCCATTATCGCCATCTGCAACGACTACACCAACATCAAAATTACCGACGCCAGTGTGCATGATCTGTCGGCCGCGTCCGATGTGGTTATCACCCAAAATTCCGCTGCCGGCTTTGAAGCGCTGATGCAGAAAAAACCAGTGATAACCTGCGCGCGATCCGATTTCTGGCACGCCACGCTGACGCCCAAATGCATCGGCGATCTTCGGGATGCAATAACATATGGGCGCGAGGCGATGGCAGGTTTCGAGTATGAAAAATTCTTTTACTGGTTTCTCGACCGCAACTGTCTGGAACCACAAAAGCCCGAATTCGGCGACCGCGCGTTTTCCCGGATACGTGAAAAAGGGTTCCTTTGATTGATGTTGACCCGCCAACTGGTTAACGCATCTGTCAAAACCGCCCCCGCAGGAGGGATCGATGTCTACAGACACTCGTCTGAACCTTAGCGCTGGCATCTTGTCGGTATCCGTCGCCCTGATACTGGTGCTCGCAAAACTTTGGGCATTTGGGGAAACCGGGGCATTGTCAGTGGCCGCGTCGCTTGGTGATAGTGCCGTGGATCTGATGATCTCTATTGGTGGATTGGCGGCGATCACCTATGCGGCCCGCCCGCCGGACGAAGACCATGCGTTCGGCCATAACTCTGCCGAAGATCTGGCGGCCCTTGGACAAAGCCTGTTCATTCTGATTTCGGCGGGCGTTATCACCTTTGCTGCCATTCGTCGCCTTTTCAGTGATGCCCCCGTCACGCTGCAGGCCGAGGGGCGCGGCATTGCGGTGATGGTCCTGACAATCATCCTGACGATTGCACTTGTGGCGTGGCAACGCCGTGTGATCCGGCGCACCGGAAGCCGCGTCGTGCGCGCCGATTCGCTGCATTATCTGGGTGATCTCGTGCCCAGTATCGGTGCAATCCTGTCGCTCTGGGCCTCGGACCGGTTTGGGCTGCAGGCAATCGACAGCGTGGTCGCGCTTGGAGCCGCCGGGATGCTGGCGGTCGGCGCGTTTCGTATTGGGGGTTCTGCCTGGAACGGTCTGATGGGTGGCGCGGCCCCGCCGGAAATGCAGCAAGAGATTGCGAAAATTACGCGTGAGTGGCCAGGAATTCAGGGCTATCATGACTTGAAAACCCGCACCGCCGGTTCAAAGGTTTTTGTGAACCTGCACATTGAACTGGACGGCGGGCAAACGCTGAACGAAGCACATGCGATTGGCGCAGCGTTGCGCCGCGCAATCTTGCGCCGCTACCCAAAAAGCGACGTGATGATCCACAAGGATCCGTTTGGCGATGTGCCACACCCGGATGATCCCTCGAAATAGGGCCGAGCAAATGCCCTATTGGGCTGCAAACCCCCGGCCCTTCAGCAACGCCTGAACCCCCGGCATCCGTCCGCGAAATGCAGTATAAAGTTCCTCAGCGTCGCGCGCGCCACCTGCTGACAGAATGTGCTTTTCCAACTTTCCAGCCAAGCCTGCATCAAACGCATCCCCAACCTCTTCAAACGCTTCAAACGCGTCCGCATCCATGACCTCGGACCACATGTAGCTGTAATAACCGCTGGAATAACCGTCGCCAGCGAACACATGCGCAAAATGCGGCGTTGCGTGGCGCATCGCGATGGCGTGCGGCATGCCAATCTGTTCCAGAACTTCGGCTTGGCGGGCCATCGGATCGACCGGCGCGGCGCCTTCATGAAACGCCAAATCCACCAGCGCCGAGGCCGCATATTCCACCGTTGCGAACCCCATGTCATAGGTTTGCGCCGCCAACAGCCGTTCCAACAAATCCTTGGTCATCGCTTCACCGGTTTGGGCGTGGGTGGCGAACTCTGACAGCACCTCTGGCACCGCCAACCAATGTTCAAACAACTGGCTTGGCAATTCCACAAAGTCGCGCGCAACCGATGTGCCGGAAATCGATTCATAGGTCACATCGGACAACATCTGATGCAGCGCATGACCAAATTCGTGAAACAGGGTGCGCGCATCATCAAACGACAACAACGCAACCTCCCCGGCGGCTGGCTTGGCAAAGTTGCAGACATTCACCACCACAGGGCGGATATCCCCGGCCAGTTTTTGCTGCTGGCGCATTGCAGAGCACCAAGCACCCGACCGCTTGGAACTGCGGGCAAAATAATCGCCGATGAACACCGCCAGATGCTGCCCGTCGCGGATTACTTCCCATGCGCGGGCATCGTCGTGATAAAGCGGCACATCAAGGGCGCGAAATTCCAGCCCGAACAATTTCTGGGCGCAGGAGAATGCAGCTTCAATCATCCGGTCCAGTTGCAGGTAAGGTTTCAGCTCTGCCTCATCCAGATCATGTTCTTCGGCGCGCCGTTTCTGAGAATAGTAACGCCAGTCCCAGGGCTCTAGGTCACCGTTAATACCGTCGGCATGCATCCGCTCTGTCAGAACCAACGCGTCCCGGTTTGCGGCTACCTTTGCCGGTTTCCAGACCTGCATCAGCAGATCGCGAACCGCCGCCGGTGTCTTGGCCATTTCGGTTTCCAGCTTGTAGCTGGCAAAGTCCGAATAACCGAGCAATTCTGCCCGTTCCTGCCGCAATGCCAGCGTTTCTGCCGCGATTTTCCGGTTGTCGGTTTTGCCACCATTGGCACCACGGTTTTCCAGCGCACGAAAGGCCTTTTCGCGCAGATCCCGGCTTGTCGAAAACTGCAGAAATGGCATTATCAGCGACCGGGAGGTCGTAATGACGTGCCCCGAAACACCCTTTTCCTCACCCGCTGCTTTTGCCGCCGTCAGCACAAAATCCGGCAACCCATCCAGATCATCAGCAGACAATTCCATGAACCAATCTGCTTCGTCCGCCAAAAGGTTCTGGACAAAATCAGTGCCAAGCACCGCCAGACGTTCCTTGACTACTGTCAGCCGATCGCGCGCACCGTCCGTCAGCTTGGCCCCGGAACGCACAAACGCCCGGCGGGTCAGCATCAGAACCCGGCTTTGTTCCGGCGACAGGCCCAACCGATCGCGCGCCTCCCACAGCGTTTCAATCCGCTCAAACAGCGCTGTGTTCATCGTGATTTCCGACGCATAGGCCGACAGTTTGGGCGAAAATGCCCGCTGCAACTCTTGCCGTTTCGGATTACTGTCCGAGCCTGCAATATTGAAAAACACGCCAAGCACCCGGTTCAGCAATGCATCGCCGCCTTCCAAGGCTTCGATGGTATTGGCAAACGTTGGCGCATCCGGGTTGTCGGCAATCGCGGCGATATTTGCGCGCGCCTGTTCCATTGCAACATCAACCGCCGGTTCAAAATCATCGTCGTTGATTTTCGCAAATGGCGGCAGCTGAAACTCGGCGTCCCAAGGGGCCAACAGTGGATTGCTCATACAAATCTCCTTTGAGGTGATATTTAGGGGCCGCCTATCGCGATTTCAAAGCGATAATAAGACCTAGGGCAGCGTGCGATCCGCGGGTGGGCGAGAAGCGCCCGCCCATGGGGGCGGATCGGGCGCTGTCCGGGACGCAAGACGCCCCGGACAAGAATGATCACCATGCTGTATTTTCAATTATCTGCACGGTCCTTGGCGGCTTCTCCGCATACCGGACAATCCGGGCGCGGCTTCAACGCAATTATTCTCGTATCTGCAAACAAGGCGTCAAACAGCATCATCCGCCCGCGCAGCCCCTCGCCCGCACCGCAGATCGCCTTGATCGCCTCAACCGCCATAAGCGAGCCAATAACACCCGGTAATGGGCCCAAAACGCCAGCCTCGGCGCAGGATGGCGCAAGGCCCGGATCGGGCGCTTGCGGGAAAATGCACTGGTAACACGGCGTGCCATTGGCCGGGTCATATAGGCTGATCTGACCTTCCCATTGGGTAAGTGCCGCGCCGATTAGCGGTTTGCCCAGTTCGGCGCAGACCCGGTTCACCAGATACCGCGTCTCAAAATTGTCGCTGCCATCCAGCACCAGATCATATTCGGCGATCAAAGATGCGGCATTCGCGTCGCCCAGACGCCGGTTGTAGGGCTGAACAATGACCGAGGGTGTCTGCGCCTCCATCGCGGCTTGCGCGGAGAACACCTTGGGCGTTCCGATCGCCGCATCATTATGAATGACCTGTCGTTGCAGGTTGGAATTTTCTACGATGTCATCGTCGATCACCCCAATGGTTCCGACACCGGCGGCCGCCAGATAGACCAGCGCCGGCGACCCAAGACCGCCCGCACCGACAACCAGAACCTTTGCCTCTTTCAGGCGTGTTTGCCCGGTTCCGCCGATCTCTCGCAGGACAATATGGCGGGCGTAGCGTTCCAACTGGGTCGCGCTGAACGATTGGTCATCGGGCTGGGGTTTAGCCTTATCCGCCCGCCCCTTGGTGAACGCGACGAACCGGGAATAGGCCCATATGATCACGGCGAATCCACCCAGAAATAACCACGTACCGACAGTGCCGCCGATCCAAGCATTCAATCCGCTGCTAGCGGGAAGAACCAGCAAAGCCAGAACTGCCGCCAGATAAAGGATTGCGATAAGAGAAACGCGCAGCTTTTTGGGCATACCCGCGAAATGGCCAACGCCCCAAATCAACGCGCATGCCAGAAAAAACC
>JAHRVC010000023.1 GCA_019090885.1 Marinosulfonomonas sp.
AGGTCACGAATGTCGAGGCTGCGCAGCATCGCCCGTCCCCCGGATCAGAGCCATTTACCCTGGACAACCTGTCGGTAAACCCGTGCAAGCCAGCCCGAACCTTTGGCCTCGGGCTTTAATCCCCGCCCGGTCAGCAGTGCAAAGCTTTCTTCATAATATTCGGTGGACCGGAAATTATGTCCCAGAATAGCACCTGCGGTCTGCGCCTCGGCATCCAGACCAAGTGACAGATAGCTTTCAACAAGGCGATGCAAGGCCTCTGGTGTTTGCGAGGTCGTCTGAAAATCCTCGACCACAACGCGGAAACGATTGATCGCCGCAGTAAAATGGCCCTTTTTCAGATAAAACCGGCCAATTTCCATTTCCTTGGCTGCCAGATGATTGAACGCCAGATCAAATTTTAGCACCGCAGATCGCGCATAGTCGCTGTCCGGGTATTGTTCGATTACTTTACGCAATGCCTGCAACGCCTGAAACGTCAGGCCCTGATCGCGGCCGACATCGTCAATCTGGTCATAATAGCTGAGCGCCATCAGGTATTGCGCCCATGGGGCATCTTCTTCGGCGGGGTAAAAATCAAGGTAGCGTTGCGCCGTCGCCCGGCTGTTGGGGTAATCCTTATCGCGATGATAGGAAAATGCCTGCATCACCAATGCGCGTTTCGCCAATTCAGAATAAGGGTAAAGACGCTCAATCTCGCTAAAGTATTTCACCGCATCATCGGGTTGGTTTCGCTCAAGCTCATATTCGCCACGCGCAAAAATATCCTGTGCAGAATAGTTTTCAAGCGACAGATCACCCACGGGGCCATCGTTGCGGTTACACGAAGCAACCACCGCCAGCATGCAAAACACACCAATCCATTTTTTGACAAACTTGGCATTTGCCATAGCGCCGTCACCCCATCAGATTACCAGCGGCCATTGCGACCACTTAGTGCTGACGTTCGTCCTAGCACAGAAAAAACCTGTGCAAAACGTCTTAGAAAAGGTTTTTGGAATAGGATCAGGCAGCGACCGGAATATCAGACCGCCGCACACCAACACCAGGCAAGCGCAGGGCTGTATCTGCGTCACACTGGACCATCTCATATGCATCAGAACGGGCGAAAAATTCCCGCAGCAATTTATTAGTCAAAGCATGGCCCGCCCGATATCCTGAATAGGATGCCAACAGCGGAGCCCCGGCCAACGCAAGATCACCCAGAGCGTCCAGCATTTTATGGCGCACAGCCTCGTCCTCGTAACGCATTCCGCCCGGTGTCATCACGGTGCCACCGTCGACCACGAGCGCATTTGCAAGCGTTCCGCCAAGTGCGAGTCCGTTGTCTCGCATCGTCTGGATATCGGCTTTACGGCAGAAAGTCCGGCTGTTGCACAACTCTTTTACAAAGGCACCGTTGGCCATGTTCAAGCTTTTTTCCTGCTGGCCAATCGCAGCATCTTCAAACTGGATATGGAAATTGATTTCAAAAATATCCGAAGGGGACAGGCGGGCCACGGCCTCGCCCTCGCGCACTTCAACTTCTTTAAGCACCCGGATCGCGCGAACTGGCGCGCTAAGCTCGCGAACACCCCGGTTTAGAATCCCAAAAACAAATTCAGCGGCGCTGCCATCCAAAATCGGCACTTCTGGCCCGTCAATTTCAATCAGCGCGTTGTGAATACCACAGCCCGCAAGTGCCGCCATGATATGTTCGATGGTAGAAACCTGCACGCCGGCAGAGTTTTCAATCTTTGTGCAAAGACGGCCCTGTTGGACCACATCCCACCGGGCGGGGACCAATGCATCACGGTCGTGAATATCCGTGCGGCGGAACCAAACGCCGTATTCCGCTGACGCGGGGTTAATCGTAACCGTGGCCAGAGCGCCAGAATGCAGCCCAATGCCAGAAAACGTAACCGCAGATTTGATCGTCGTTTGCAAAATTTACCTCAAGTATGGGGCCCGCTGCATCACCACAGCCCGACTTCGGAATTCTGGTAGCTTTCGCCGGGCGAATGCTCAACTCAAACTTTGTAACGGAATGAAACATGAGCGGAGGAAATACGCGAGTTCCCGCCAATAGCCAAAGAGGATCGGCTATTAGGTTGATTAAAAACAGAAAAAGGGCCGGACGAGCCGACCCTCTTCATTTTAAGATGTGACCGAGAACTAGTTGGCTTGACGGCGCAGGAACGCTGGAATTTCAATCCGTTCCTGTTCGGGGTCCAGATCGGCTTCTTCTTCTATAGCCCGAACCTGTGGTTCCTGACGTGCAACTGGCGCTGCTGACTGCACCGGTGTTTCGCCCGGCTGGCCGGTCATCCGGTTGATCAAAGAGTTAATTCCAAACCGTGCTTTGTCACCTGCCGCGGCTGCAATCTGGCTGGCCGCAGGGCGTTCGGCACGATGGGGCACTTTTTGAACTGCGGCGCGCAGGCGCTCCATTGCTTCGGGTGTTGGCGTTCCGGCTGAAGGTGCCTGTGGTGCGACAAACTCTTCGGCAACCGGGGCGGCCTGAGGTTGATAGGCAGGTGGTGGCAAATCATCTTCGACTGGTGAAAAAACCGGTTCGACGATATCCGCCGTTGGCTCAAAATCTTGAAAAAGATTAGGCTCTTCTGTCGCCACGGCTTCCGGCTCGCCCAAAGACACAGTTGCAACTGCCGGCTCTGCGGGGGCCGTTGCCGGCTGTTCGATCGTTGCCGGGGCTTCCAGAGGTTCACCCATACGACGGCGCGGAACGGGAACTTCGCTGGTTGATTCGACCGCATCGATGCCTGTCGCCACAACGCTGACACGCATCACACCGTCCATATCCGTATCAAGTGTCGAGCCGACGATGATGTTTGCATCCTGATCCACTTCTTCGCGGATGCGGTTTGCAGCTTCGTCAAGTTCGAACAACGTCAGATCGGCGCTGCCGGTGATGTTGATCAACACGCCTTTTGCTCCGCGCAGGCTGATTTCATCAAGCAGTGGGTTAGCGATTGCTTTTTCAGCGGCCTGAATGGCGCGATCTTCACCAGTGCCTTCGCCGGTGCCCATCATCGCCTTGCCCATTTCGTCCATTACGGCGCGAACATCAGCAAAGTCCAGGTTGATAAGGCCGGGACGGACCATCAGATCGGTCACGCCTTTGACACCTTGGTAAAGCACATCATCGGCTAGCGAGAATGCCTCGGTAAAGGTGGTGTTTTCATTGGCCAGACGGAACAGGTTCTGGTTTGGAATGATGATCAGCGTATCGACCATTTTCTGAAGCGTATCAACACCTTCTTCGGCTTGCTTCATGCGCTTTGCGCCTTCAAACTGGAACGGCTTGGTGACAACACCGACCGTCAGAACCCCAAGTTCACGCGCGGCTTGCGCAATGATCGGCGCGGCGCCGGTTCCGGTGCCCCCGCCCATGCCGGCCGTGATAAAGCACATATGCGCGCCGGCCAGTTGGTCAACGATTTCTTCGATCGTTTCTTCAGCGGCGGCGGCCCCAACGGATGGATGCGCCCCTGCGCCCAAACCTTCGGTGACTTTCACACCCATCTGAATTTTGTTCGGTGCGGTTGACTGCTGCAAAGCCTGAGCGTCGGTATTTGCGACGACAAATTCGACCCCGTCCAGTTGCTTTTCGATCATATTATTGACCGCATTGCCACCGGCACCACCGACGCCGAAAACTGTAATACGTGGCTTTAAATCATCATGGTGGGGCATTTGCAGGTTCAATGTCATTTTATACCGCCTGTTACTTTCATTGGGCCAAAAAACCGGCCAGAATCTACTAATTATTGACATACTTAATGAGTGTCGTCTGAGTCGTCACCCCAAAATCACGAAAATGACACAAAATATGGGGTCTATTTTGCATCCAACAGCGGGATTTTGCCGATATCCCGATATCTTGCGTTCACCAGTTGTCCTTAAACCATTTTACGGCGCGCTTCAGCGGTCGTGCCGAATATCTCTCTAAAGGAATCTCAAAGTCCCACCACTCATCCTGAGGGTGTGCTGCAAACAGGCAAAGTCCCACCGATGCCGCAAAGGACGCCCCGGTCGCAGCTTGCGGCAGTCCCTGCACGCGCAAGGGTCGCCCTATCCGGATTTGCTGACCAAGAATTTTGGGGGCCAGACTGTCCAGCCCCGGTATCTGGCTACCACCGCCAGTAAACACGATCTGCTGGCTGGGCAAGTGTTCAAACCCGGCTGCATCCAGACGAACCCGGACCTCTTCCAGGATTTCCTCGACCCGGGGGCGCATGATGCCAATCAGCTCGGCGCGGCTAACACTGCGCCGGTCATGTTCCCAGTCGCCGGTGTCGCCGCCAATCTCGATCATTTCGCGATCATCCATGCCGGTCGCAACAACGCCGCCGTAAAACGTCTTAATCCGCTCTGCCGTCGCCAGCGGCACCTGCAAACCTTTGGAAATATCCAGAGTCACGTGATCGCCGCCCATACGGACGCAATCTGTGTAGATCATGTGCTTTTTCATAAAAATCGAGATGCCAGTCGTGCCGCCACCAAGGTCCACGCAAGCCGCGCCCAGTTCCTGCTCGTCTTCAACCAGCGACGAAATTCCCGACACATAGGCCGACGACGCCAACCCGGCGAGTTCCAGATCACAGCGCTTGATGCAGTAAAGCAGGTTTTGCACGACCATGCTGTCAACGGTCAGCATGTGCATATCTGCGGCCAGTCGATTGCCGATCTGTCCACGCGGGTCACCAAGGCCAGAACGGTGATCCAACGCAAAATTAATCGGGTGTGCGTGCAATACCTCGCGCCCATCACCAATGTCGGGCACATCGCATGCTGCCAGAACCCGGCTTACGTCCTGTTCGTTGACAACACTTTCGACCAGATCAACCTCGCCTGCCAAGCCGTAAGAGCGCGGATCTGCCCCCGAAAAACTGGCGATCACATGGTCAACGCGCACATTGGCCATTTTCTGGGCCGCCTGAACGGCCGTGCGAATGGCGCGTTCAGTTTCCTGCATCACGTCGATTTCGCCGAATTTTACGCCGCGTGAACGGGTTGTTGCCGCGCCGATCACCCGGAACGAAGACTGCCCGGCCATCGAACCGATGCCATCAGTCTCGCGAAAACTGTCGGGTCCGTCAAAACTTAGCACTAGACAGGCGATTTTTGAGGTTCCAATGTCAAGGATCGCAATCACACCGCGCTGCATCGCAGCTTTGCGCATATTGCGCATGCCCCGTTGGGTTGAATAGAGGTCGTTCATTCGCGGTATGCTCCTGGGTGTGCCGTCTGAATACGGCGCATTTCTTCGATTGCGGGGCGCCCCATACGCAGCGTGGGACGGCTTTGATTTCTCATATCGACGACGATCAGGTCGCGTTCCAGTAATTCGCGCGCTTTAACCAGCGCCATAACCTGCTCAAATGCCGGTATCGGGTTATGCTCGGGCAGCATAATCCGCTGGTCGCGGTCCAGCACCATATCCCAACGCCGCTCACCAATGCGAACCAAGCCGCGCACCCGGCCAATCACCGGATCAGCCGCGGCCAGCAATGCGAGCGCTTCGGGCACATGTTTTTCAGCGCCCTCACCGGCCAGCAAAGGCAGATCAGCGCGGTCCAGCCGCGAGGATATCACTGCCACCCGGTGGCCAACGGCATCAAGTAATTCAATATCCTGCCCGACGCGCCAGACAGCGGCGGGTGCGCGCTCAACTATTTGAACCTGCAAAATTCCACCGGCGCGAACACGAACATCGACACGCTCAACCGCGTCCAGTTCGGCGATACGATCGTGAATACCCAGCAAGTCCAGATCAAACGAGCTGACTGGAAAGTCCACGGGCACAATCTCGCGGATATCATCGCCAATTGACGGCGTTGCACCGTCAATCGCCATCAGCTTGACCATAAATTCGGGCCGCTCTTCGATCGAGCGACGCAGCTCTGCGAATTTCTCATACAAAGGTTCGCGGTTTTCAGGTTGGCTAAAATAGCCACCGATAAGGCCAACAACCAAAGCAACTGGCAGGCCAATCCGCATAAAAAAGCGAAAAACCGGCGTTAGCCACAGGCGTTGCAGGCGGTAAGAAACTTTTGACGGGGCCGGATCGCGGCGCGAGGGTTGGCGTGGCGGCTTTAACGATTGCATGACGCGTCCTCTACCATCCATTTGCAAAACTCGGGGAACGAGATGCCGCAGTGGGCCGCTTGTTCGGGTGACAGGGATGTTGGCGTCATGCCGGGCTGGGTGTTGGTTTCCAACAGGATCAGCCCGTCCAGACCGCGCGCCTCATCCCAACGGAAATCTGTGCGGCTGACACCGCGACAGCCAAGGGTGCGATGCGCGCGCTGCGCATAATCAAGGCAAGCTTCGGTGATCTCGGCGGGAATTTCAGCCGGAATAACGTGGCGCGATCCGCCTTCTTCGTATTTGGCGTGATAATCATACCAACCGTCGGTCAGGATATCGGTGACGCCAAGTGCGCGATCGCCCATCACGGTTGTCGTCAGCTCGCGGCCCGGTGCATAGGTTTCAACCATCACCTGATCGGGCATTTCGCGCGCCATTTGCGGTGGCCCGTTCGCGGCCTCGCTTACGATATAAATCCCGACCGAGGATCCTTCGTTATTGGGTTTGATCACATAGGGCGGCTTCATCACATGCGCAGCCTCAACCGCCTCACGGCTGGCAATCACACTATCAACAAACGGCAGGCCTTCGCCCGCATAGGCCACTTTGGTGCGCTGCTTATCCATCGCCAAAGCCGAGGCCAAAACCCCAGAGTGCGTATATGGTATTTGCAGCCATTCCAGCATGCCCTGAACACATCCATCTTCGCCCCACCGCCCGTGAAGCGCATTAAAAGCCACCGTTGGCTTGATGTCGTTCAGGCGTGCGGCAAGGTCGCGATCTGCGTCCACCTCGACCACTTTATATCCCGCGTCCCGCAAGGCGATGGCGCATTCACGCCCAGTGGACAAAGACACCTCGCGCTCAGCCGAGGGTCCGCCCATCAATACCGCCACAGTCGGGGTTGCCCTGCTCGACATACCCACCTTGGTGCC
>JAHRVC010000024.1 GCA_019090885.1 Marinosulfonomonas sp.
AGACAGCCGATCCACATGTCCGGTTTCAATCGGCCACATCGTTTCTTCACACAAGACACTGACGTTCGCCATGCCCACTGGCCAAGGTGTGACGCCCTGTTGGGCCGGCATCAGACCAATGACCCGGCGCGCATCGGCCAAGAATGGCCTAAGCAACGGCACGGCAAACCCGAACCCTACAACCGTTTGTCCGGCCGCTTCGGGCCAAAAACCCAGAACTTTATCACGAATCGCCTTTTGTGCCGCCCGGCCCAAACCCGTGCGATAATAAAAATTTCGCAGATCGACGACGTCGAGGTGCATTGCGGCCCGGCCTTAATTAAGCAATTCTAAATCAGACCATAACGCAGCGGAGCCGAAACGCCATGCCCCTTGAAATTGTCACCATCCCTTGTCGCACCGACAACTATGCCTTTTTGCTGCATTCCGACGAAACCGGTGAGACGGCGGTTATCGATGCCCCCGAAGCGCCGCCGATCCTTGCGGAACTCAAACGACGAAACTGGCAACTTAGTGAAATCTGGCTAACGCATCATCACTATGACCACGTAGACGGCACAGCCGAGCTAAAGGACGCAACAGGTGCCCGCGTTGTTGGCGCGTCGGCTGATGCTGATCGTCTGCCGCCGCTGAACCTTGCATTGGACGATGAAGGAACCTTTCAGTTTGCCGGATCAGATGTTCGTGTCATTGATGTTTCTGGCCACACAGTTGGGCATATCGCATTTTACGTGGCCGACGTCCCTGCGCTATTTTCAGGTGACAGCCTGATGGCGCTTGGCTGCGGGCGGCTGTTTGAAGGAACCCCCGCGCAAATGTGGAACAGCTTGTCAAAAATGGCCGCCCTTCCCGGTGACACGATTGTATGTTCCGGTCACGAGTATTCAGCCAGCAACGCAAAATTTGCCGCGACAATTGAAAAAGACAACGCACGACTGGCCGCGCGCATACAAGCGATTACCGATGCGCGGGCAGCCGATCAGGCCACCGTTCCGACGCTTTTAAGTGAAGAAATTGCAACGAACCCGTTCTTACGCGCGCATTTGCCGGAATTGAAAACGGCCGTGGGTATGGAAGATGCTGCTGATTCTGTTGTATTTGGTGAAATACGCGCACGCAAAGATGCGTTCTGACGAACTGCCACGATTATACCGAAAATCCGGCAAGTTTTTGAACACAATGCACCACAGAATAGAAAAGTGTTCGAATTTATTTAGAAAACCCTTGAAGAGCCGGCAATAAAACCGAACTTTAAGGTTATCAGGCCATGGTTGGGACAGGGCAAGTGCCTTTTCCGACCCAGATCTAAGGAGCACTCAACGCGTGCCATCATTTTCTAATACACTAGAGCAGGCAATTCATTCCGCGCTGGCACTGGCAAATGCGCGCCAACATGAGCTTGCCACATTGGAACATCTGCTGTTGTCGCTGATCGATGAACCAGACGCGGCTCAGGTAATGCACGCCTGCGACGTTAATATCGAAGAATTGCGCACAACTCTGCTTGCCTTCCTTGACGATGAACTTTCGACGCTGGTGACTGACATCGAAGGTTCCGAGGCCGTGCCAACCGCTGCCTTCCAGCGCGTCATTCAGCGCGCGGCGATCCATGTGCAATCATCCGGCCGCACAGAGGTCACCGGCGCGAATGTGTTGGTTGCGATCTTTGCAGAGCGGGAATCAAACGCGGCCTTTTTCCTGCTGGAACAGGAAATGACTCGCTATGACGCGGTGAATTATATTGCCCATGGTGTCGCCAAGGACCCGTCATTTGGCGAAGCAAGGCCCGTTTCGGGTTCTGCGGATATTGATGCTGAAATAACAAATGAGGATGGGGCAGAAGCCAAAGAGTCTGCCCTTGCGAAATACTGCGTCGATTTGAACGCCAAAGCGCGTGAAGGCGATGTTGACCCGCTGATTGGCCGCGAGCACGAAGTTGAACGCTGCATTCAGGTGCTGTGCCGGCGGCGTAAGAATAACCCGCTGTTGGTCGGCGATCCCGGCGTTGGGAAAACAGCAATCGCCGAAGGCTTGGCGCGCAAAATCGTAACAGGCGACACACCAGAAGTTTTGTCACAAACGATAATATACTCGCTCGATCTGGGCGCTTTGCTGGCGGGAACCCGGTATCGTGGCGATTTTGAAGAACGCCTGAAAGCCGTGATGAATGAGTTAGAGGCACACCCCGACGCCGTGCTTTTTATCGATGAAATTCACACCGTCATTGGTGCTGGCGCAACAAGCGGCGGCGCGATGGATGCCTCAAACTTACTGAAACCTGCACTGCAAGGCGGCAAGCTGCGCTGCATGGGATCGACAACTTACAAAGAGTTCCGTCAGCATTTCGAAAAAGACCGCGCTCTTTCTCGCCGGTTCCAGAAAATTGATGTAAAAGAACCGTCGGTCGAAGACGCGGTAAAAATCCTGCGCGGCCTAAAGCCGTATTTCGAAGAGCATCACAATATCAGATATACATCCGATGCGATCAAATTAGCGGTCGAGCTTTCGGCGCGCTATATCCATGACCGCAAACTGCCCGACAAAGCGATCGATGTCATAGATGAGGCTGGCGCCGCGCAGCATCTGGTTGTCGAATCTAAACGGCGAAAAACCATCGGCACAAAAGAGATCGAGGCAGTCGTCGCCAAAATCGCGCGCATCCCACCAAAAAATATCTCCAAGGATGATGCGGCCGTTTTGAAAGACCTCGAAGTATCGCTTAAACGCGTCGTTTTTGGGCAGGACAAGGCCATCGAGGCACTTGGGTCGGCCATTAAACTGGCGCGCGCCGGATTGCGCGAACCCGAAAAGCCGATTGGCAACTATCTGTTCGCAGGCCCAACCGGCGTCGGTAAAACCGAAGTTGCCAAACAGCTGGCCGACAATCTGGGCGTTGAATTGCTGCGCTTTGATATGTCCGAATACATGGAAAAACACGCAGTTTCGCGGTTGATTGGCGCACCTCCCGGCTATGTCGGGTTTGACCAGGGCGGAATGTTGACCGATGGCGTAGACCAGCATCCACATTGCGTTTTGTTGCTCGACGAGATCGAGAAAGCACACCCGGATGTTTACAACATCCTGTTGCAGATCATGGATCACGGCAAGCTGACCGATCATAACGGCCGGCAGATTGATTTTCGTAATGTCGTGTTGATTATGACGTCCAACGCCGGTGCCTCCGAGCAGGCCAAGGCGGCGATCGGGTTTGGTCGGGACCGGCGCGAAGGCGAAGACACCGCAGCAATTGAACGCACGTTCTCGCCAGAATTCCGAAACCGTCTGGATGCAGTCATCAGTTTTGCACCGCTTCCAAAAGAGGTCATTCTGCAAGTGGTCGAGAAATTTGTGCTGCAACTTGAGGCACAGTTGATGGATCGCAATGTTCAGATCGAACTGACAACCCCGGCAGCGCAATGGCTGGCCGATAAAGGCTATGACGACAAGATGGGTGCACGCCCGCTTGGCCGGGTTATTCAGGAACACATCAAAAAGGCGCTGGCCGAAGAGCTGCTGTTTGGTAAGCTGACCAAAGGTGGACTTGTGAAGGTTGGCGTCAAAGATGGGGAACTTGATCTGCGCTTTGAAGAGCCTCAGAATGCGCGTATTACCAGCAAAAAGAAGCCACCGTTGTTAACGGCGGATTAATTTTATTGGCGCTTATGCGTCATATCGGCATTGCTACGAACAAAACCCCGGGCCCGACCTGGGGTTTTGTCCTTTCAAAAACATCGTAGATAATCGCGCGCGGCCGACTTGGCTGTTACCTTTCGGTCAGCTTCAATTCTATCCGGCGGTTGCGCGCCAAAGCCTCTGGGCTGTCGCCTTCGGCCACCGGTCGGAATTCGCCAAAGCCGGTAGCGGCCAATCGCTCGGGTGCAAACCCAAGGTCATTTGTCATATATCGAACAACAGCCAAGGCGCGCGCCTGCGACAATTCCCAGTTGTCACGATACCGCCCGGTGCCCGCCAACAGGGTTGCGTCCGTGTGACCATCCACGCGAATAATCCAGTCGATTTCCGGGGGGATAGCATCCGCGACGTCTTCCAGAATGGCCGCCACGCGTTCAATTTGATCCCTGCCCTCGCTCGCTAGATCCGCCGAAGCCGGTTGAAACAGAACTTCGGACGAGAAAACAAACCGGTCGCCAACAATTTCGATGCCCTCACGATCACCCAGTACTTCACGCAGCTGGCCAAAAAATTCTGACCGATACCGTTCAAGCTGTTTTGCCTCGGCTTCCAACCGCTTGCGTTCGGCTTCTTCTTGGGCAAGTTGGCGTATTGTGTCCTGCTCGACGCGGGTCCGCGCGGCTGTTTCCAGATCGGCACGGCGACGCTCTTCGCTGGCGAGCTGCGCCAATGCAGCATTCAATTGCGAGCCCAGATTTGTCAGTTCGGTCTTTGAATTCAGGTCTTTTTCGGCAGCGACATCCAGCAGCGCCTGTAATGAACCCAGCTGCCCACGCAGTTCCGCCACCTGTTCATTTAACAGCGCCAGTTTACGCAGGCCTTCGGCTGATTGCGCCGTTTCTTTGGCCAGCGCATCATTTGCGGTCGCCAAAAGAACATCGCGCTGCTCGGTTAGTGACAGTTGCGCCTGTGCCTGCCCTTCTGCAACCACCTGCGCTGCCAGCGCTGCCATCAGCTTAGCGCGCAAAATGTCATCATCCCCGGCTCCGCCCCGCAGCGTCGACACCTCGGATTGAATCAGCGCCAAAGCGTTTTCTGTTTCGGCCAATTGAGCTTGTAGGCCGTCCCGGTCTTCCACGGCAGTTTTAAGCTGGGCGTCCAAATCCAGATTGCTGGCACCCGCCGACGTCAGCGCATTTTCTGTCGTGGTAATCTGGGTTTTCAATTCCCCCATGCTCAACAACGCCGCCACCAGTTGAGAGTCGAGGTCTTTTTCAACGGCATTCGCGGCGGCCAAAAGTGTTAACGTGTCTTCGGCCGCTTTGCGCCGATCCTCTAGTGCCAAGGTCATCGCCGTAAGTTCATCATTGGCAGATTTTAATCGCTCACGGAGCAGTTCGGCGGCGGCCGCTTCGGCCAATCTAGTTGCTTCGGCATCACTTAACGCGCCTTGCGAGTTTTCCAAACGCGCCCGCAGCGCTGCGGCGGCGCTAGCTTCTGCGAGCCGGGCCGCTTCTTGGTCGGACAGCTCTGCCTGTGCCTGACTCAACTGGCCACTGACGGCGTCTGCTGCCGCAAGCGCCGCTAACAATGCTTCGTTTTCGGTTTTCAGATCCCGTTGGGATATAGCCAGCCGATCTTCCAGATCTTTTGACTGGCCTTGACTATTTTGCAATTGCGCCAAGACATCGACAAGCGAAGCATCGCGTTCGGAAACTTTTGTCTGCAGGTCCACGACCAGTGCCGACAATGCCTCGCGGCGGGCCGCCGCCAGTCTGGCAGTCTCAACCTGCGCATCGAGTTCGTCCCTTGCCCCGGCGAGCGCAATTTGAAGCGCCTCCTGTTCCGAGATCATCCGGGCCTGATCGCTTTCCAGATCAGCCAAATTAGCGGCCAGCGCTGCGCCCTGTGAGCGGGCGGCATCGCGTTGGGACAAC
Source organism: Marinosulfonomonas sp. (assembly GCA_019090885.1). Lineage (GTDB taxonomy): Bacteria > Pseudomonadota > Alphaproteobacteria > Rhodobacterales > Rhodobacteraceae > NORP110. Next base: position 5,571 of record JAHRVC010000024.1, read on the forward strand.
AGACTGGCAACCTGGCTTTCAAAAGAGGTGATCCGCGCCTTTTGTGCTGCAAACTGATCGGATAAAGTAGCCAACTGATCTGTTTGAGTGGCGGTCTGCAACCGCAGGCTGGCGATCAACGCGGTCTGTTGCACCGCATCCGAACGCGCCCGGTCAAGTGTCGCGCCCAAAGTCCCGATTTGCCCCTCAAGCTGAAAAGTTCGCTGTTGTTCCAGCCCTAATGCCTGCGCCAATGCCGTAACTTCGCCAGCCAGCGCGTCAAGCTCGGTTTCCTGACCCGAAATGGTTTCGCGCAGCATAAACTGCACTATCATGAAGATCGTTAAGACGAACATGATAACCAATAACAGCGCCGTCATCGCATCGACAAAACCGGGCCAAATGCTGTTTGACACCCGTTGCGCAGATCGGCGCGTCAGAGCCATCGGTTAACCCCTTGTATCTTCGCCAACCGCGACTTCGCTTAGCAGTGCGCGGACAGATTTGTTTACGGTCGAGAGATCACTGCGCAAATCTGCAAGGCTTTCCTGACGCCCGGCAGCCATTTCTTCGAGAATGCGCAACAGTTGCACATCAATCGATCGCAGTCGCATCCGGCTTTCGGCATCTACATGTGCGCCGCTACTTTCTTCGCCACGTTCGGCCATGACGGCCAGCATTTGCTCCTGACCAAGTGCGATGCGCTCAAGAACCGCAGTATCGGCACCAGGTTGCATTCGCCGGACCAAGCCGTCCACCGCTTCGGCCAAGGTTCCTAACCGTTCATCAACGATCGACCGGCTGACATCCGATTGCACGAACAGGTCTTGCAAAGCATCCATTTGCGCAGAGAAATGGGCCGCCATTTCGGCCGTGCCACCGTCCCCGCTGCCATCGCTGTCTCCATCACCGCTGGAGAACCCCAGCCGGGTAATCGTTGAGAGCCATTCTTCCAATTCGCGGTAAAACCGATTTTGGCCATGGCCTGCGAACAATTCCAGCAAACCAACGACCAGTGATCCGGCAAGGCCCAAAAGTGACGATGCAAATGCAATTCCCATTCCGCCAAGCTGTGCCTCAAGTCCGGTCATTAGTCGCGAAAAGATTTCGACAGAATCTTCGCCTTCCTGAGGCGCAAGCGAGCGGATCGTGTCCACCACCGCCGGGACCGTTGTTGCAAGGCCATAGAAAGTGCCCAACAAGCCCAAAAATATCAGCAAATTAACAATATATCGCGTGATATCGCGCGCTTCATCAATTCGCGTTGCCACAGAATCCAATATCGAACGAGCCGACGAAGATCCGATTTGCATTTTCGCCCCGCGCGAGCGCAACAATGCAGCCAGTGGCGCCAATAAGCGCGGTGCCTTGGTTAGCGCATGGCCGGGACGATCGTTTGCGAAACCCTCGATCCAGCCCACGGAATTGACCAGCTGAAGGACCTGCCAGAAACAGGCTAAGACGCCAATCACAAAGACAAAAAGTATAAAGCCGTTCAAAAACGGGTTGGCCAAGAACATCGGCGCAACTTGCGGGTAGGCCACATAGGCACCAAAACCCACCAGCGCCAGACAGATCACCATAATGGCGCCCTGACGGAACGGTTGGGTGAAAAAAGGCTCGGCCTCGCGA
>JAHRVC010000025.1 GCA_019090885.1 Marinosulfonomonas sp.
AAGCCGCTGACAGCCTTGTTGTCGGCCTTAAGCAGGTCTGAACGGAAATAGGAAAGGGTTATCTTGCGGGCAGCATCTGCGGCCGCGTGGGCCGCAGTAAGCAATGCGAGAGGTTCGGGTTCTAAAATTTTTGCCGTCATCAGATCGCCACCTGTTCTGGATCCCATTTCGGGTATCGGCGAGGTGAACGGTCGTCAAGCCGCTTTCAGGAAACGTCCGATAACACACGGGCCAATTCAAACAAGCGACGACGCTGATTTTCCGGGATCGCATAGTAAGAGCGAACCAGTTCCAAAGCTTCTTTGTCGGCCATAATGTCGCCAGGGATCATGCCAGATGCATCAGAAGGCGCTTCATTTTCTTGGATTCCCTCAAAGAAAAAGCTGACCTGCACTTCAAGCGCCTCGGCAATATCCCAAAGACGCGACGCGCTGACCCGGTTCATCCCGGTTTCATATTTCTGAATCTGCTGGAACTTGATTCCGACTTTTTCAGCCAGCTGTTGCTGAGTCATCCCAACCATCCAGCGGCGATGCCGTACTCTTTTCCCAACATGCACATCCACAGGGTGTTTCATGGAACTTTTCCTTATTCGTTAAACGTGTAAACGTGTAAACAGGTGTCCACATTTTTTGCACAGCCAGCAACCTGTCCTTTTAGACACGCTATCGAGCGATGGGCAATAAATGTATGTGTTATCAAAGATTTATACTTTTTCTAATTGCAAAACAAAACGATTATAATTCGGAATATTCGTAAATTTCGTTCAACTTACAGAAGATCATTGCAAAACGCATCAGTTTTTCCACCACTTATCGGCAGGGATTCTTATTGCTCCCATTAGTTGCAGAATCACACCAGAAGATCCAAGTAGCGGCCCCCACCAGATCGAAAACGAAACGACCGGTTATGCCAATGCCGGGGCATTTCGAGACTGGAACGACTGACGCACCAATGCGGCAAGGTTTGCAACAACAGAGCCATGCGTCGGCTCGGACACATACAGGTTTACTTTGACATTTTTTAGGTCTGGCAATGCCCCGCCGTGTTGAACGACCTCGGCGTGATGCGGTGACGTCCCTTCCATCATCACATGCACAGCAAGATCGGCGCTGACGACGGCCTCAATTGTGCGCGTCTGCTCACTTTCAATTGCCATTTCCCATGGGATTTCCGCTTTATCCAGTGCCCCCTGAACCCCCTGACGAAAAATGCAATTCTGCTCGAACGCCAAACGCAGGGGCCGTTGTTTCCATGCGGTGCCGTCACAGGCCCCAGTCCAGACCAGCGGTAATTCCGTCAAAACTTCGCCGCCAGCGTCGCATTGATCCTCGGTCGTCAGGATCAAATCACACTCTCCGCGCGCGAACTGTTCTTTAAGCGTCCGGGTGAACGAGGACACTAATTGCACCTTAACGCGCGGATATTCAGCGTTGAACCGATGCAAAACCTGCGGAATGACCGGATAAACAACGTCGTGCGGCACACCCAAAATAATCTCACCTTCATAGGCCTGATGGGTCAGACGCGCATACACCTCGTCATTTAGGCCGAGCATTTTGCGCGCATAGCCCAGCAATTGTTCGCCAGACGCAGTTAGCGCGATTGTGCGCGCCGACCGGTCCATCAGTTGCAGGCCAAGAGATTCTTCCAAACGCTTTAGCTGCATGGACACTGCGGATTGCGTCAGATTCAAAAACCCAGCCGCCCGCGTCACGCCACCCGAGTCGGCAACGGCAACAAAAGACCGAAGAGCGGTCAGATCAAGATTTCTTGGCATATCACAATCCTTGATGGTTGGTGCAAAAAACATTCATTTCTCTTATTCAACACAATCCGTCAAAAGCATCAAGAGAAATGATTCTTAACGCATGAAACATCACGAGATGGAAAGGAACAGACCAATGTCGATCCACGCAACAGATTTTTCACACCATACCCCGGTAACCGCCAAGTCGTTCCTGACGACCGTTCGCATGTCGCTGATTGCACGCCGCCAACGTGCAGCACTTGCCAAGCTTGACGATGCAGCCCTTGCAGACATCGGCGTGACCCGCGCTCAGGCAGCCGCTGAAGCAAAACGCCCGCTCTGGGATGTCCCTGCCAACTGGCGCAGATAAGCAACGACGTCGAAAAACGTCATCAACCTTATCTAAACCCTTGAAAAATTAGCCGCCTGCGCCGATATTAACGGTGAGGGCGGCTTTTCTTTTGGGGGCCGCCACTAAGTGTAATTTCAGGAGGCAGTTATAAATGGCTGACTATCAAACGGCTCGCGCGGGCGCAGGTGTCCGCTCTGCCGAAATCGATGCGGGCCTGAAGGCCCATATGAATAAGGTCTATGGCACAATGTCCGTGGGCCTGCTGGTGACAGCACTTGCGGCTTGGGCAGTTGGCTCTAACGACGCGCTGCTGTCAATATTCCGCGACCCGCTGACGTTGCGCCCGAACATGCTGGGCTGGATCATCATGTTCGCACCATTGGGCATGGTTTTTGCATTCGGCGGGTTGATAAATCGCATCTCCGCCGCTGGCGCGCAGCTGTTCTTTTACGCATTCGCTGCCGTCATGGGCCTGTCGCTTAGCTGGATATTCGCGGTCTTCACCGGATTTTCAATCACCCAGACTTTCCTGATCACTTCGATCTCTTTTGCCGGGCTGTCGCTTTGGGGCTACACGACGAAAAAGGATATCTCTGGTTGGGGATCATTCCTGATTATGGGCCTGATTGGCCTGATCGTGGCGATGATTGTGAACATCTTCCTTGGCTCGCCAGCGATCCATTTCGCAATTTCGATTATCGGTGTGCTAATTTTTGCTGGCCTTACCGCCTATGACACGCAGAAAATCAAGACGAGTTATTTGCAGCATGCGCATGCAATGGATGATGAATGGCTGGGAAAGTCAGCGATCATGGGTGCGTTGAACCTGTATCTCGACTTTATCAACCTGTTCATGTTCCTGCTGCAGTTCATGGGCAACCGTAACTAATAGATTGAATATTTCAGACGAAAAAAGGGCCGGTCGCAAGATCGGCCCTTTTGCGTGGCGCACCGCAGTCCAAATAGGAAATGCGCGCCTTAGTTGGTTTTGGCTGGCTTTTCGTAAGCGTTAAACCCAACGCCGCTATTGTTATCCGTCCGCTTTGCCACAGAGGCGCAAGCGGTCAAAGCGACAAGTGCCATAAGGCCAAGATATTTCATATTCCCTCCTAAAATTGTCCCCCGCACCACCATCGGTAACATGAGGGTGGAGCAATGTCGTGGTAAGAATGCTGTGGACACGCGTCCGTTTGCATAAAAAAACCGCGCAAATTGCGCGGCTTTTCATTTTAGTGCTGATCGAAAGGCTTATTTAATTTTGCCTTCCTTATACTCAACATGCTTACGAATAACCGGGTCGTATTTGTTCACGACCATTTTTTCAGTCATCGTGCGCGCGTTTTTCTTGGTCACATAAAAGTGGCCCGTATCCGCGGTCGAGTTCAGGCGAATTTTGATTGTGGTTGGTTTAGCCATGATTCTGCTCCTCAACACAGCGACGTTTGCCGCCGGTGAAATCCTTGAAACCGCCTTTTACCGGTCAGGGTGCGCAAGTCAACCGCAATTCAGCCAAATTGGCGCCCACAGCGGTTCTTCGCAATGAAAACATCACCCCAAAGCCCCGCCCGAGCCCACACAGGGCGAGACAAAGGAAATGACGCCGTCTGGCGTCCCATTGTGGTTTATATGCGCGGATGGCCTGTAAGCCGGATTCTGTCCGGGCGGCGAACCGCCCTGGATGACCATTCTTCTACGCACGCCGTTACCGACGCGCTTTAGCTGCCAACCCGGACCTTTGGG
>JAHRVC010000026.1 GCA_019090885.1 Marinosulfonomonas sp.
CCATATCGCGAGGGGCTGCGGCTGGACGAGGCGATGCATCCGCTGACAATGATCGCGACCGGGATTTATGGCGAGGATCTGCCAAATCAAAACTGTGCGCCGCTGCGGCTGGTCGTGCCATGGAAATACGGGTTCAAGTCGATCAAATCGATCGTGCGTATATCACTGGTCGACAAACAGCCCGAAGCGACGTGGAATATGCAGAATGCGAACGAATACGGGTTCTATAGTAATGTGAACCCCAATGTGGATCATCCAAGATGGTCGCAGGCTTCTGAACGTCGCGTTGGGGGTGGTCTGTTTTCCAAACGGGTGCCGACACAAATGTTCAATGGCTACGAAGAACAGGTCGCCGGGCTATACGCCGGCATGGACCTTTCGAAACTGTTTTGAGGATGACATGACCGCGCTTACATCCGTAATCACTTGCCCCGAGTGCAAAGTGCAGTCGAGCGAACAGATGCCGACCGATGCGTGCCAGTGGTATTACGAATGCCGGGGCTGCGGCGCGGTCTTGTGCCCATTGAAAGGGGACTGTTGCGTCTATTGTTCCTATGGAACGGTGCCATGCCCGCCAATTCAAAATGGCGATGAATGTTGCGCTTAGGAATTCCAAGATGACAAATGCGCGAAAGATCAATGGTGTCCTGCGGCGTATTCCGCCGTGGCTGGTGTATCTGGTCGGGATCGTTCCAGCCGTCTGGTTTTTCTATCTGGGCCTGACCGGGGGCTTGGGCGTCGAGCCGATCAAGCCGCTCGAACATGAGTTGGGGCGGTTTTCCCTTAAGCTATTGATCGTAGTGCTGGCTGTGACGCCACTACACAAAGTAACCGGTATCAGCCTGATCCGGTTCCGCCGGGCGCTGGGATTGGTGGCATTCTTCTATGTGGTCGTTCATTTGTTGGTTTGGCTGTTTCTGGATGTTCAGATTTGGAGCCAGATCTGGAAGGACATCCTTAAACGTCCTTATATCACCATCGGGATGGTTGGCTTTGTGTTGATGTTGCCGTTGGCGGCGACGTCCAACAATCTGTCCGTCCGTCGGATGAGCGCTGTGGCATGGAAGCGGCTGCATTGGCTGACCTACCCGGCGATTGTGTTGGGGGCGGTCCATTTCGTAATGGTTCAGAAGGTTTGGGAAGCCGAGCCGCTGATCTATCTGGCTGTCATTTTCGGGCTGTTGGCGAGTCGTTTAAAGCTGCGGCACAAGCGCAGTTTTGTGTCGACTGGATAGGGTTTTGTCTGGCGAAACGCCGACCTGTGAAAGATAAAACCTACGACGAATTGTTGTTCGGTTCGTGGGCATCTGAAAATCGGCACGGTAGGATTGCTGGCCCATTGAAAGCCAGCAACCCGGACCAGTGACTAGTGTGTCAGGCGCAATGCGCTGATGTCGCGCGCAATCGACTGGAATGCGACGCCGATATCTGTGCCGTCGACATCAAAATGATGTGACGGTGTAGTGGCGCATGCCTTCATTATATTTGAGGACGCAGTCGATGTTTCAAACCCCATTGTATAAATTGTTATGTTCTGGGTTTTGGCCGCATTGCACATCGCATCCAGCCGCGTGTTCTTGGCTGAATTAAAAACCTGATCCACAGCATTGGGTAGGGATGCATCGCTGGCGACGTTTTTATAATACTTCCAAGTGTAGGTGTCCCAAAAATCTGGATAAGACATCTGCACAGCATCACCATCGCCATCCGGGCTGGCCGCGTGGGTGCCGTGCTCAACCAAGAAGTAGTCATCGTTCACCGCATCATACACCGATACATGCCCAGCATGGGGACCGGTCGCGGTGTTGATGTAAAACGGCGAAGGCCCAGCCTGAAAACCATCCCTGACCAGATGTTGCGTGGTGTTCTTTCCGTCCGTCATAAGCACAACAACTTTTTTGGTGGCGGGGCGGTCATAGTTAAAGGGACGGCCCACGAAACCGCTGCTGACCACGCCAAGATTGTCGGAAAGGTTCTGAACCGCCGGGCGGAAAGCCGGGTCAAGCAAGGCGGCACCCCACTTCATACCCAACTCGATTGATGTATAGCCGCTGGCGTAAAGGGCGTCGATCGCCACTTCCAGATCCGCATAGTCGTCTTCATAGGGCGATACCACGCGCTGGTTGTATGGGCTGCAAGTCCGGCGCCAGTCTACAGCCGAGTTGCCACTGCCCCACGGGTCAATCGTGGCGCTGCGCCGCAGGTCTGGTGTCAGGTCAGGCAAGCCGAAAATTGGATCGGCGACCACTGGGTCCAACTCAACTGCGATTGTGCTGTAATCAGCGACATCAAAATCGATGCAGCTTGACTGGGTGTGTTCTTCGGTTGTGTTGAATTGCTGAATTAATGTTTCGCCCAAAAGAACCTGCTCGTTGTAAGGGATCAGTGAAATCGAAACAGTATCCGGGTCGACGGTGCACACACCATCAAAAGGCGGGGTCGCGTTCGGGTCACATTGCATCGCGTAGACGAATTCTTTTGCGGCTTTCTGCAGATCTTGGATTTTGGTGTTTCCGCTGGCAGATGTTCCGCCCATTGAGCCCGAGGTGTCGACAACCAGTGAAATTTCAATATCGGTCACGCTTTCTTCGGCGGTGCCGCCCGCTGGGGCCAATAATGTGTCGATGCCGATTAAGTTTAGAAAGAACGTATCCACATTCATTGACACAGCAGCTGAAACGGACTTGCTGTTGACCGATTGCACGACTGTTATATCGTCGGCTGTAATAGCGTCAGCAAGCCCAGCCCTAGCGAAATAGTCTAAGACCACTGTTTTGGCGTCCAACGTCTGTGTCAGACTGCTGCCTGCGAGAATTGACCGATCCAGCGTTGATTGAAGCCGCGTACGTTCGGTTTCGGTGCGCATCAGATCTACGGCCAATCCAGAAATAATCAGCATCATCACGAATAGGAACAGTGAGAATATAAGCAAGCCGCCGTCTTCGGACTTACGGAACCGCTTAGCCTTGGCAGCGGCTCCACCAGAATTTTCAGGGGTATGAGTTACGAACATGGTGCACCTACAAAATAAATACATTGGCCGATTGACGGATCCAAACAAAATTGGCCCCGCCCAAAATATGGCGGAATACATCTAAGACTAAGGCAAACCGGGCGCAAAAGCGGCAAAAAGAAGACTTTGACCACCAATACGGTAAAGTTGGGGCTTTAGGTGCCGACTGTCTCTAGAGTACGGACAATAACGTGGATTATTTGCGTGAGAGGATGTGGAACGGTGCGAATCCTATCCACAGTGCCAAGCGAAAATGCCGATTTGATCGGCAAGGTGCACCATTCACTCTCGCGCAAGGCAGATACAAATTGAAGAAGCCGCAGTGAACTGAACGCCCGGTCTCACAACAGTCGGGGGCCCATCCTAAGCTATGGACTATATAACAGACACCATCGCGACCCTGATCGCTGGTCCCTATCCGCTTGAGGTCGCAAAAAGATCATTGTTCGGAAGCAAGACCGGAAATGCTGACGGCCCGGAAGGGGTTCAGGCCTTTCTCGATCGGCTTGATTAGACGAACACTGCGACTCGCAAATTCGATTCACACACCGACTCGCCAAAGAATCCCTTATATTGTGGTCTGTCGATGCCAAACCACCAGACGCCAGCTCAGTGAGTCTGTGGATAAGTCACGGATTACCTGAGAAACAGAATAATCCGCCGAAACTTTCAAGCCACCGGCGATGCAATCCACAAAAACTTCTTTCCTAAACCCTTATTTTTAAGGGTATTTCGAGACACCGCAAAAAAATGTCATAATTCTGAAAAAAACACTTGCGGGTTCCGGACCCTCGGCCTAAACACCCCTCACCAGCGGCGCAGAGATGCTCCAACGGGGCGCCAGACGGGCCACACGGCAACGAGACGCAGACTAAAAACAAGAGACAATGCAGGCGGGGCGCGCCGAAAGTTAGGGCGCATCTCGGTTAATGTTGTCTCTGTGCTCTTTGAAATTGATAGTATCTGAAGAGATATGTGGGCGGTTTGGTTCATTTCGATGGATCAGCCTTCGCATATCGACTTCCTAGAGCTTCGGCTCGATTATGGAAGGTCAGCTTCACTGTTTGGACGGCTTTCGGTTTCTCTGAAACCCTAAGCAC
>JAHRVC010000027.1 GCA_019090885.1 Marinosulfonomonas sp.
ACAACATCTTGTCGATGGCGACCGTCACAAACAGGCCGACAAGGGTGAAAATAATCGCGTAAACGGCACCGTACTGCGCCTTGTCCAGCCGGTTTCCGCCTTTGCGTGAAGCGGTGTAGACGCCATAGATGGCACCAAAAATAAGGGCGGCAATTACGATCACTGGCTGTTCCTTTCGGTATTTGTTTTGCGGGCCGGGGTCAGGGCTGCAATTTCGCGCAATCGGGAGCGGATTTCACCCTCGGAGCGAAAGCCATACCGCGCCCACCCGAGGCTGTCGAGGCGCACGATGTCAGCCTCGCCCGGACGATCCAGATTGTCCAGCGCCTGCGCCTTGAGCATCAGGAATGTCGCCAGAAGCGATGCGTTTTCTGCCCGCAGCGCAACCGTGGTGTTGCGGTCGGCAATCGCAATTGCGTCCTTGGCGCGACCTGCCGACAGGGCATAGGCCGCGCCCTGAACGGCCACATGGGCGGCATGCAATGCGGTGGTGGGGTCGGTGCGAAAAATGCTTTCGGCTTCGGAAAATGATGCCAGTGCCAAGTCGGGGTCATTGCCAAGCGCCAGACGGCCTTGGGCATAAAGCGCGAACCCTAGGCGGTTGTCTTGCCATCCATGTGCGCGTGCCATTGCGACGGTAGATTTGGCCGCCGACAGGCGTGTGACAGGGGTTCCGCGTGGGCCAAGCGCGTTATGCACCGATTTCCCCCATGCAAGCGGTGTCGCGCTGGCGCTGGTAAATCCGCCAGCCCGCCCGGCGGGGTTTATCCGTGACAAGATAGCAGGAAGGCGCGCGGCCACCTGTTGCCGGGTCATGCCGCTGTGCAGGGACGGGCTGTAGAATGCCCGCAGGATCGTCATGTCAAAGCCGGTCAGGACCGCGTGAAAATCATCGTCGTTAAAGATCGAATCGCTTAGGTGATACAGGTCGTTCACTGGCCCCAGCGCTTGGGCGATTTCCTCGTGCAGACAATCGCGGACTTCCTGTGGGCTAACGTCACCGGGCAGAAAAATCGCCATTTTCTCGCGCTCGGTGATCGTGGTCCAGTCAAGTGCGGCGGATCGGCGACTGGCGCGAAACTGCGCCCAGTTGGTAACGCGCGGGGCAACAAAGCAGGCCGCTTGGGGCACCGCACGTTGCAGGCTAGCGCGTTTTAGGACTTCGATGGTGATATTGGCGGATTGATCGGCCGCAACACGGGTGATCGAAATACGCGCCTCATTGCGCAGCCGTGCCAGCAGTTGGTCCAGATCGCGCTGACTGACCGCACTTAACGGCGCGCCGGTCAGACGCAGGGTGATCGGACCTTCAAAGCGTGACAGCACCGGCAGGTGGCGGCCACTTTCAAGATCAAAAGCCAGCGTCAGGAATTGTTGCGCAATCGATGCATTGGAACGCCGGGTTGGTGCGGCAGGACGGGCGCGAAATGCATGCATTTCCGGCAGGGAAATGTTTGACGGGGCGCGGCGGGCAACATCGGCTGATTGGGTCAGCGGCCCGCAGGCAGCTATCGCCAGCAGGAACGGCGCAATCAGGGTGCGAAGCATGGACGTCGGGGCAGGGCGCGTTTTCACGGACGGTCATACCGGATAAACGGGGTGACTTGCGCGATCCGGTCGTAAAGATGCCGGGCGGTCTTATTAAACTCCTGTGTCAGCCAATAAACCTTTGGCGTGCCAGCCTGATCGGCGGCCTCATAAACAGCCTCGATCAATGCGCGGCCAATGCCGGTGCCGCGTGTTTCGGGATCAGCATAGAGATCCTGCAAATAACACACCCCTTCAGGGCGCCACATGTGATCGTGGAAAATGAAATGCACCAGCCCGACGGGTGCCCCGTCAAGTTCGGCAATGCGCCCATGAAACCTGTTGGACGGATCCAGCAGGCGTTCAAAGGCGATCTGCTTAACCTCGTCGTCCAACCCGGTTTCATAGAAATCCAGATAGGCGGTCCAAAGACGCGACCACTGGGTGAAATCCCCGGCCTTTATATGTCGGATCGTCAAAGCCATCAGATTCTAGCGCTTTGAGCGCGATAGAAAGGCAAGCCGCTCAAACAAATGCACGTCCTGTTCGTTTTTCAGCAACGCGCCGTGCAGCTTGGGCAGCAATGACCCGGCGTCGCGTTTCAGGTCTTCGGGGCTAAGGTCTTCGGCCAGCAACAGCTTTAGCCAATCAAGGATTTCGCTGGTCGAGGGCTTTTTCTTTAGCCCGGCCTGTTCGCGTATTTCGTAAAACTGCGTCATCGCCGTTGCAACCAGCGCGTCCTTGATGCCGGGGAAATGCACCTCGACGATTTTGCGCAACGTGTCGGCCTCGGGGAAATTGATATAGTGGAAGAAACAGCGCCGCAGGAATGCGTCTGGCAGCTCTTTTTCGTTGTTTGAGGTGATGATGACCACCGGTCGCACCTGCGCTTTGACGTTTTCGCCGGTCTCGTAGACGTGAAATTCCATCTTGTCGAGTTCCTGCAGCAGGTCGTTTGGAAACTCGATATCGGCTTTATCAACCTCATCAATCAGCAAGACGACCTTTTTGGGCGCGGTGAACGCCTGCCACAGCTTGCCCTTGCGGATGTAGTTGTTGACGTCATGAACGCGCTCATCGCCCAGTTGGCTGTCACGCAACCGGCTGACGGCGTCATATTCATAAAGCCCCTGTTGTGCCTTGGTGGTCGATTTGATGTGCCATTCGATCATATCCATGCCAAGGGCCATCGCGACCTGACGGGCAAGTTCGGTTTTGCCGGTCCCCGGCTCGCCTTTGACCAGCAGGGGGCGTTCAAGCGTGACGGCGGCGTTTACGGCAACGGTCAGGTCTTCGGTTGCCACATAGGCATCGGTTCCGGTGAATTTCATGGTCAATATCGGCCTTTCGAGCATCTTTGTTCACGCTTTAGTAAAGACTGGCGCACAAACCATCAAGCCAGACCGATCAGCTAGTGACATCTAATCGCGCTTGGGCTACATCGGCGCCGATGGAGGGTTTCGGAAATCAGTGACCACTATTTGTCAATTTCCGGAAAACATAAGGGATTGAATATGAAGGCCGAAGTTTTTCTGCCAGATGATTACCGCCCGGCCGAAGACGAAGCGTTCATGAATGAGCGCCAGATCGAATATTTTCGGCGCAAACTGACAGACTGGCGCAGCGAGTTGCTGGACGGCAGCAAGCAAACCATTGAGGGCCTTCAGGACGGCACGCGCAATATCCCCGATGTTTCGGACCGCGCGTCAGAAGAAACTGACCGCTCGCTGGAACTTCGCACACGGGATCGCCAGCGCAAACTGGTGTCCAAGATTGATGCCGCTCTGCGCCGTGTCGATGAGGGTGAATTTGGCTATTGTGTCGTGACCGGTGATCCGATCTCGCTCAAACGGCTGGACGCGCGCCCGATTGCCACGATGAGCCTTGAAGCGCAGGAACGCCATGAGCGGCGCGAAAAGGTGCATCGGGAAGACTGATGGGCACTGACGGACAATTAGAAATTAATCACACCGGGTCGCTACGTCCCGGTGTTTTTGTTTGTGGGGTGCTGGGGTGCTGATCGGGCAACAGGTTACGATTGTCGGGGCCGGTATCGGTGGATTGGCGAGCGCGCTGGCACTGGCGCAGCGAGGCGCAACAGTGCGGGTGCTGGAGCAGGCCAAGGAATTGAGCGAAGTCGGCGCTGGTTTGCAGATTAGCCCGAATGGCGTTGCGGTGCTGGACGCACTTGGCTTGGGTGAGAAATTGCGCGCGGTGGGGGTGTCGATGAGCGACATCCGCTTGCTGGATTATCGCCACGGTGCGCCGGTCTTGCGGATGAACCTTGCAAAATACAGTGCCGGGCGGGCCTATCTGGCGCTGCACCGGGCCGATTTGTTGGAGATACTGGAACAGGGCGCGCGCGACGCTGGTGTTGTGATCGAAACCGGTATGACCGTTACCAAAGTTAGCGGCGGCAGAGCGGGGATCGCGCTGGATGTGGACGGTCATGGGGCGCAGACCGCACCGCTGGTTATAGGTGCTGACGGCTTGCATTCACATCTGCGCGCGCATCTGAACCCCGGCGGCGCGCCGTTTTTTACCGGGCAGGTTGCATGGCGTGCGCTGGTTGCCGGGCCGGGCGAACAAAGCGATGACCGCTCTGTTCGCCTTTACATGGGGCCGGGAAAACATTTGGTGATTTACCCGCTGCGCGGCGGTGCTTTGACCAATATCGTAGCTGTGCAGGAACGCGAGGATTGGGCCGAGGAAAGCTGGTCGGCCAAGGGGAACCCTGCCGTTTTGCAGACTGTATTCAAAGATTTCTGCCCCGAGGTTCGCGATCTGCTGGCGCGGGTTGAAAAGGTTAACTTGTGGGGCCTGTTCCGCCATACGGTCGCGCCAAACTGGACCGGGCCGGGATGCGCTTTGATCGGGGACGCGGCGCATCCGACGCTGCCGTTTCTGGCGCAAGGGGCCAATCTGGCGCTGGAAGATGCCTGGGTGCTGGCCGATTGTCTGGCCACGATGGAACAGGATGCGGCGCTGAAGGCCTATCCGATACGTCGTAAAGCGCGCGCCGCAAAGGTGATCGCTGCGGCCAATGCCAATGCGCGGAACTATCATTTGCGCAACCCGGTTTTGCGCCTTGGGGCACATATGATTTTACGCGCAGCCAGCAATTTGGCCCCGCGCCGGGTTTTACAACAGTTTGACTGGATCTACGGACACGATGTGACCGGTAGCTGACGCGGTTTTAGTTTGCGGCTTCTAAAGCCGTGATAATAGGCGAGAAATCCGCAGCCTTTAGCGACGCGCCGCCAACCAACGCCCCATCCACGTTGGACACGCCGAATATGTCTGCGGCATTGCCAGCCTTCACAGACCCGCCATAAAGAATGCGGGTAGAGCGGCCAACACCGGCCCCCAGATGCTTTTCCAGATTCAGGCGGATGAAATTATGCACTTCACCGATCTGTTCAAGGCTGGCGACCTTGCCAGTGCCAATTGCCCAGACGGGTTCATACGCCACAACAAGGTTCGCACCAGTGACCAAATCGGGCACCGACCCAGCCAATTGCCCGGCGATGATTTCAAGGGTGTTGCCGGCCTCGCGCTCGGCCAGCGTTTCGCCCACGCAGATCACAACCTTTAGACCGGCCGCGATGGCGGTGCGGGCCTTGGCGTGCACGTCGTCATCGGTTTCGCCGTGGTTCGCGCGGCGCTCTGAATGGCCAAGGATCACAAACCTTGCCCCGGCGTCCGCCAGCATCTCGGCTGAGATGTCGCCCGTATGCGCGCCCGCCTGCTCGCGGTGGCAATCCTGCCCGCCGGTGGCAATCGTGCGCCCCACGGGCAGCGCGCTCATCAAGGCAAGCAGTGTTGCGGGCGGGCAGATTAGTATTTCGCAAGTGGGGTCTGGATGGGCGGCGCTTAACTTGGCGACTTCTTCCAAAGCATCGCCGACCCCGTTCATTTTCCAATTTCCGGCGATCAGTTTTTTGCGAAATTCCATTCAAATATTCCTAATTACAATTCGCTTAAGGCCCGTGTGGCCCAGTCGCGCGCCAGATATTCATCATCCAGTGCGGCCTCGGGCATAGTCCAATATCCCATCGTCTTACCAGTGTCCGCGCCAAATTGCACAGCGCCCGCATCTGCTATTTGGTTTGCAAAGTCACCTTTGGCTTTCAGGTATAGCGTGTTGGCGCTGTCCAGTATGGAAAACACCTGCCCGTCGCAATAGATCGTCAGCCCGCCCATCATTTTGCGATGGGTGATGGTGCCAAGTGGGGCAAACAGGTCTTCGATGAATGCGATATCGTCGCTGGTAATGCTCATGGTTTTCGTTTTGCTTTTTTAGCGCGCTTTTGAGCAGCGGCTTTCAGGGCGGGCACCATCGAAAGCTGCGCCCAGTGCATGGCCTCGTCGCTGTCTTCCAAGGCGGCATCCGGCAGGGCCATCAACCCGTTGATCTGGCGCGGGCCGGTTTTGGTGTCATAAGTGAAGGGCTGCGAACCTGCGGCGCTATAGATATGCGCCAGTTCTTTGTCAGCCTTCATGAATACGGCATCGCCAAAGATCACCGCAAACATCGCGTCGTCTGAATAAAGCGCTGTGCCGCCAAACAAGCGCCCGGTGCGGATCGGCGCAAGGTTGGCAAATAAATCCAATGCATGATCCAGAAATCCGGGATCGGCGGGCATCAGCTTTCAGCGAATTTTATCGACTCACCGCAACCGCAGGCATCAACCACATTGGGATTGCGAAACTTGAACCCGCTTTCCAGCAGCGAGGTTTCATAGTGGATTTCGGTGCCAAACAGGAACATCTGCGCCATCGGTGCGATCATCACCCGCGCGTCGCCCTGTTCAACGACCTCGTCATTTGCGTCAACCTCGGTCACATAGTCCATGGTATATTCCATGCCCGCGCAGCCACCCTTTTTGATGCCGATGCGCAGCCCCTTATGGCCCTCTGACTGCATCAGCTTGGATATCTGCACAGCCGCAGCATCGGTCATTGTGACAGCTTGTTTTCCGGGTATGCCGAACATTGCGGTGGTCCTTTCGCGCGTTACCCCTAACTTAGGGGTGGTTGGTGCGTATCTCAAGCACCTGTTCAAGGTCCGGTAGCAAAGACTGCAACCAAAGCACGCTTAGGGCGGCCAGAATGGCCCAGCCAAAGCTCGCCAATGTGCCGATGATGACGTATTCCGAGGCGCGCCTGTCTTGGTTGACGGCACTAAAGCGCAGTATGGATTTGGCCGCGATAAGAAACCCGATTGAGCCGGGCAGGTCTGCCAGCATCAGCATGTAAATCAGGCCACGTTCCAGATGGCCAATTGTTCGCCCGCCTTGGGGCAGGCCGGCGTCGCTGTTGGCCTCGGGGGTATGGCGCGCCATCAGGTAGGTGATCGCAAAGGCCCCGGCGCGGGTCGCAAATAGCAGCCCGCCCAGCAATAACATCGCATGGGGCAGGGCGGTGGGCGCGCTGGCCCAAATGCCGGTCGCCCACAGGTGGGGCGCGCAATATGCGACCGCGCAAAGGCTGGCCAGATGTGCCGCCTGATCGCCAAGGTGGCTGGCCAGCGTGTCCGGCGCCAGATAGATTTTCGCGGTGTCGATCAGCAGGTGTGCAGCACCCAGTGCCAGAATTTCCGGCGCATCGACGCGCCCGGTTGCGGCCATCGCCAATGCCAGAACAAGGGCGGCGTGTAACAGCAGCACAGCGGGTTCGCGTTTTCGCCTGACCATCCAAGTTGGCTGAAAGACGTAGTCAGCCAGAATATGGGCAAATGCCAATGCGATAAAGGTTTCAACCATGCCATGGCCCTACTTTGGCAAGCATATGGGCTTGCGTTTCGTGATTGAAAGCAAAATGACTTGCAGCGATTACGGCACCTCTATCATGTCTATCGCATTAGATAGCGCGCCATATCCCGCCGCTTCCAGCGCTTGATCGATGCCTTGGCGTGTTATGCCAAGCGTGTCGGCCATTGTCTGTCGTGTCGTTTTGCCCGGAACAAGTGCCAGATGCATGGCCTTTGCCTGCGCGGGTGTCCAGCCTTGCGAGATCTGATCGGCAAGCCTGACCACGGCCCCCATGGTGCCCTGATCGGCAAAGACCATCGTGGCCGGGGGCTTTAGCCCGTCAAGCGCGCGCCCAGAGGCGACAAAGACCGGCCCGGATGCGGTATTCAGGTTGCCGGTTTGTTGGGCCATGCCTTGTCCGATTGCGATTGCTATCCGTGTCGACAGCGATTTTCCACCCGCGCGCAAAGCGGCCCGCAAGAATAGGGCTGTGCGCAGGGCAAGGGTCGGGTCGGGCAGAGCAACTTGCCAGCCATCGCCGCGGTGGCGACTGAATTGCAAATCGGAACCCTGCCAAATTGAAGCGTCGGCGGCGCCATTTTCCAAAGCCGCCATCGCGCGTTCTAGGTTGGATTGCGACAGGTCGGTTGAGCGCACCAGATCGCCAGTCAAAACAGCTATCATCACCCAAAATTCCTTTCGGGTGCAGAATGGCCGTGATTTTGCGCAAAAGCAAGTCTTTTTGCTTGCTATCAGTAAATGCAAGCTAATTGACTTGCGAACTTTACATGAACCCCAGTTCAAGGCGGGCTTCGTCAGACATCATCTCCATGCCCCAGGGCGGTTCCCATATTAGAACCACGTCAACCTGTTTCACACCGGGCAGGGGTTCGACCGCGTCGGCGATCCAGCCGGGCATTTCACCGGCGACCGGACAACCGGGGGCGGTGAGTGACATCAAAATCCGAACTTCATTTTCGTCGGTGATCTCAATCGTGTAGATCAGCCCAAGATCATATATATTCACTGGAATTTCAGGGTCATAGACAGACCGGCAGGCCGTCACAACGCTTTCGTAAAGCGCATGATCGGTGCTTGAAGGCTGGATCAGGGGGGTGCCCTCGATCGGGGTTGGTTCGACTGTCATTAAGGCCTCGTATGATATCTGACCAAATATATAGGGATTGGCGCGGCAAAGGTCCAGATTGCAGTTTGCCCTGTGCGCTATTGGCGCGGGGGCGCAGGCGCAAACAGGTTTTGCAACTTTGCCTGTAACCACCTATGCGAGGGCGATGAGTGCAAAATTTGAATTTTCCCTTGATGCCAGCGATGGCAAGGCCCGTGCGGGCGTGATTTCAACCCCGCGTGGGGCGATCCGCACGCCGGCTTTCATGCCAGTGGGAACGGCCGCCACGGTCAAAGCGATGCTGCCCGAAAATGTGGCGGAGACCGGGGCGGATATACTGCTGGGAAACACCTATCATCTGATGCTGCGCCCAACTGCCGAACGGATTGCCAACCTTGGCGGTTTGCATAATTTTATGAATTGGCAGCGGCCAATACTAACGGATTCAGGTGGGTTTCAAGTGATGAGCCTGGCCTCGCTGCGCAAACTTACCGAAGACGGTGTGCGGTTTAAATCGCATATCGACGGCTCGGACCACATGCTTTCACCTGAACGCAGCATGGAAATCCAGCGCTTGCTGGGGTCTGACATTGTGATGTGTTTTGACGAATGCACGCCCTATCCGGCAGAGGAAAAAGTGGCGCTGGAAAGCATGCGTATGTCGATGCGCTGGGCGGAACGATCCCGCGCGGCGTTTGGCGATCGGCCCGGTCACGCGCTGTTTGGCATTCAACAGGGCAGCGTTTTTCCCGATCAACGGGCCGAAAGTGCCGAAAAACTGACCGCGATTGGTTTTGACGGCTATGCGCTGGGCGGTCTTGCGGTGGGTGAGGGGCAGCAGGCGATGTTTGATGTGCTGGATTTTGCCCCAGATATGTTGCCCGCCGACCGACCGCGCTATCTGATGGGGGTCGGCAAGCCTGATGACATTGTTGGCGCTGTGGCGCGCGGCGTTGACATGATGGATTGCGTTTTACCGTCGCGATCCGGGCGCACCGGGCAGGTATTTACCCGTCGCGGCGCGCTTAATATCAAGAACGCGCGCCATCAGGATGATCCACGCCCGCTGGACGAAAGTTGCAGTTGTCCGGCCTGTTCAAACTATAGCCGCGCCTATCTGCACCATGTTTTTCGCAGCCATGAGATTATCAGTTCAATGCTGCTGACGTGGCATAATTTGCATTACTATCAGGAACTTATGCAGGAGATGCGGGATGCGATTGCCGCTGCGAAATTTGCGGCTTTTGAGGCCGAGTTCCACGCGGTGCGGGCCATGGGCGATATAGAACCGCGCTGAAGTGGGGAAAATTTGGGTTCACCCGACCCTAAAAGGCCCTAAATTTTCGGAAATTTTATTGATCTCGCTAAATCTATGCCTTGCCCCTGCCTTTTTCTGCCGTCAGAATATTGCCACGCCAAAACTGGTTGTGGTTGAATGAGCGGGTGCCAAGCCCCAGATAATATCACCAAGACCGGAGAGGGCCGGGAGCTGCCGAAAAATCGGGGCCGGGGCCGTCTTGCTAATTGAGGATAATTAATGACCGAGCAATTCAAAAATTCTTACCCAGTCCTGCCATTGCGCGATATTGTGGTGTTCCCACATATGATCGTGCCGCTTTTTGTTGGCCGTGAAAAATCGGTAAAAGCGCTGGAAGAGGTGATGCAGGACGACAAGCAAATCCTGCTGTCCAGCCAGATTGATCCAAGCATTGACGAACCCACTTCGGACGGCATCTATAAAGTCGGCGTTTTGGCCAATGTGCTGCAACTGCTAAAATTGCCCGACGGCACTGTCAAAGTGCTGGTCGAGGGGCGCTCGCGTGTGCGGATCAACGAATATCTGGAAAATGAAAAGTATTTTGAGGCAACGGCCGAGCAACTGACCGAGGTGTCGGGCGATCCTTCTACGGTCGAGGCATTGATCCGCTCTGTTGGTTCGGATTTTGAGCGCTACGCCAAGATCAAAAAGAACATCCCCGAAGAGGCGCTGGCGTCCGTTGCTGACACGCGCGAACCAGACAAGCTGGCCGATCTGGTTGCTGGTCATCTGGGCGTCGAGGTGGATCAAAAACAAGAGTTGCTGGAAACGCTGTCTGTTGAAGAGCGGCTTGAAAAGGTCTTTGGCCTGATGCAGGGCGAAATGTCGGTGTTACAGGTCGAGAAAAAGATCAAGACCCGCGTTAAAAGCCAGATGGAGCGCACGCAGCGCGAATATTATCTGAATGAGCAAATGAAGGCCATTCAGAAGGAATTGGGCGACGGCGAAGAAGGCCAGGACGAAATTGCCGAGCTGGAAGGGCGTATCGCTGATACCAAATTCTCTAAAGAGGCGCGCGAAAAGGTCGATGCCGAGGTCAAAAAGCTAAAGTCGATGTCACCAATGTCGGCCGAGGCCACCGTTGTGCGCAACTATCTGGACTGGATGCTTTCAATCCCTTGGGGCGTGAAGTCGCGGGTCAAAAAAGACCTGACCAAGGCGCAGAAAATTCTGGATGACGACCACTATAGCCTTGAAAAGGTTAAAGAACGGATTGTTGAATATCTGGCGGTGCAACAGCGTAGTCAAAAGCTGAAAGGCCCGATCATGTGCCTTGTTGGCCCACCCGGCGTTGGTAAAACCTCGCTTGGGAAATCCGTGGCACGGGCGACTGGGCGTGAGTTTATTCGCATCAGCCTTGGTGGTGTGCGCGATGAAAGCGAAATTCGTGGCCATCGGCGCACCTATATCGGCTCGATGCCCGGCAAGATCATTCAGGCGCTGAAAAAGGCCAAAACCACCAATCCGCTTATCCTGCTCGATGAGATCGACAAGATGGGGCAGGATTTCCGGGGCGATCCGGCAAGTGCGATGCTTGAAGTGCTGGACCCGGAGCAGAACTCTAGCTTTGTCGATCACTATCTTGAGGTGGAATACGACCTTTCGAACGTGATGTTCCTGACCACGGCGAACACCTACAATATGCCAAGCCCGCTGCTGGACCGGATGGAAATCATTCCGTTGGCTGGCTACACCGAGGACGAAAAGGCCGAGATCGCAAAGCAGCACCTTATCCCCAAGCAGATCGCTAACCACGGCCTTAAAAAGGGTGAGTTCAGAATAGAGGATGCCGCGCTACAGGAAATGATCCGCACCTATACTCGTGAAGCCGGGGTGCGTAATCTTGAACGTGAACTGGCCAAACTGGCGCGTAAAGCGGTGACCAAGCTGGTTAAAAATGAAGCTAAAAAAGTCGTTGTAACCCATGAAAACCTTGAGGATTTTCTTGGCGTGAAGCGGTTCCGTTATGGGCTGGCTGAGCAAGAAGATCAGATCGGTGTTGTCACCGGGCTGGCCTGGACCAGCGTTGGCGGCGATCTGTTGTCAATCGAGGCATTGCGCCTGCCTGGCAAGGGCCGGATGAAGACCACCGGCAAGCTGGGCGATGTGATGAAGGAAAGCATTGATGCGGCCGCGTCTTTCGTGCGCTCAATCTCACCCAAGATCGGTGTAAAGCCGCCGGTGTTTGAAAAAATCGACATCCACGTTCACGTACCCGAGGGTGCAACGCCCAAAGATGGGCCGAGTGCTGGTGTTGGGATGGTTACCTCAATCGTTTCGGTGCTGACTCAGATTCCAGTGCGCAAAGACATCGCGATGACAGGTGAGGTTACCCTGCGCGGTAATGTTCTGGCCATTGGTGGCTTGAAGGAAAAGCTGCTGGCAGCTTTGCGCGGTGGGGTCACGACGGTTTTGATCCCGATGGAGAACGCCAAGGACCTGACGGAAATTCCCGACAACGTGAAAGACGGGTTGGAAATAATTCCGGTGGCGCATGTAAGCGATGTCCTGAAACTGGCGCTGGTACGCCAGCCTGAACCGGTTGAATGGGATGAAGCGGCAGAAGACGCCGCAGCGCAGGCGGCGCTAAAGAATAAAGATGGTGGAGCAAGTCAGGTCGCGCACTGATAGGACGCTCCAGAAAAAAGAAAAAGCACGCCCAACTGGGCGTGCTTTTTGCATTTGTCAGTGCTGCACGAGAAATTGAACCGTCCGGGCAATCCCACCAATTCCTCTTAAGTACTTCTATGTGCCCCGATTTGGGGACCGCTACTTAACAGGTGCTGGGGCCGGGCTGCTGCTGCCGGAAATAACTACCGCGAACATGATTAAAAAAAGCAATGGGATTAGCAATCCGCCAGCGCTACTGGTTGAGGCCGCTTGAACAACCACCTGTTCATCCATCTCAGGTGAAAGCAGATTTCCGCCAAAAGCTGCCGGCGCGGCAATGCAGCCCACTACGGCACCGAGAATTATAGATTTTCTCATATTGTTCCCCCTCATTTGTACGAATTTTTACTAAGATAGGATGCTCTTTGTTGCAACCAATCAGTAAATGACAGTGGAAGTATAAAAGGGACCGCAGTCAGTATTCATCCGATTATAGGGTTCGCGGTTCAGATTTCCAAAATACTGTTTTCGAACAGAATGTCCCATGCGGTTTGTCACATTATTTGGCACGAGACTACATCTGCCAAGGAACCTAGTATTTTTGGGTTTTTGGGCTATTGTCAGGACCATAATCAACAATAACAACGGGTAGGGCAGATGGCAGTCAAAAAACAGATAAAACCAATCAGCGAGATTACAGCCGAGCCGGCAACAGCGGCGGACGGCTCTGACGACGCGAAGATGGTCGAGAATGCCGTGACAATCGTTGTGCGGCGTAAAGAATTGGTTGAACGCATCGTGGCCAGTTCCGGGATGAAGCCAAACGCCGTGAAAACCGCAATAGATGCTGTGTTAAAAGAAGTTGGCGATGCGTTATCTGCGGGTGAGACGCTGAACATGCCCGCATTGGGTCGGGTGTCGGTGAAGCGGCGCAAGGTGCTGGACGATGGTGAAGTGTTGATTTGTAAAATCCGGCGTCGGAACAAGAAGGCCGATCCGCTGGCAAGCGCAGAAACCAGTATGACTGCCATTTTGGATGAGGATTGATTAGCAGGGGGGGTAGGCCGCGCGGCCCTTGCGATGATCCCAAACAGGCCAAAAAGCAGACCTGTTTGAACAATCTGATCAAAGATAGGCAACAATGGTAAGTTGAGGCTTGAACATGGTCTCGCTGCCCGCTATGACGCGGCTCGGATGGGTGATTAGCTCAGTTGGTAGAGCGCTTCGTTTACACCGAAGATGTCGGGAGTTCGAGCCTCTCATCACCCACCATTAGACTGTTCAATAAAGTTAAGATGAATGCGGTCGTTCGATGCTTCTATTGTATGGTGAATGGATCCAGATTGTTTGGGAACAATTTGGTCAATTTCCGTCGGGTACGAAGCATTCCAGCTTTTAATTATCATCACATAAGCTGGTGTTTTCAGTTGTTAAATCCGCGATAAAACATGGCCGAAATCTCGGTTCAATTCAAAATTGAAGGTTGGCAGAATTCGGCGGGCCGATATGCCGCTGCGGTGCTTGACGGTCTGGTTACAGAGACTTAAAATGTTTTATTGATCGAATTTGACTAACTAATAATCGACATTCATTCACCGGTCCCTTGTTTGTGTTGTTTGGGCCAAATTGCGCAATCGTGCATTCTCGCGGAATCGGTGACAAATTTGAGTTCCCACAATGTCTAAAACCCGCCGGGAGATCGCCCTTACTTTTTCACTGATTTTTCTCGTCGGTTTGATTCTTTTCAATGCTTTTGATTATTCAGGCGACTTCGCTATCAATGACGATTGGGGATACTCGACACCTATACGTTGGTGGTTGGAATTGGGTGAGTTAAGATTGACTCACTGGCAATCGATGCCGCTAGTGTCTCAATTGGGTTCTGGAATAATTTGGTCTGAATTGCTTGGCTTTAGTCATGGTAATCTGAGGAAATTGACCCTTCTGTACGCGCTGCTGTCCTGCGGTACGATTTATTTCATTGGGCGGTTACTTTCGCTTCCAAAGTCTCTTTCCGCCGTTGGTGCCTTCCTTCCGCTCGCCTCGCCGGTTTTTGTTGGACTGTCTTATACATCAATGACGGATGTACCCTCGGCGGCGCTAGTGTTGCTCTGCCTATTAATGTTCGTACGCCACTTTTACTCAAATAGCGGAAACTCACATTTTTTCTTGATTGGTGTCGTCATTATGGTCCTTGCTGTGGCGCAGCGTCAGACAGCTATTGGTGTGGCGCTCGCATTCTTGGTTGCAGAATCAATGGTGAGAGGATTTGGAACTGGCCCGTTGATACGGGGTGTACTTACTTTCCTTACAGCACTTGTGGCATACCTCGCCGTGACCGAAATTCTGAAGCAAGCGACGGGTTTGCCTACTGCATATTTTGTGAAATCGAATGCTCTGCGCGAATGGGCGTCTGACATGATTTCTGGAAACTTCGTAGCCCTATTCCAATCTGTTCGAGCAATGCTCATTTTTTCAGCAAATTTTGGAATATTTTTGCTGCCACTCGCGCCAATTCTTTTACAGTCAATTTTTGTCCAGCCATTCATCCGAAAACCTTTGCGACTAATTGTTTCTGCAGGTTTTGCGGCAGGACTACTCACATTGCTATCATTGCTTTTGGGGGCCGCCGTTCTATCGGACACAATTGGGAACATTCTGACGCATGAGGGAGTTGGCCCGAGATTGATTGAAGGTAGTGCAACTCAGCATGGCATTTGGGGAAACATATTAACTTTCATTGGTCATTTCGTAGCAACAGTTACGCTCATTTCTGTCGTGCTTGGTTTCCTTGCGCGCAGGCTGTCCTGCAGCCCGCTGGACAAAAGCACAAAAGGGGCGGTCACGCTTCTGTTGCTTTCCGCTGTGATTATTTACGCTCCGCATACTATGGCCTACGCTGTGGTTTTCGACCGCTACTCGCTCCTACCGTCCATCCTTGTGTCAATTGCGGTTTTACGGCTGATCGAATTTGACTATTCGAATAAACGAATTCTACAGTATTCAATCGGGCTCGCGTCTGTCCTGTTTTTGATGTCGCTTTTTCTGGTTAGTGATTTTTTCCGGTGGCAGGATGCTCGTTACAGACTGATCGCCCGCCTTGTTTCTGAAGGTCAGATCGCGGCCAATGAAATCGATGGCGGGTTTGAATACAACAATCTGACTGCGATTGAAAACAACCCCGCTACTGCAGTTTCGATGGTCCGGGTAGACGCTGTTAACCGAAAAACCCGCCTGTCCAAGAGCTTAGGATTAGATGATGAACTTGTAGATTCTGAGAAGTATCATGGGCTATTTGGGTTCGGAACAATCTTCGCGGTGCGGTGAGCAGAACCAGTTAGGTTGCTTGGAACGACTAGATACTCACCAAACTTAAGTTCGAGCCTCTCATCACCCACCACTTTGCCGCCAGACTGCCCGCAACGATACGATTTTACCACCGTTGCATAGCCAGTTGGCCGATGGTGTGGATCGTCCGGGTTCCTGTTTGAAAAGGGTGTTCTGCCTGCTGTCTGGGCGAGGTGAAAAATGCGATGAAAAATAAAGTCCGGCAGAACCACTATTTTGGCGTTCTAATGCTTGACGGGCATGGACAGTAAGCCTAGAACGCACGCCACGCGCGGTTGTAGCTCAGTTGGTTAGAGTACCGGCCTGTCACGCCGGGGGTCGCGGGTTCGAGTCCCGTCAACCGCGCCATTTACTTTTTGATCCTATATTGTCAGCGGATTGGTTGTTGCGGGTCCGTCGCATATCTGGATTGACCGCAGGGCGGACACTACCAAAAAACCCCTAACTTGTTCAGGCTATCAGGCCTACTCTTAGCCAACTTGTGTTCCGTTCATTTTTGTGGGGCATGGGAAACTTGTAAAACAGGATTGGGCGCTGCCAATGACTAAGAAAATTCTCATCATTAATGGTCACCAGAAATGGGAAATCTCGCCGGGCGGGTTCAATGCTTTGTTGGCCGAGCACGCCAAAAAGGTTTTGTCAGCTAAGGGATATGAAATTAAAACCAGCACGATCGATGCGGGCTGGGATGACGAGGACGAAGTGCAAAAGACGCTTTGGGCAGATGTTATCATTTTGCAGTTTCCGGTGTTCTGGTTCTCGGTTCCGTGGCTGCTGAAGAAATATATCGATGAGGTTTACATGGTCGGCTATGGCCGCTTGTTTGCCAATGACGGGCGCACCCGGACCGACGCCAACCAGCACTACGGTTCTGGCGGGCTGATGCAGGGCAAGCAGATCATGTTGTCGCCCACTTGGAACGCGCCGCCCGAGGCGCTGGATGATCCGGACCAGTTTTTTGAGGGCAAGGGAAATGATGCCGTCTTTATGTGGCTAGAGAAAACATATGAATTCTGCGGCATGGAAGCACTGCCGGCATTCGCCACCTATGACGTTGCCAAAGAGCCGACGGTTGAAGAAGACCTGAAACGCTGGACTGAACATCTGGAAAAATATATTTAGGCGCGCTTAGCGAATTCTGAGAACCAGTTTCCCGCGCAAATGCCGTGCCTCACTGATGCGATGCGCGGTGGCGGCGTCTGACAGGGCGAATTCGGTGATCTGCGGTGGCTTGATCGCGCCGCTGGATACCAGATCGGCAATACGCGTTAGATGTGCCCGGTCGCGCCCGACGGCGGGGCGTAATGCTGTGACGTCGCTGCGCGGTGGTTGCGGGGCTTCCCGTTCGTGAATGAAAGCGGCGCGGCCACCCGGTTTCAGAACCTTGAATGAACGCAGCGCCACGTCACCGCCGACAGTATCAAATACCGCGTCGCACGGCGGGGATAGCGCGGTGAAATCCTGCGTTTTGTAGTCGATAACCTCATCCGCCCCAAGGTCGCGCAGATAGTCGAGGTTTTCACCACTGGCGGTCGAGATCACATAAGCGCCCAGATGTTTGGCCAACTGAATTGCAAACCCAGCCACGCCGCCCGCACCGCCTTGTATCAGGATAACTTCGCCCGATTTCAGCTTTAGCGTATCTTCCAGCGACACAAGTGCTGTCAGACCTGTCAGGGCGATTGCAGCGGCCTCAACATGGCTCAGCGATTTGGGCTTTGGCGCGATGATGTCGGCTTTGACGGCGATTTTCTCGGCGTAGGTGCCTTCCTGCCCGGACGGGCAAACGCCAAAAACAGCGTCACCGATGTTCCGATCATTAACCCCGTCCCCTAAGGCACTGACAATACCGGAAAAATCGCGCCCCGGTATATGCGGAAAGGTGTCAATTGTGCCAAAGGTTCCAGACCGCCCGCGCCAGTCAGCAGCGTTCACCGAGGCTGCGTGAATGTCGATCACCACCTCGCCCGATGCGGCGACCGGATCGGGCATATCGCCCAAAGTCAGCACCTCGGGCGGGCCAAGCCTGTCAAAATAAACTGCTTTCATAGCCGCTCTCCGCTTACTGGTTCATCGCGTCCAGTATCCGGGCCCAACTGCGAATGCCTTTGTGAAAACACTCCAGATCGTATTTTTCGTTCGGGCTGTGGATCTGGTCGTCGCGGGCAAAGCCGATCATCATTGAATTGATCCCCAGCAAGTCCTGAAAATACCCGGCAATCGGGATCGAGCCGCCGCAGCCAACAAAGGCCGCCGGTTCGGGCCATTCATCGGAAAGGGCTGCGCGGGCCTGCCCAAACGCCGGATGGTCGATTTGCATTTGTGAGGCGGGGGATGCGCCGTGGTCGCTAAATTCAACCGAACAATCGGGCGGTAAACTCGCGCGCACCTGGGCGCGAAACGCGTCGCGGATTTTGAACGGGTCTTGGGTTCCCACCAGGCGAAAGCTAATCTTGGCGCTGGCTTTGGATGGCAACACGGATTTGAACCCGTCGCCGGTATAGCCGCCTAAGATACCGTTAACTTCGCAGGTCGGGCGCGACCAGACCATTTCAAGCAGATCGCGACCCTGTTCCCCGGCAGGTTCGCTCAGGCCGACTTCTTTCAGCAGTTCGGCGCCGTCATAATCAAGGCCATCCCATTGATCACGAACGGATTTTGGCAGTTCGGGCACGCCGTCATAAAACCCCGGAACGGTGATCCGCCCGGTGTCATCATGCAGATCGGCAATGATCCGGGCCAGCACGCGCACCGGGTTGATGGCCGGGCCGCCATACAATCCGGAATGCAGGTCTTTGTCAGGGCCGGTAATGACGATTTCCTCGCCCAGAAGGCCGCGCAACATGGTGACGATAGCGGGCGTGTTCTGACCCACCAGCCCGGTGTCACAGATCAGCGCGATGTCGGCGCGTAATTCGTCGGCATTTTCCTTGATGAAGGGCACCAGCGAAGGCGAGCCGGATTCTTCTTCGCCCTCAAAAATGAATGAAATCCGGCCGGGCAGGGTGCCGTTAATTGCCTTCCAAGCGCGGCAAGCCTCTAGGAACGTCATCAACTGACCTTTGTCATCGGATGCACCGCGCCCGCGAATAACCTTGCCGTTGGCGGTGTCCTCGATTGCCGGATCAAATGGCGCGCGGTCCCACAGGGCGAGCGGATCAACGGGCTGCACGTCGTAATGGCCGTAAAACAGCACGTGTGGGCCGGGATTGTTTTCACCAATATGGCCCACAACCATCGGATGCCCCGGTGTTGCACGCTTGCTGGCATTAACACCCAGACTTTTAAGGTCGGCAACCAGCCAGTCAGCGGCGGCGTCGCAGTGCTTGCTATAGGCCGGGTCGGTTGAAATTGATTCGATCCGCAGCAATTCCAGCAACCGTTCAGTTGCGGCAGGCAGATCCTGATCAATTTGATCCAGCACTTTGGTTAGCGTCATTGTATTCTCCTGCATGAAGTGTTGGCGATACGGTATCAGCGCCAATCGTGCTGTCTAGGGTGGTTTGCTGAAACGTGTCATAGTTTTAGGCATAAAACGAAGGGAAATGGGGTTTTATGACGGGCTAGTGATTTGACAATTTGGCGATGATTTTGACAGTTGATCCAAATCATATTTCTGTCGGGCGGCAAAATGTATCGGTTATTGAATATGAGTCGCAATTGCGGCCCGGCAGATGTAACTAAGCCTTATGACAAGGTAAGACCCTCGGGAGGGGCGTTGTGAATTATTCGGACATATTCGACGGTGCTCTGAACCGGCTGCATGACGAGGGCAACTATCGCACGTTCATCGATATTGAACGGCGCAAGGGGTTCTTTCCGCATGCTATCTGGCAACACCCGGATGGCAGCGCGCGCCCGGTGACGGTTTGGTGCGGCAACGACTATCTTGGTATGGGGCAAAACCCTGTGGTTCTGGATGCGATGCACAACGCGCTGGATGCAACCGGGGCTGGTTCCGGCGGCACACGAAATATCTCGGGCACAACGGTTTTTCACCGCGAGCTGGAAGGCGAGTTGGCCGATCTGCACCGCAAAGAAGAGGCGCTGATCTTTACCTCGGCTTATATTGCCAATGACGCGACGCTTTCGACCCTGCACAAGCTGTTGCCGGGGCTGATTATTTATAGCGATGGTTTGAACCATGCTTCGATGATCGAAGGCATTCGGCGCAACGGCGGTGAAAAGCGAATTTTCCGGCACAATGATCTGGACCATCTGCGCGACCTGTTGCAGGCCGATGATCCTGCCGCCCCCAAACTGATTGCGTTTGAATCGATCTATTCGATGGATGGCGATTTCGGCCCGATTGAGGCGATCTGCGATCTGGCGGATGAATTTAACGCGATGACCTATCTGGATGAGGTTCACGCGGTTGGCATGTATGGCCCGCGCGGTGGTGGTGTGGCTGAACGAGACGGTCTGATGGGCCGGGTTGATATTATTAACGGCACACTTGGAAAAGCGTTCGGTGTGATGGGCGGCTATATCGCCAGCTCGGCGCGGATTTGTGATGCGATCCGGTCTTATGCGCCCGGCTTCATTTTCACCACCTCGCTGCCGCCGGCGGTTGCGGCAGGTGCGGCGGCTTCGGTGCGGTATCTTAAAAGCCATCAAGAATTGCGCGATGCGCATCAATCCCATGCGCGCACCTTGAAAATGCGCCTGAAAGGGCTGGGTCTGCCGATCATCGATCATGGCAGCCATATTGTGCCGCTGCATGTGGGCGATCCGGTGCATTGCAAAAAGCTGTCTGACATGCTGCTGGAAGACTACGGCATCTATGTTCAGCCGATCAATTTCCCGACCGTTCCACGCGGAACAGAGCGGTTGCGCTTTACGCCGTCGCCAGTTCACGGTCCGGCTGAAATTGACGCATTAGTAGGCGCTTTGGACGCACTGTGGTCCCATTGCGCGCTAAATCGCGCAGAGCTTTCTGCCTAATCCTGTAAATTGTGCAATCTTGCTTGCACTGTGGTAACCTTTTTCCCAATACGCTGACGGCAGGACGAATCGTTGGTGCGTGGGGGCGCGAGTTTAGTATGAGGAAAGGCGCATGATAGGTTGGAGGCAACCTCCTCCTGTTGAAGAAAAGGCAAAGCCGAAAGGCTTTGACGATTTCGAATTGCGCCTTGGTGACGTGATGCGCGGCGAGCGTGCCACACTGGGCAAATCGCTGCTCGACGTTCAGCGCGACCTTAAAATCAAAGCAACTTATATTTCTGCCATCGAGAATACCGATCCGTCGGCGTTTGATACCCAAGGGTTCATTGCCGGTTATGTGCGTTCCTATGCGCGCTATCTGGGGCTTGATCCCGAATGGGCCTACACGCGGTTTTGCGAAGAAGGTGCGTTTGCTACGTCGCACGGCATGGCGCCTGAGGCATCGGCAAAGCGCTCGGTTGTTGTTGAGTCGCCCACAAGTGGTGTGCGTGATCCTTTTGCAGAACCATCCGGGGCGTTTATTCCGGCCGGTGAAGGCGTGTTTGCCAAGGTCGAGCCTGCAGCCGTCGGTTCAACGCTGGTTGTTGCCTTGCTGATCGGTGTGGTCGGCTATGGCGGCTGGTCGCTATTTCAAGAAGTGCAAAAGGTTCAGTTCGCCCCGGTGGATCAATCGCCCGGTGTGACGTCGCAGGTTGATGTCTTGCAGGCGAATGCGTCGGTGGTTGCGGCAACGGGTGAAAATTCCGGTTTCCAAATACCAACCGCGGATGCTTTGGATCGGCTTTATCGCCCCGAAGCGCTGGACATTCCGGTTCTTGTTGCGCGCGATGGACCTATTGCGACGCTTGATCCGGCAATTGGCGGTGCCTTGGCTGGAACGATGGAAATTTCTGAACTGGATGCGACTGCGCAGATTGTTGCGCCCAAACAACCGGTTGCCCCGGTGAACCCGGTTCAGGTTGTGGCGCAGGACGGCGCTGAAGTTTTGTTGTTCGCGGTGCGCCCATCTTGGGTGCGCGTGCGGGCGGGTGACGGGACGGTGTTGTTTGAAAAGATCCTTGATGCAGGGGATCAATATGTCTTGCCCAATTCAGAAGAGCCACCAATGCTGCGGGCTGGCAACGCCGGGTCGCTGTATTTTTCCATCAACGGGAAAACCTATGGGCCGGTCGGGACTGGGCCAAGTGTGGTGAATGATGTCGTGCTTAGCCATGATGCGGTGCTGTCGGGCTATGCGGTGGCGGATTTATCAAAGGACAACGATCTGGCCCGTTTCGTCGCTGTGGCTGAGGCGTCGCAATAACGCCAGTCATGCCTTGCCTGCTTCACAAATATCTGGCGACTGTTGTCAGTGCCGGTTCAGATGTTTATCTGATCGCCAATACCCCCCGAACCCAGATGGCACCCAATGACCCACAATCCAATCCGACCATGGCGCAACATCGAGCGGCGAAAGTCGCGCCAGATTTTTGTTGGCCCGGTGCCAATCGGTGGCGATGCGCCAATTGCCGTGCAGACAATGACCAATACCGACAGTTCAGATGTTGCAGCCACGCTGGCGCAGGTGAACGCCGCGGCCGAGGCGGGCGCGGATATTGTGCGTATTTCGACGCCGGATCAGGCCTCGACCACAGCGCTTAAGGAAATTGTCGCCCAAAGCCCGGTGCCTATCATTGCCGATATTCATTTTCATTACCGCCGCGCCATCGAAGCGGCTGAGGCCGGGGCGGCCTGCCTGCGAATAAATCCCGGCAACATCGGCTCCAAAGAGCGTGTGCGCGAAGTTATTCAGGCGGCCAAGGATCACGGCTGTTCGATCCGCATTGGTGTTAATGCGGGCAGTCTGGAAAAACATCTGCTGGAAAAATACGGCGAACCATGCCCCGAGGCGATGGTCGAAAGCGGACTGGATCACATCCGAATTCTTGAAGACAATGATTTTCACGAATACAAAATTTCGGTGAAAGCGTCTGACGTTTTCCTATCCGCTGCTGCCTATCAGGGCATCGCCGAGGCGACCGACGCACCGATCCATCTGGGCATAACCGAGGCTGGCGGGCTGACCACGGGAACCGTCAAATCCGCTGTTGGTCTGGGCAATCTGCTGTGGGCCGGGATTGGCGACACGATCCGCGTCAGCCTGTCGGCTGATCCGGTGGAAGAGGTGAAAGTCGCCTATGAAATCCTGAAATCGCTGGGGTTGCGCCATCGTGGTGTGAACATCATTTCCTGCCCGTCCTGCGCGCGTCAGGGGTTTGACGTGATTAAGACCGTCGAAGCGCTCGAGGATCGTCTGGCCCACATCAAGACCCCAATGAGCCTGTCAATAATTGGCTGCGTGGTAAACGGGCCGGGTGAGGCGCTGATGACCGACATTGGCTTTACCGGCGGCGGCGCAGGCTCGGGCATGGTTTATCTGGCGGGAAAGCAAAGCCACAAACTGGGCAATGACGCGATGATTGACCATATCGTCGAACAGGTCGAGCGGCGGGTGGAAGAGATCGCGCAGGCCGAAGCTGCAGCGGAATAATCACCGCCAATGCTCGGGCTATTTGCTCCGCGCGCTGGCCACGATTTCACGCATGCCATCCAGCGGCACATAGCCCCGCACCATCTGCGCACCCATCACGAAACTCGGAGTTCCACTGATTTGCATGCGTTGCGCAAGCAAGCGGTTTTCGGCGATGACTGCGTTAACTGCGTCGCTGTCCATTGCCGCCATGATTACGCCCGGTTCCAGATCAAGCGACTTGGCCAGCCGTTTAAGCGAAGCATTTGAAATGTCACCCCGAAAGCTCATCAAGGCGTCATGCACTTTTGCGTATGCCTCGGGGCTGACATTCTGCAGCACCGATATGGCAAACCGCGATGCCAGAACCGATTGCTCGCCCAAAATTGGAAGTTCTTTGACGATATAGCGGATATTGCCGTCTGAATTAATCAACTCGGTCACTTCCGGGTGGGCACGTTTGCAATAACCGCAGCGGTAGTCGAGGAATTCGACGACCGTTACATCGCCGTCCGGGTTGCCGCCGCGATAGGAATGTTGGTCGTCAAACAGCGCCTGTGCATTGGTTGCAACCAGCGAATTGTCATCCGTCGTTTGCGCCTGTTGCTGGCGTTGTTCCAGAACTGCGATGGCTTCCATCAGAACTTCGGGGTTTTCCAGCAGGTAGGCGCGGATTTCTTGGCGAAACACTTGGCGTTCGGTATCGTTCATGGCTGAAATGTCCAATGCGGCGATTGGCCCTGACAGGAACAGTGTCGCTATGGCGCAGATTATTAAACGTTTCATTTCAGCCCCTTAAACTTCATCCGGCATTGCCCGGATTTGCTGCCAATAACACAGTCACGCACACCGCGCACCCAGCAATCGCCATATGGGCGAGAATACGAAACAGTATGGCGTTTCAGCAAGGCTCTGTTGTTGTTATCCCCGGATCGTGATCGCTGGTGGTGCGGATATTCGGGTCAGATCGGATTTGGGCGCGGATTTGTATTTCCAGCGATTCCTACAGGGGCTATACTGCGGAAAAACAGACTGAATGGCGGCGATGAGTAGAATAATTGCGATTCTTGTAGCTGGGCTTTTGTGTTGCTCAAGTGCCGTATGCGCGCGCGAGCTAAGCGCACTGGCGCGCTTTATTTCTGATGGATCCCACTTGATTGAGGACGCCGACGGGATCGACCTGCAGCTGTCGATGACGCAAGGCGTTCCGTATCGGATTTTCACCCTGACCGAGCCGTTTCGCTTGGTGGTCGATTTTAACGAGCTTAACTGGTCCGGCTTGCGGCCTAAAGAATTCAATGGCGCGGCCAGCGTGCGTAACCTGCGGGCAGGGGTGTTTCGGCCCGGCTGGTCGCGGATGGTGTTGGAACTTAGTCAGCCAATGCGCCTGACAAGTGCGCAGTTGGTTACGAAAACTGACCAAAGCGCGGTGGTGATCGTTCAGTTGCAACCAACCAGCGCCCAGGATTTTGTGCAAAACGCAGGTGCGCCCGCCGGGGCAACATTTGGCAAGCCTTCGGCCAGTCTTGCCACAGCGATCCCAAAACGCCGGCAAACAGGCGAGGGTGCGCTGGTTGTCGTTCTTGATCCCGGCCACGGTGGCGTTGATCCGGGTGCCCAGGCGGAAGGTGTGGTTGAGGCGGACTTGATCCTGACGTTTGCACTGGAATTGCAGGAACTGCTGATCCGGACCGGCGAAGTCAAAGTGGTTTTGACGCGCGACGCGGATGTTTTTGTGCCGCTGGAGGCGCGGGTTTCGATTGCACGTCAGGCGGGGGCGGATGCATTTATATCGCTGCATGCGGATGCGCTGGTGGCCGGGCGGGCCTCGGGGGCGACGATCTATACACTGTCTGAACAGGCGTCAGATCTGGCAAGCCAGAAACTGGCCGAGCGCCATGATCGCGCCGATTTACTGGCCGGGGTAGATCTGAGCGCGCAGGACGATGTGGTCGTTGGGGTGCTGATGGATATGGCGCGCACGGAAACTGCACACCGGTCGGACATGCTGGCTGACGCGCTGGTGGACGGGCTGACGCAAACTGTGACAACCCATAAGCGGCCCCGTTTATCGGCCGGGTTTTCGGTGCTAAAGGCCCCCGATATTCCATCGGTTTTGGTCGAGCTTGGTTTCCTGTCCTCATCGCGGGACCGCAAGAACCTACTTGATCCCAAGTGGCGAATGCGCGCCGCCGAAGGGATCAGAAATGCGCTGATGAACTGGGCGCTGGAAGATGCCGCCCAAGCCTTGTTGCTGCGCAAGTGACGGGCCTGTGATAAATGCTCGTTTCGTGGAACGGCGGAAACTGGCGCGGTTTTCACGCAGGGTTCATTTTGCGCACCAAAGCGCTTATGTATACTGGCAACAGATAATCTTCGGGGCAGCGGTGTGATCAGGTTCATCCTTTCATTTTTTGGCGGAATTTTCAGCCTTCTGACAATCGGTGCCCTAATGGGCGCACTGACCATCGGTGCGGTGTTCTATATGTATGGCCGCGACTTGCCCAACCACGAGCAGTTGGCACAATATACCCCGGCCACGATCAGCCGGATATATTCCGGCGAGGGGCATATTGTTGATGAATTTGCCCGCGAACGGCGCTTGTATGTGCAGGCCGAGGAAATTCCCGATCTGGTGAAGCAGGCGTTTATTTCAGCCGAGGATAAGAATTTTTATCAGCATAAGGGCTATGATCTGCGCGGCATGGTCGCCGCGGCCGTCGATGCGGCCCGGGGCGGGCGTTTGCGTGGTGCATCCACCATTACGCAACAGGTGATGAAGAATTTCCTGCTATCCTCAGACCGGTCTGCGGAACGCAAAATTAAAGAACTGATCCTAGCCAGTCGGCTGGAAGAAACTTTGAGCAAAGAAGATATTCTGGAACTTTATCTGAATGAGATTTTTCTGGGGCAGAACAGTTTCGGCGTTGCCGCTGCGGCGCAAACCTATTTCAACAAGACATTGGGGCAGTTGAAGCCCGAGGAAGCGGCGTATCTGGCGGCTTTGCCAAAATCGCCGTCAAAGCGGCACCCGGTGCGTAATCTGGACGAGGCGCTGAAGTGGCGCAATATTGCGCTGCGTGAAATGCGCGAGAACGGCTATATCGATCAGGCAACCTATGTGGCGTCCAAAGACGCGCCGTTGGAAACGGTTCAGGGTGGTGAAATCGAATCCTTCCGCTTGCAACTGCCGCCAAGGGATTATTTCACCGATGAAATCCGACGCCAGTTAAGCCGCAACTTTGGCGAGGATGAATTTTTTGGCGGCGGCCTGTCGATCCGTTCGACACAAGATCCGGAACTGCAACTGGAAGCGGCGAAATCTCTGCGCAAACAACTGGAAGATTATGATCGTGCACAAGGCGTTTGGCGCGGCACTGGTCTGAGCATCGCCAGCGATGATCTGGTGGATGAAGCAACATGGCGCGCCGCATTAGGCGATATTCGCGTTTCGCGCGACATTGCCGGGTGGCACCCGGCCGTTGTTCTGACTTTAGAAAATAACTCGGCCCGCATCGGAATTGACGGTGTCGACGAGGATAGCGATGGCCACTGGATACCGGCCAAGGATGTGACATGGGCGCGCAAACGGCTGGCAGACAACCAACTGGGGCGCAAAGCAAAAACCGCCGGTGATCTGGTCGCGGTTGGTGATGTGGTGCATGTGCGCAAAATGACGCGTGATGCGGACGGCACGTTTATCCGCTGGACCCTTCGCCAAATTCCCGAAGTGCAGGGCGGCTTTATGGCGATGGACGTTAACACCGGGCGGGTGTTGGCGATGCAGGGCGGATTTTCTTATCAGCATTCGGTCTTTAACCGGGCGACGCAGGCCACGCGCCAACCGGGGTCCAGCTTTAAGCCGTTTGTTTATGCGTCCGCGCTGGATAGCGGCTTTACCCCGGCCACGATCCTTGTCGATGCACCGATTGAAATTGACACACCCCAAGGCGTGTGGCGGCCCAAAAATGCCAGCCATGAGTTTTACGGCCCGACGCCGCTGCGTACGGGCATCGAACGCTCGCGTAACCTGATGACGATCCGACTGGCGCAAGAGGTCGGCATGGACGTGGTCGCACGTTACGCCGAACGGTTCGGCGTTTATAAAAACATGGGCCGGTTTCTGGCCAATGCGCTTGGGTCCGAGGAAACGTCGCTGTTTCGAATGGTTGCGGCTTATGCGATGTTTGCCAATGGCGGTGAACGGGTTGAACCAACGCTGGTTGACCGGGTGCAGGACCGCTGGGGCAAGACGGTTTATCGCCACGATCAGCGGGTTTGCGAAGATTGCCAGCTTGCATCACTGGCGCCGGGCGCCTTTCCTACGATCAGCAACGACCGCGAGCGGGTGATGAATGCGGTCACCGCCTATCAGTTGACGTCAATGTTGCAGGGCGTGGTGCAGCGAGGCACGGCGGCGGGGCGGGTTCATCTGCCGGTGCCGGTGGCAGGCAAGACCGGCACGACGAATGACGCCAAGGATGTTTGGTTTATCGGTTTCACTTCGAACATTGTTGCGGGGTGTTATATAGGCTTTGACCGGCCCAAGCCGCTTGGGCGCGGGGCTTCGGGCGGGGCGTTCTGTGGTCCGGTGTTTGATCGGTTCATGCAAAAGGCCACAGCAAAATTCGGTGGTGGCGATTTTGCCGTGCCCGAAGGCGGGCATTTCATCAAAATTGACCGCTACTCTGGCGCACGACTGGCCGATGATGCCTCGGGCCCGGATGTGGTGGCCGAGTATTTCCGCGATGGCGAGGAGCCTGTTTTTGGGCTGATGTATGACGGCGGATTTGCGATGTCGGCGAACCTGCCTCTGTTTGCTCCGGCCGAAAATGCAGCGTCTTTGGGCACAATGGTGCGCACCTCTTCAGGGCAGGTCGTGATCATTCCCAGAAAAGCGGACTATGGCACAATTTCTTCGGGGGGGCAGTACTAGCGCCGCTTGCCCGCAGCCCGGGCGATTGTTATCACCCAAAGCCATATGAAAACCGGACGGATATTAAATTGCGCGCAGAAATAACGAATGCAGCCGAAGCAATCGGCAAATCTCTGGCGTTGCTTAAGCAACGGATGGATTGGGAAACCGCCAGCCACCGGCTGGAAGAATTTGACGCGATGATCGAAGACCCGGACCTGTGGAACGATCAGGCGCGGGCCCAGAAACTGATGCGTGACCGCCAGAACCTGATTGATGCCACTGCTGTTTGCACCGGGATCGGGCAAGAGCTGAACGACAATATCGAGATGATCGAGCTGGGCGAACTGGAGAATGATCAGGAGGTCGTGTCCGAAGCCGAAGCGGCCATTCTTGCGCTGGTCGAACGCGCGGCGCAAAAGGAAATTGAGGCACTGCTGAACGGCGAGGCGGACGGGAATGACACGTTTCTGGAGATTAATTCAGGGGCAGGTGGCACCGAAAGCTGTGACTGGGCGTCGATGCTGGCGCGGATGTATGTGCGTTGGGCCGAACAGCATGGCTATAAGGTCGAACTGATGTCGGAAAGCTCGGGTGAAGAGGCCGGGATAAAATCGGCGGCCTATAAGATCACCGGGCATAATGCCTATGGCTGGCTGAAATCTGAAAGCGGTGTGCATCGGCTGGTGCGTATTTCACCATTTGATTCAGCCGCCCGGCGGCATACGTCGTTTTCCTCGGTCTGGGTCTATCCGGTGGTGGATGACAACATCGAGGTTGATGTGAACCCATCCGATCTGCGGGTGGATACCTATCGTTCGTCCGGGGCTGGCGGGCAGCATGTGAACACCACCGATTCTGCTGTCCGGATTACCCATTTACCAACCGGGATCGTTGTAACTTCCTCGGAAAAATCCCAGCATCAGAAC
The DNA here is from genome assembly GCA_019090885.1 of Marinosulfonomonas sp. Lineage (GTDB taxonomy): Bacteria > Pseudomonadota > Alphaproteobacteria > Rhodobacterales > Rhodobacteraceae > NORP110. The sequence goes on from JAHRVC010000027.1 coordinate 28,980, forward strand.
CGGGCCAACGCGATGGCCGCGCTGAAATCCCGGCTGTATCAGATCGAGCTGGATCGCCGAAATGCCTCGATCCAGGAAGCCCATGAAAATAAGGGTGATGCGGGCTGGGGCAATCAAATCAGGTCTTATGTGTTGCAGCCTTATCAGATGGTCAAGGACCTGCGCACCAGCTTTGAGACGTCCGATACCCAAGGGGTTCTGGACGGAGATCTGGATGGGTTGATGGCGGCGACACTGGCGATGGATTTGTCTGGCAAGTCGCGCGCTGAGGCGCAGGGCGACGGGTAGACTAACCGTTGCTCAAAGGTGGCCCGTGCCGGGCCATTTCCTTTGTCTCGTGTCCTCGGGGACACTCGGGCTGGCGCGTGTAGACACGGATTTATTAAAACACACCGGGCAAAGAAAAAAGGCGCGGCGGATCAACCGCTGCGCCTTTTTGCAGAAATGAATAAGCTCGATCAGGATTTTTCAGCCGGCTTTCCGGTTGGAACAGGTTTGGCCGACGCGGTCTGAAGCGGCTCTTCCTGACGCTGAACTGAGCCCTCGAAATGCGCACCGCTTTCGATGGCGATTGTTTTGTGGATGATGTCACCTTCGACCCGTGCGGTCGATGTCAGGCGCACCTTCAGGCCACGGACCCGTCCGATCACCCGGCCGTTAACGACCACATCGTCAGCGATACATTCGCCTTTGACAGTGGCGCCTTCGCCGATGGTCAGCAAGTGAGCTCGGATGTCGCCCTCAATTGTGCCTTCAATCAATATGTCACCGGTTGTCTTTACGTTACCCTTAATTAAAAGGTCCGAAGACAAGGTGGATGCCGGTGGTTTGGCCTTTGGGGCCGACGGCTTGAATTCCGGCGCTGACGGTTTGCTTGTCGCGTCTGCGGGCGGAGTTGCTGCTGCTGTGTCGTCGCCGGTCTTTTGGCCGGGTTCGTTTATTCTGCTCTTAGAAAACATCGTTTGCTGCCTTGATATAAATCATCGGGTTTAGTGCTTTGCCGCCGTCACGGATTTCGTAGTGAAGATGCGTGCCGGTTGACCGTCCAGAACTTCCCATATCACCAATCCGGTCGCCGCGCGAGACTTTTTGCCCGACTTTGACACGGATTTGTGCCAAATGGGCAAATCTTGTCTCTAGGCCAAACTCATGCTTGATCTTAATCAGGCGGCCATAACTGGTCTGCCAGCCCGCGTGAACCACGACGCCATCGGCTGTTGCATAGATCGGCGTTCCATATGCAGCGGCAAAATCTGTGCCCGAGTGCATGCGTCCCCATCTGGGGCCAAATCCGCTGGTGTGGCGAAATGCAGATTTTACGGGCAACGAAAACGGCATCTTGTCGGCGGCGATCCGGTAAAGGTTCATCCTGTCCATTTTTTCAAGAATTCCATTGGCGCGCAGGCTGTCCGGATTGGGCGCTTGCCCACGGGTCGAAAACGTCAGTGGGCTAAGAGGGCCGCCCTGACCAGAATATCCGCGCCGAACGGTGTCCAGAATGCGCTCGGTTGGCATGCCCGATGCGGCAAACATTTTGTCCAGCGGTGCCAACGACAGGCTGACAGCGTCTTCAAGTTGGCTGAAAATGCGGTCATTGCGTTCAAACAACAGCTTTTGTTCCAGCTCCAGTTCGGCCACATATACTTCGGTGTGAAGGGCCTTTGCGCTTATTGCGTCGCGTTGCAGGGCTGTCTGGTCCAGTGCGGCCGTCAGAAAATCAAGCGTTGCGGCCAGATCCGGATCAGAGGTTGTGAATTGGTCTGCCGAAAGGTTTGGGCCAAGACCGGCTTGGGCCACCTCTACTTGGGTGCGTGCGGCGTCGCGTTCGTGGATGGTGCGGCGCAGGGTGAACTGGATCACTTCGATCCCTTTTTCCATCTCTTTGCGGCGATCTTCGCTTGCTAATAGGGCCAGCTGCATCGACGATATCTGTTCAAGCGCGGTGTTAAAGCGGCTGCGCGCCATGCGGGCTTCGGTTGCACGGGTGTCGCGTTCCAGCGACAGATCATTCAGCCGCATTTCATATAGTTTCTGTTCGCGTTTGGCCTGCTCGCGAATGCTGCCCGACCCGATCGCGTCCATCAGCAAAAACGATGTTGCGATAATCGACCAAGAAACAAACGTGATCCCACCAGCCCATGCGATCATCTGACTTGTCGGTGTCAGGCGAATGAACCGTGTTTCCGTATCTGACCGCACAAACAGCCGTTTTTCCGGAAAGTACTTTTCAAGTATCAGCCGAATTTTATGTACAATACGATTTGTCAATTGCGTCCCTCATCGAACCACCCCAAGGTCATGTGCCGGAGCATCCCCAAATGCGACCCGACCCATTGTGCTTACAAATTGGTTGGCTTGGCTGCAAGATATTTGAGAAAAGATCACGCTATCAATTGGAAAACATTAAATTTTGGCGGGTTCCCGCCTAAAAAATCGGCGCAGTTTTAGTCAGTTACCGGTTTTTCGGTCAATGGCCAGTAGAAGTCGGGCGGCAAACCGGCGTCGGCCCGTTTTTCTTCGTTGAAGGGGGGACGCAGCGGACTGTGGAAATATTTTCGCACCAGATCGTGGAAAACCAGCTTTGGGTCTAGGTTCTCACGTCCGCACAGAAAGTTGAACCATTTGGACCCGTAAGCGACATGGGCAACTTCTTCGCTGTAAATAGTTTCAAGGGCTTCAACGGCCTGACCCAAGTCAGCGCCGCGAAAGACCTTAATCATTGCCGGGGTGACATCCAGCCCTCGGGCTTCGAGCACCATAGGCACAACGGCCAAACGGCCCAGCAGGTCGTGGGCGGTATCGGTCGCGGCGCGCCACATTCCGGCGTGTGCGGGCAGGGCGCCATAGGTGCTGCCCAGATTTTCAAGGCAATCACAGATCAGATTGAAATGCTTGGCTTCCTCATCAGCGGCGCGCACCCAGTCGTCATAAAATCCGTCCGGCATTGGGGTATCGGTAAAGCGCGCTATTAGATCCCAATGCAGATCCACGGCGTTAAGTTCGATGTGGGCAACCGCATGCAGCAACGCGATCCGACCCGGTGCGGTGCCGGGACGGCGTTTTGGCACGTCACGTGG
>JAHRVC010000028.1 GCA_019090885.1 Marinosulfonomonas sp.
CACCTTAACTTGCAGGCATTTCTCGGTGGTGCGCGCAATCGCTTCGGACTGGCCGCGTTCCTCGGCGCCTTTGCCGGGGTAGGCGCCGGGCGTGTCCACCAGCATTATGATTGGCAAGCCAAACCGGTCGGCCAGATCAAGCAACCGGATCGCTTTGCGGTAACCTTCGGGCCGGGCCATGCCAAAGTTGCGTTCGATCCGGGTCTTTGTATCGTGGCCCTTCTCGTGGCCGATCACCATCACCGGAGAACCGCCAAAGCGCGCAATCCCACCCATGACCGAATGGTCATCCGCAAAATTCCGATCACCTGCGTGCGGCGTGTATTCGGTAAACAGTGCTTCGATATAATCGCGGCAATGTGGCCGGTCGGGATGGCGGGCGACCTGACATTTGCGCCATGCGCTAAGGTCTTTGTAGATGTCTTTCAGCAGAACAGCGGCTTTCTTGTCCAGCGCGGCCGCCTCTTTCTCGACGTCCATTTCGGCATTGGCGCGGGCCAGTGCGCGCAACTCTTCTGCCTTGCCTTCAATTTCGGCCAAAGGCTTTTCGAACTCGAGATAATTGTTCATGCGACCGCTCCGTGCTGTGTGTTTGAACTGTATATGACGTCAGGAAATGGGCATTGCAACTCGCCAAAGGTCTTGACGCGCCGCTGCTTCTGGCCGAAGACCGCGAAAATGCGCTGACATTTGAGATACACCTGTAAATCCGCCAATGTGCGGAGGGTCGCTAAGGAGAACACGATGAGCCGGATCGTTTATGTAAATGGGGACTATGTGCCCGAAGAAGACGCAAAAATATCGGTCTTTGATCGTGGGTTCCTTATGGCCGATGGCGTGTATGAGGTCACTTCGGTGCTGGATAGTAAGCTGATCGATTTCGCCGGCCATGCGGCGCGGCTGGAACGCTCATTGTCGGAATTGGATATGGCGGCCCCGGTAACGACGGACGCGCTGCGGGAAATTTTCCGCGAATTGGTCGCGCGCAATAATCTGGTTGAGGGTATGATTTATTTGCAGGTCACCCGAGGCGCCCCGAATGACCGGGATTTTGCGTTTCCTGACCCCGACGAAGTCCCTTCGACTATTGTGGCATTTAGCCAGTCCAAGCCGGGCCTTGCAGACAATCCGGTCGCGAAAATCGGCCAAAAAGTCATTTCCATCGAAGATATCAGGTGGGGCCGTCGCGATATTAAAACGGTGCAATTGCTGTATCCAAGCATGGGCAAAATGATGGCTAAGGCTGCGGGTGCTGATGACGCATGGATGGTCGAGGACGGGCATGTGACCGAAGGAACCAGCAACAACGCCTATATCGTCAAAGGCGGTAAAATTATTACGCGCCAACTAAGCACAGACATTTTGCACGGTATCACTCGTGCGGCGATTTTGCGGTTTGCCCGCGAATCCCAGATGGTGGTGGAAGAGCGGTCCTTTAGCATCGAAGAAGCCCAGAATGCTGACGAGGCGTTTTTTACATCTGCTTCGGCATTTGTGATGCCGGTGGTCGAAATTGACGGTGTGCAACTGGCCGATGGCAAGCCGGGGCCGGTGGCCGCGCGCCTGCGTGAAATCTATCTGGACGAAAGCCGCAAGACTGCCGAATAAATAGATCGTTAGCTGCGGTCGGTTACGTTTTCTTTGAAGGCGACTTTGAAATCTGCCTGTTTTTGGGCTGAGGCCTCGGTCTGAAAGCGATCGCGCCATTCGTCGTATGGCATGCCGTAAAATTCTTCCCGGCCGTCAGCTTTTGACATTTCGATGCCACGCTCGTTGGCGGCTTCCTGATACCAGCGCGACAGGCAGTTGCGGCAAAATCCGGTCAGGTTCATCATGTCGATGTTTTGCACGTCGGTGCGATCTGACATCAGATGCTGCTGCAGGCGACGAAATGCGGCGGCTTCCAGTTCCAATTTTGTTTGCGCGTCCATGATGTTTCCTTTGATGGTCAGAGGTTAAGATATTTTAGCATGGTTCGCCGGGGCGGTGTAAGCCGTTTGGAGCAGATAAAATTGGGTTTGGCCCGCGGATGGGTTAGCGTCGGAAATGTCACCTCCGGGCGGCATCTTTCTCTGACGTTTATAGTTTTAAAACGGCGTTTGTCATTGCTTTGCAATATTGATCTGCCACAGCTGCTTTTGCAGCCTGCCAGTTGTCAATGTTTGCGGTATCATCCATATAGAAAAAGCCCGTCAGAGGCATGTTGAAAAGGAACAAAGCACGATGAGACGTCTGCGAAACGTAAAGATTGTGGCCACCCTTGGTCCCGCCTCTAGTGACTATGAAACCATTCGTGCATTGTTTGACGCCGGTGCGGATATGTTCCGGCTGAATATGAGCCATGGCACCCATCCCGAGACGGCAGCGCGGCATGCGATTATTCGCAAGATCGAAAAGGAAACCGGGCGCCCAATTGCAATTTTGGCTGATCTGCAGGGCCCGAAACTGCGCGTCGGCACCTTTAAGAATGAAGTTGAAGAGCTGAAAGAGGGACAGACATTCCGGTTTGATTTGGATGAAACACCGGGGGATTCCAAGCGTGTGAACTTGCCGCACAAAGAGATTTTTGATGCGCTTGAACCGGGCGCGGCCCTGTTGGTCAACGACGGAAAAATCCGGATGAAAGTTCTGGATTGTGGGCGTGATTTTGCCGAATGTTCGGTGGAAAACGGCGGCACGGTTTCCAACCGAAAAGGCGTGAATGTGCCGGATGTGGTCCTACCGCTCGCGGCGCTGACCAAGAAAGACCGTGAAGATTTGGAATTTGCATGCCAAATGGGCGTGGATTGGCTGGCAATGTCATTCGTTCAACGACCCGCGGATGTGGAAGAGGCGCGGTCGCTGGCGGCAGGACGCGCCGCGATTATTTCCAAGATAGAAAAACCTGCTGCCGTAACCGCGTTTGACGAAATCCTTGCTGCATCTGATGGGATCATGGTCGCGCGCGGTGATCTTGGGGTCGAATTACCTGTTCAAAATGTGCCGCCCATTCAGAAACGGCTGGTGCGTGCCTGTCGCGCGGCGGCCAAGCCTGTGATCGTGGCGACCCAGATGTTGGAAAGCATGATCGACAGCCCAATGCCAACCCGCGCCGAAGTATCAGACGTCGCGGCGGCGATCTATGAGGGCGTGGATGCCGTGATGTTGTCGGCCGAATCCGCAGCCGGCTCGTATCCGGTTGAGGCCGTCACGACGATGAATAACGTGGCAATCGAGGTCGAAAGAGATCCGACCTATCGACAGATTATTGAATCCAGCCGGGCTGGCAAAAAAGAAACTGTGGCGGACGCAATTGTGTCCGCTGCGCGCGAAATAGCAGAGACGACGTCGATAAAAGCAATTTGTTGCTTCTCGGAATCCGGCACCACGGCTTTGCTAACTGCCAGAGAGCGGCCGCATGTTCCAATCATAGCGCTTACATCCCGGGTCGGGACGGCGCGTCGGTTGGCCTTAAGCTGGGGAACGCACTGCGTGACGGTCTCGGATGTTAATCGATTTAAAATGGCTGTCGTAAATGCCGTTAGGGTGGCTTGTTCAGATGGCTTCGCATCTGAATCTGATCAGATTGTCGTCATGGCAGGAATCCCCTTCAATGAGCCCGGCTCGACCAATATTCTTCGGGTAGCCCACTGCAATGAAAGATTGATTTTTCATTCTGATCCGGAATAATTACACAGTGCGATCAGGAGTAATGAGTATGTCCAACGATTTTTTGCTGGTATTAGGGGTTCTGGCTATAGTGTTTGCCTTACCGTCGCTGCTTCGCGCTTTTTCCACCAGCCAGCGATCGTCAATGGCTATTTCACTTTTGGTTGTGGGCGGTGCGCTTGTATCCTGGGCGATAGTCCAGACACCGGGTGGTTATTCATTCGAAGAAATACCGCGTGTGTTTACAGGTGTAATTGCCAGTATTATTCGCTAGGTTTTCGCCGATTACCTCTTGCCAGTTAGGGCCGCTAAGCCTATACGCCCGAACTTCACATGCGTGGCCGGCTTATGTGGCATGCCGAGTCGCGCTAATACCGACCCAAAGAGGAGACGGAAATGCCCAAGATGAAGACCAAATCAAGCGCCAAAAAGCGCTTTAAGGTGACGGCGACCGGCAAGGTCATGGCAGCGCAGGCTGGCAAACGTCACGGTATGATCAAACGTACCAAGAAATTTATTCGTACCGCACGTGGGACAACGACGCTTTCGGCACCTGATGCCAAGATCGTTAAATCCTACATGCCCTACGACCGCTAAGGAGACTTGAACAATGAGAGTTAAAGGCGGAACCGTTACGCATCGGCGTCACAAGAAAGTCATCGATCAGGCCAAAGGATATTACGGCGCACGTAGCCGGACCTTCAAAGTTGCCGCTCAGGCGGTTGATAAGGCCAATCAATACGCAACCCGTGACCGGAAAATGCGCAAACGCAATTTTCGCGCACTTTGGATTCAGCGGATCAATGCAGCAGTCCGCAGCCATGACGAAGCACTGACATATTCGCGCTTCATTAACGGTCTGTCGCTTGCTGGCATCGAAGTGGACCGCAAGGTTCTGGCCGATCTGGCCGTGCATGAACCCGAAGCGTTTACAGCGATCGTTGAAAAGGCTCAGGCAGCACTGGCCTGAAGCGCTTCAAACTGACAAATTCAGAAGGCCCGCGGAAATCCCGCGGGCCTTTTTCGTTCAGGCAGGGCCAGCGCTGCTGGGTTTTTTCGCGGCGATTTTCGGTGTTAGCAACATCGGGCCGTAAAATAGAACAAAGCTGCCAAACGCAACGATCCAGCCCGTTGCGGACACATGCAACGCCCAGTCCGGCGCGCCTGAAAAGCTGGCCCAGATGCGTGTCAGTGCGCCCAGAATGATTGCTCTATAGATCAGCATCTCGGTGCCACCTGCCACCAATGGCCGCCCGCTGTGGCCCTTGCTTGCCCGTGTCATGACGGCCAACATCATCGTGGCGACCGCGCCGACCGTCCAACTGTGTATGCCCGCAGCCTGCGGAAAAATATCTGGCCAAAGAATTGCGCTGCCGGTCATCAAATACCCCAGCGGCACAAAAGCATAGCCCAGATGCAATATCAGAACCAATAATTCGCTGCGCGCTTGCCAGCCGGACCAGCGGCTTAGGCGAACCGCGTTCAGCGCGCCAGCCAGCAATAGCGCAACGCCGGTCACTCGCGCCTCGGGTTGGGCAACCCAGATCGTCAGGGCGATGGCGCTTGCAAGCATGACCAGCTTGTCAAACTGATTGAACGGCACCGGAAGGTGGGTGGCATTCTGGCGCGCAAGAAAGTTCCGGGTAAAGCTGGGGATGACGCGCCCGCCGATCAACCCGATTAGCAGGACGACGGCGAGCACACCAATGCGAAACCCCGGACCTTGCGATGCTGGTTCTTCTGCCATGACCGCAAGGTGGAATAGTCCGTTCCCGGCCAAAATCAGCGTTAGTATTGCCAGAACCACCATGTTGCGCCAGTTTTTCCCGGCAGTGATCTCGCGTGCAATAAATCCGACCAGCGCGATCAGGAATGACAGATCGGCAAGCATGACAACGACGCTGGGCAATCCCGCGCCAAACAACACAGCGACGCGGCCAAGCAGCCACAGGGCGACCAACAGGCCAAGTGATGCCCCGGTGACGGGCAGTCGCCCGGTCCAGTTGGGAATTGCGGTTAACAAAAAGCCACACACGACCGCCGGAACAAAACCAAACAGCAACTCGTGCACATGCCAGTCGACCGGATCAAAGCTGCTGGGCAGGGTCCAGCCAGCGGTCAGCACCGCCAGCCAAAGCGCCATTGCAATCGCGGCCCACAGGGCGCCCAGTAAAAACATCGGGCGGTAGCCGCCGCTTAGGAACGCAGGGCCGCCGTAATCACGCCGGGGTTCTTTTGTGTTTGGCGCCATCTTATCTGATCCACTTTTTGTGCAGGCAGGGTCGGTAACGCTGGCGGCGCGAATGGGCGTGGGCTTGCATTCCGGCAAAGCTATGGTAGCACGGAGCGCGGTAAAAAAGGAACGCAAAAGATGGATGATCTGAACCGTTTGCGCAGCAAAATTCTGGATGGAATTGGTGCAGCGGCAGATGAAGCCGCATTGGAAGATATCCGCGTCTCTGCGGTGGGTAAAAAGGGCGAAGTCGCGCTGAAAATGCGCGAATTGGGCCGCATGACGCCCGAGGAACGCCAGGTTGCCGGCCCGGCGCTGAATGCGCTGAAGGATGAGGTGAACTCGGCCATTGCGGCCAAGAAGGCGGGGCTGGCGGACAGCGCACTTGACGAACGGCTGCGCACCGAGTGGCTGGACGTGACCTTGCCGGGGCGTCCGCGCGCCCAAGGCTCGATCCATCCGGTGTCTCAGGTCAGCGAAGAGGTTTCCGCAATATTTGCCGACATGGGGTTTTCGGTGGCCGAAGGGCCGCAGATTGAAACTGATTTTTACAATTTTGATGCGCTCAACATTCCGCCCCACCACCCGGCGCGGCAGGAATTTGATACGTTTTACATGCACCGCGACGAAGGCGATGACCGTGCGCCGCATGTGCTGCGCACCCATACCAGCCCGGTGCAGATCCGGCATATGGAAAAGCACGGCGCGCCTTGTCGGGTGATCGCGCCGGGGCGGGTGTATCGATCCGATTACGACCAGACACACACACCAATGTTCCATCAGGTCGAAGGGCTGGCGATTGATAAAGACCTGTCGATGGCCAACCTGAAATGGGTGCTAGAGGAATTTTTCAGCGCGTTCTTTGGCATCGAAGTGAAAACCCGTTTCCGCGCCTCGCATTTTCCGTTCACGGAACCAAGTGCCGAGGTCGACATTCAGTGTTCGTGGGTGAACGGACAGTTGAAAATCGGCGAAGGCGACGGCTGGATGGAGGTTCTGGGCTCTGGCATGGTGCACCCTAAGGTGCTGATCGCCGCCGGGGTTGATCCGGATAAATGGCAGGGCTTTGCCTTTGGCATGGGCATCGACCGGATCGCGATGCTGAAATACGGGATACCCGATTTGCGGGCGTTTTTTGATTCAGATTTGCGGTGGTTGCGGCACTATGGGTTTGCCGCGCTGGATGTTCCGACGTTGCATGGTGGGGTGAGTGGGTGACGATTGCGAATTGGATAGGCATCCTCGTTCCTGTCCTTGGCGTAATTGGGGCGGCATTATTGTATGTTTTTCAGCGACGAATTGATCGGCGAGAGATCATCCGAAGTGAGAAGAAGAAGGCTTATCAAGAGTTTTTGAATGCGTTGTTTGAGCATGCCGAACATAGAACGGCAGAGACTCGAATAGCCTACGATAGAAGTAAAATCGCTCTGGTATTGGTGGCACCTGACCCAATCATAAAGGAGGTGGTGAGTGTTCAGGAGATGGCCACAATGGACATGGATGCAACAGGACCAGCGGATGTACACGCTACGGCAATAGGGCTGATTGTTGAAATGCGGAGAGATTGCTTCGATGACACAAATTTGGTCGCCAGTGAACTAGAATATGTCATGCCAATCGGCAAACCAACTCCTCTGACGGCTGTGCCAGAAGGTCACTACGAACCATGAAATGCGCGCAATATTTGTCACGTCTGGCTCGTGCATCGCACGGGCCGCGCACGGACATCCACCATGAGGAGGGCGCTTTGCACCCACCCCATGGTCCGAACGCGGCCCTGATGTTGGGTCTGTTGAATAAGATGAGAACTGAGGAACGTTTGATATGAAATTCACAATTAGCTGGCTGCGCGAGCATCTGGAAACCGACGCCTCGGTTGA
>JAHRVC010000029.1 GCA_019090885.1 Marinosulfonomonas sp.
GCGCCCTTGATTAAAATCGAACACTTGTTAGAATTATGCCAACTGCGTGCCGCCTGTCCAGAGAGAAATCGGTTTTTAAAAATGCCCAACAGTCAACCAAATGGTGCGCAGCCCAAAACGCTTAGCAAATCTGAGCAGACTCGCAGTCAAATTCTGACCGCCGCGGCCAAGCTGTTTCGCGATGAAGGTTACAACGCTTCGACGTTGCGCAAGATAGCCGGTAAGGCCGGGATGGAGGCGGGCAGTATCTATTACCACTTCGCGTCCAAGGACGTGATCCTGGACGAAGTTCTGGACACCGGATTGCGCCAGATTTTTGATGCCGTAAAACAAACCAGCGCTGATGCGAAGGCGAATGGATTGGGGTTTCGAGACGCGTTTAGCGCGATGGTCAACACCCACCTGATCTATCTGTTGCAAGCCAGCGATTCCACGTCGACGAACATCCGCAGTTTTCCAACCCTTCCCGAAGAAATGCGCAATCGCCACCGGCCGTTGCGCCGCGCCTACGCTGATCTTTGGGACGACTTTCTTGCTGATGCGCGGCGCGCCGGTGAAATACGTGACGATATTAAGGTGGTGCCGCTGCGTCAGTTTGTGCTGGGCGCGCTGAACTGGACGGTTGAATGGTATGACGCCGAGCGGTATCCGATCGAGATGTTATCGCAACGGGCTGCAAAATTAATCCTCGATGGCATGTCGACCGAGCATGGTGCGGTGACACTTTCGGTTATCAACGAACCTGATATTAAAACCCGTCAGCCTGTTGAACGCGGTAGAAAAGCAACCCGATCACGCAAGCAAATCCTGTCGGCGGCGGCGCGGATTATGCGGGATCGGGGTTATAGCTCGGCCACTTTGCGCGACATCGCAGATGAGGCGGGAATGGAGGCCCGCAGCGTCTATTACCATTTCGATTCCAAAGATCAGATCCTTGATGAGGTGCTCGATGTCGGGCTTCGCGATCTTCTGGATGGCGTGAAAGAAGTGATGGCGCAGGACCACGGGAAACCGCAGCATCGCGCCCGCATCGCGGCGGCAATCCGGCGTCACATTCAACATCTGTTTGCCAAAAGCGAATTCACCTCGGCCAATATTCGCATGTATGGGCAACTGCCCAAAGAAATTCGCGCCCGGCATTTGCCTGTGCGCCATGACTATGGAAGCATCTGGGATCGCTGTCTGTCCGCCGCACAGGATGCCGGCGAAATCCGCCCCGACATCAAAGTTGTTCCTTTGCGTCAGGTGATGCTGGGCGCGTTGAACTGGACGGTGGAATGGTTTGATCCTGAAATGGGCGGTCGCGATGACGCCTATAATCTCGATGAAATGGTCCGGATGTTGCAGATACTTTTACTAGACGGGATCGTTGCGCGCTGATGCGCAATCTTAAATGTTCGATAAGGAAATACCAAAAATGACGTTTACAATGACCGATGCACAACAGGAAATCCGCGACACGATTTTGCGGCTTTGCGCCCAGTTTGACGATGACTATTGGCTGGAGAAAGACCGCGTTGGTGGCTATCCGCAGGAATTATATGACGCACTGGCCGAAGGTGGCTGGTTGGGAATTGCCATGCCCGAAGCCTACGGCGGCTCTGGTCTGGGCATCACCGAAGCCACGATCATGATGCAGGCGATTGCCGAAGCAGGCGGCGGGGCCAGTGCGGCCTCGGCGATCCATCTGAACATTTTCGGGCTGAACCCGGTGGTAAAGTTTGGCACTGAGGAACAGAAAAAGCGGATGCTAACGCCGCTGATTGCGGGCCAGCAAAAACCGTGTTTCGCGGTGACCGAACCGACGACCGGTCTTGATACCACCAAACTGAAAACCAAAGCGGTGCGGCAGGGGGGTCGCTATGTGGTGAACGGTCAGAAAGTCTGGATCACCACGGCGCAGGTTGCCGATCAAATGCTTTTGCTGGCACGCACAACCCCGCTTGAGGACGTCAAAAAATCGACCGAAGGGCTGACGCTGTTTTATACCAAGTTCGACCGGGATTTTCTGGATGTTCGTGAAATCGAAAAAATGGGCCGCAAATGCGTCGATTCAAATGAACTGTTTATCGAAGGTCTGCCAATCCCTGCCGAGGACATGATCGGCGAGGAAGGGCAGGGGTTTCGCCAAATTCTGCACGGGCTGAACCCGGAGCGGGTGATGATCGCGGGCGAATGTGTGGGCATTGCTCGCAATGCGCTGAAGCGGGCCGCAGAATACGCCAAGGAACGGGTCGTTTTTGGGCGCCCTATTGGCCAGAATCAGGGCGTTCAGCATCCGCTGGCCCATTGCTGGGCCAAGGTCGAGGCGGCCAACCTTATGGTGATGCATGCCGCCGCACTTTATGATGCGGGCAAGCCCTGCGGTGTCGAGGCGAACGCCGCAAAACTGTTGGCGGCCGAGGCCGCAGTTGAAGCAACGCAGACCGCTCAGCTGACATTTGGCGGCTTTGGTTATGCAAAAGAATACCACGTGGAACGGCTGGTGCGCGAAGCGCTGTTGTTCAAAATTGTACCGATTACCCCACAGCTACTTTTATCGTTCATCGCAGAGAAGGCACTGGGCCTTCCGAAATCCTACTGAAAGGGAAACTAATGCACGACGTACTACGCACCACCGGATTCTATTATGAAGAATGTGAAGTGGGGATGAAATTTGAAACCCGTGCCCGCACCGTAACCGAGGCCGATCTGGTCGGATTTTGCAATCTTACCTGGATGTATGAGGGTATCTTTACCAACCTTGAGCACAGCCGCGATGGCGCATCATCCGGCGGGCGCGTTATTCCCGGTGTGATGGTCTATGCAATGGCCGAGGGTCTTTTGACGTTCTCGATGGATGGCACGGGCATGGCGTTTTTGCACGCGGACTTTAACGTTAAGGGGCCGACATATGTGGGTGATACGATTCGCGTGGAAGTCGAGATTTTGGAAAAGCGCCTGACAAAAAAGCCGGGCCGCGGATTGGTGCGCAGCCGCAATCGCGTGCTGAAATCTGATGGCACTGAAACCATCATTTATGAGCCGCTGCGGATGCTTCGTACCAAAGATAATTAAGTCAACAATCCGGGCTGCAACAGCGGCCCGGATGCACCTGCGATTTCGTTACCTAGCGTAACATTACACAAAGCTTGATCGAAAATCTAACACGTGTTAGGTTTTTCATAAGCGGTAAAAACCGCACTGGGAGGATATATGACAATCGCCAAGGGGGAGTTTGGCTTTTCAGCAGCCGAACTTGCGGAAAAACCGACAGTATTTGCCTCTGATCTGTTCAAAGGTCAGGTGGTTGTCGTGACAGGTGCCGGCGGCGGCCTTGGTCGTGCGATTGCGTCACTTTTTGCCCGCCTTGGGGCGACACTGGCGATCTGTGGTCGCAATCTTGAAAAGCTTGAAGCAGGTGCCGAGTTCCTGCGCGGTTTCGGCGGCGAGGTGTTTTCTTATCAGATGACAATCCGCGACCCGGAACAGGTCGAGGCATTTGTTGATGCCATCCATGAGCGCTTTGGGCGTCTGGATGTGCTGGTTAATAATGCGGGCGGACAGTTTCCGCAGGCGGCGATCGACTTTACGCCCAAGGGCTGGAACGCCGTTATTGACACCAATCTGAATGGCACGTGGTGGATGACGCAGGCCGTTGCGCGCAAGTGGATTGATAGCAAAACCAAGGGGAATATCGTCAGCATCGTGGCCGACGTCTGGCGTGGAATGCCCGGAATTGCCCATACCTGTGCGGCGCGGGCTGGCGTGATCTATCTGTCCAAAACGCTGGCCGTTGAATGGGCGCCTAATGGCATCCGCGTCAACTGTGTTGCACCCGGCTGCAACGAAAGCAGTGGGTTCGCAAATTACCCGCCAGAAGGCTCGGCGACGTTCAAGGAATCTAATCCCATGCGCCATGCGGGCGACGAATGGGATATCGCCGAAGCTGTGGTTTATGTGGCCGCGCCATCTGGCAAATTCGTGACCGGTGAGGTTCTGAATGTCGACGGCGGGCAGCAGCTTTGGGGCGATCCGTGGCCAACCGGCCGTCCAGACTATTTCAAGATTGATTAACTATAGGTTGATGCAAGTAGCGCGTTAGAGGAACATCTAAATCAGGCGGCACTAAGTATGAATGAGACCATACCAAAAACAGCCAATTCGCAGGCAGTAGGCGACGAGCCGCCTGTTCTGGAATGTATTGGTGTGGAGCGGCGTTTTGGTGGGCTGGTTGCCGTGACCGGCGTGGATATTGAGATCCGCAAAGGCGAGATTTTTGGCCTTGTCGGCCCGAATGGCAGCGGCAAAACAACATTAACCAATGCGATCACCGGGTTCTATCCGCCAAGTAAGGGCAGAATCCGGCTGGATGGCCGCGATATAACCGGCACCGCACCGCACAAAGTTGCGGGTCTTGGCGTTGCACGGACGTTTCAGAACCTTGCGTTGTTTAACGGGATGAGCGTGCTGGATAATATCCTGCTGGGCCGTCACATTCATATGAACCCCGGCGTGGTCCGAACAGCACTTTATTGGTGGCTGGCGCGTCCTGAAGAGGTCGCCAACCGCGAAATCGTTGAGGAAGTGATTGAGTTTTTGCAGCTTGAAAGCATCCGCCACGAACTGGTTGATGGCATTCCAATCGGGCTGAAAAAGCGGGTCGAGCTGGCCCGCGCGCTGGTGGCCGAGCCGCATTTGCTGATCCTCGATGAGCCGATGGCGGGGATGAATCAGGAAGAAAAAGAATACATGGCGCGTTTCATTCTTGATGCGCGTGCCGAACGCGGGGTCAGCGTTTTGCTGATCGAACACCACATGGATGTCATTTTAGGCATTTGCGACCGGATGCTGGCGCTGAACTACGGCGAGATGATTGCCAGTGGAATTCCAAGCGAGGTCGTCAAAGACCCCGGTGTCATCAAAGCCTATATCGGAGATGGTCATGCTGGATAACGCTGCCCCGGCCATAACTGGCGACGAGACATTGGCAACATTGCTTGTGCGCAATGCAACCCAATACGGCAGCGAGATTGCGATGCGCGAAAAGGCGCGTGGCATCTGGCAGGAAATGAACTGGGCGGATTACACCCAAGAGGTAATCCACTGCGCCGCCGGGCTGGATGCTCTGGGCATCAGGCCAGAACAGGCGATGTTGATACTGGGCGACAATCGGATCCGGCTTTATGCGGGCATGGCGGCAATGGGGTTGCTACGCGCCTATGCGATGCCAACCTATACCGGGGCCACACTGGAAGAGCTGCAGCATTTCGTGGGCGAAGTTCCGGTTGCCGCAGCACTGGCCGAAGATCAGGAACAAGTTGATAAGGTTCTGGACCTGCGCCAAGCGGGCGCTGACATCGCACATATAATTTATGATCAGGACCGCGGCCTGACGGACTATGACGCACCGGGCCTTTTGTCCTGGGAGGGTTTGCTGGAAAAAGGTGCCGCAGCACTGGCCGCTGACCCAGATTTGCGCGACCGGCTGATCAATGCTTCGGGGCCCGATGATCCGGCGGTGTTCATGCATTCATCCGGCACAACCGGCAAGCCCAAGGGTATTGTCCTGAGCCAGAAAAACGTAATATCCGCCGCGCGAAATGGTCATGCTGGTGGTGCATTCAATGAAAACGAAGAGGTGCTGGCCTATCTGCCTATGGCTTGGGTGGGCGACTATGCTCTGACTGTTGCGGCTGCAATCGCCTATCGGTTTACCGTCAACGTGCCCGAACGTCAGGAAACTGTTCTGCGCGACATGTGCGAAACTGCGCCGACGTTCTACCTTGCCGCACCGCGCAGTTGGGACAATATCCTGACCACTATTCAGGTCGGGATCGAAAATTCTACTTGGCTGAAAAAGAAGCTTTATCATTTTTTCATGGACCGCGCGGTTGCTGCCGAACGGCGCAAGCTGAACGACAAAAGTGGCGGGGCGATGGAACCTCTGATGCGCTTGTTCGGTGAATGGATCATTTTTGGGCCAATTAAGGACCAGTTTGGACTGTCGCATCTGGATAATGCCTTTACCGGCGGCGAAGCGATTGGCGAAGATACCTTTGTATTCTACCGGGCATTGGGCATCAAACTTCGCCAACTTTACGGGCAGACCGAAAACAGCGCGTTCAACGCAATTCAGGCACCTGATGAGGTTAACCTGCACACGGTCGGGCGGCCTTTGCCCGGTGTTGAGGTGAAAATCACCGAGGACGGCGAGATACTGCTAAAGGCAGACTCGGTGTTTGCGGGTTACCATAATAATCCCAAGGCGACGGCAGAAACCCTGAAAGACGGTTGGATATATTCGGGTGATGCCGGATATCTGGAAGACAACGGTCAGTTGGTCGTTCTGGGCCGCTTGTCCGAAGTCGTCTATACGGCAGGCGGCGAGCGTTATGTCCCCAACTACATTGAGAACCGCCTGAAGTTCAGCCCCTACATCAAAGATGCAGCGGTTGTCGGCGCGGGACGGGATCAATTGACGGCGATGGTTTGTGTTGATGCCGAAGCTGTGGGCCACTGGGCCGAGGTGCACGGCGTGCCCTATGTATCCTACGCCGACCTGTCACAGCGCCCAGAAGTGGCCGAACTGCTTAACGAGGCTTTCGCACGGGTTAACAAGGCGCTGCAAGAGCCGCTGCAGTTGCACCGTTATGTCAGCCTGCACAAAGAATTTGACCCCGATGACGGCGAGATTACCCGCACCCGAAAGCTGCGTCGCAAGGTTGTCGAAGAACGCTATGCCAACGTGATCGCCGCACTTTATGACGGTTCGGAGCAAGTGCATGTTCAGGCGATCGTCGCCTATGAAACTGGCGAGAAGGGCGTTGTTGAACGCACTCTCGCCATACGAAAGGTTTAGAAATGGATTGGGTTTTTCTGGCCGAATTGACGGTCAATGGTGCCATAACTGGCCTGTCGTATTCGTTGTTCGCAATCGGTCTGGTGCTGATCTATAAATCGTCTTCTGTGCCAAACTTGGCACAAGGCGGGCTGACGATGTTGGGCGCTTATGTGGTTTTGGCGTTTTCCTATGAACTGGGCTGGCCGCTTTGGGTCGCTATTCCGCTGGCCGCAGTGATCATGTTCTTCGTGGGTCTTGGCATCGAAAGGGTTGCACTGCGCCGTCTGGCCGGGCGGCCGATTGTGATGATCCTGATGATGACACTGGGTATCGACATCTTTTTGCGCGGCACGACTTTGGCGATCTGGGGCGGGGCACCGCGTCCGATGGGGCTGGGGGTCAGTTATGATCCGTTTTTTGTCGGGCCACTGCTGCTTAGCCGGATTCATATCGTCGGCGCGCTTGTCGCAATAGCCTTGTTTGTGGCCTTCATGCTGTTCTTTCGGTCCCGCCAAGGGATACGTCTGCGCGCGATTTCAGATGATTACATGGCGTCGTGGTCAGTGGGTATCTCTGTCGAGCGGGGCGTTGGCCTTTCCTGGGCATTGGCGTCTGTTGTCGCGGTTGCGACAGGAGTGATCTGGGGCGAAATTCAGGGTGTAGACCAAACTCTGTCGCTGTTGTTGCTCAAAGGTCTGACGGTGGCCGTTCTGGGCGGTCTGGACAGTATCGTCGGGGCCATCGTCGCCGGCATCCTTCTGGGCATCGTTGAAAATGTCGGATCGGGCTATCTGGACCAGATGGTTGGCGGCGGCAGTCGTGATCTGGTGGTGGCAGCGGTCTTGATCCTGACGGTGATGTTGCGTCCGCACGGCCTGTTTGGCCGCCACGATATCGAGAGGATCTGAGGCCCATGTTTTATCGCCAATCAGGTGTTCGCCATAACAGCTATTCGTCTGACCGCGATCTGTTCCCGATCCCGGCAGATCGCTATGCCCTGTGGTTTTTTCTGGCACTGGGGATCGCCGCTCCGTGGCTGATCGACGGGCTGTATCTGAACAGCTACATGTTGCCATGGTTGCTGTGGACGGCCGCCGCACTGGGCCTGAACCTTTTGACTGGCTGGGCCGGGCAGATGCACCTTGGATATGCAGCCGTTATGGCCGTTGGTGCATATTCCACCGTTCATGCGGTGCGATTTGGCATCCCGTGGGAATTTGCTCTGTTGATCGGTGGCCTGTCATCGTCGGTGATCGGCTCGCTTTTCGCTGTGGCCGCACTTCGGGTAAAGGGGCTTTATCTGGCCATCACAACGCTGGCGATGCAATTCGTGATGGATTGGGTTCTTAATCACTCACCCGCTATCTCAGGCGGGTCGCACGCCTCGTTGCAATCGCCAACTTTCGCTTTGCTGGGACAGGACATCACGTCGGATGCAGGGCTTTATTATGTCGCCCTTGGCTGGTGTGTGCTGGTTACGATATTTCTGCTAAATATGCGCCGAACCGGTCTGGGCCGCGCTTTGGTGGCGGTTCGCGAAAAGGATTTCGCCGCCGCGATACTTGGGGTGAACAGCTTTTATTACAAGATCATCGCTTTCGCCACATCGTCGTTCATTGCCGGTGTGACGGGTGCTATATTGGTGGCGACATTCTATTTTCTTGCCTCACCCGAACAGTTTTCGGTCAACGTTTCCATTCAGGTTCTTGCGATGGTGATTGTGGGTGGATTGGCCAGTATCATTGGCAGCTATTTTGGCGCGGCTTTGATTTTGCTGATGCCGGGGATAGTGAACGGGCTTTTTGCAGGATTTGCCGATATGGTAGGATTGCAGTTTGGCCCCGAAACGCTCGCTCATATTCCGAATGCAGCCTATGGGGCGCTGATTGTGATCTTTCTGATGGTCGAGCCAATGGGCCTTGGAAAAATCTATGGCAACATCAGGGACTATTTGCTGGTGTGGCCGTTTGACCAGATGAAAAAGTAGGGCACCATGAGCAGCGAAGAAACAAATTCAATTCTGAGCCTCAACAGCATCGAGGTGCTGTATGATTCCGTTCTTCTGGCAATCAAGGGCGTTTCACTCGAGGTTCCCAATGGCGGCATGGTGGCGCTTTTGGGGTCTAACGGTGCGGGCAAAAGCACGACGCTGAAAGCGATCAGCGGATTGCTGAAATCCGAGCGCGGTCGCGTCAGTCGTGGGGAAATCCGGTTTGATGGCAAGATTATCGGCGACGTGCCCCCGCAGGACCGGGTGCACATGGGAATTTGCCATGTGATCGAAGGGCGGCGGGTGTTTGAACATCTGACACCAGACGAAAATCTGGAGGCGGCAGCGCCGGTGTCGATGTCACGCCAGAAGATCAACGATGAAAAGGCCCGGATATACGAATACTTTCCGCGGCTCGCCGAGCGCAAGGCGTCACAATCGGGGTATCTGTCGGGCGGCGAGCAGCAAATGCTGGCCATTGGCCGCGCCCTGATGACCCAACCCCGCCTGTTGATGCTGGATGAACCCAGTCTTGGGTTGGCCCCGTTTCTGGTGGCCGAAATTTTTGGCATTCTCCAGAAGATCAACCGCGAGCAGGGTGTCTCGATCCTGCTGGTGGAACAAAACGCATTGGCCGCGCTAGAAATCGTATCCCACGGCTACCTGATCGAAAATGGCCGTGTCGTGATGCACGATACGGCAGAGGCACTAAAAGCCAACTCCGACATTCAGGAATTTTATCTGGGTGGTGGCGAGGGCAAGAATTTTCACGACATCAAACATTACCGCAGACGGAAACGCTGGCTTAGCTAACGGGTTGTGTCTGCACATAACACCAGAGGAGGAACCAATGAAACTTACCAAAATTCTGATGCAGGTGGCCGCTGTGGCCCTTGCCGGCACGGCGACAGTGTCGTCTGCCTCAGCACAGGACACGATTAAGTTCGGTATGTGCTATGACCTGAGTAAATCCTATACATTCATCACACCGCAGATCACCCAAGGTGCGCGCGATCTGGCCGATCTTGTCAACATGAAGGGCGGCATCGGCGGACATCCTGTAGAAATCATCGTGCAGGACCACGGTAACGAGCCCCAGCGTGGCATTGAATGTTACGAGAAACTAAAGCGCGAAGGCGTCTTCGTCTTTGATACGCTGTCCACACCGGTTTCGATCGCTGTGCTGCCGCGGATCATGAAAGACGGAAACATCCTTTTGCAGTCGCTTGTCGGACGTGGCGACGCGGTTGATGGCAGCGTTTTCACCCAAGTCTTCCCGGTCGGGCCGACTTACTGGGGTCAGGTTGTCAATGATATCGAGTATATCCGTTTGCAAAATGGCGGCAGCCTGAAAGGCGTGAAGGTTGCGTTTTTCTATGTTGATTATCCGTTCGGGCAAGAGCCGATCGAGATTCTGAAAACCCTTGCCGAGAAAGAGGGATTTGAGCTTGGTCTATTCCCATTCCCACTGCCGGGAAGCGATCAGGGATCTGCATGGACACAAATTCGTCGCTTCAACCCGGATAATATCATCAGCTGGGCTTTTGCTGGCATGCATGTTGTGGCTGCAAAAGAAATGAAGCGTAACGGTATCCCGATCTCGAAATACATCTCGGTCAACTGGCTGAATGAGAAAGACATCGCGAGCATCGGTGCTGAAGCTGCAATTGGCCTTAAGCGCGGCACAAATGTCGCGGGTGGTCAGGATGTTCCGATCATAGCCGAGATCATTGCCGAGCTTTACGACAAGGGCAAAGGGAACGGCGATCGCGCAGCTCTGAACGACGTCTATTACAACACGGGCGTTGCGATGTATTCCGCTGCATTTGAAGCTGCACGGCTTGCGGTAGAACAGGGCGGTTTCCCTGTGACAGCCGAAACGATGAAGGCCGGTCTTGAAAGCATGGTTGATTTTGACGCCAATGGTCTGATGGCTCCGCTTACTGTGACGGCCGAGGATCACGGTGGCGGCGGTAAGACCCGTATCGACATGTGGGACGGCAAGACTTGGGTAGGTCAGACCGATTGGATCGGTGCCTACACTGACGTCGTTTGGGAAGTCGTCAAGGAAAGCTCCAGCAAGTTCAAACTGGAGTAATAGTTAATATCGACCGGGGCAGGTGTGTCCTGCCCCGGTTATTTCTTCAGCCATATGGCTGAGACATCAAAACATACAGGAAAATCAGAATGTCAGAATCCCCGATCATCGTATCCGTGGAGGATGGCATTGCGACCGTCACCATTGACCGCCCACACCGTAAAAACGCACTATCCATTGCTGCCGCCAACGGGCTGGCCGATGCGTGGGATAGGATCGCGGCGGATGACAGTATTCGCGTGGCCATTCTAACTTCTGCCGATTGCGGCGTGTTCAGCGCCGGTCTGGACCTGAAAGAAGCCACCGAGGTTGCCCGCGACGAGGGCGTCGATATTCTTTCCAAAATGCGCGACCCGTTCCATGAACGCATGCACGCCTGTCCCAAGCCGATCATCGCTGCAATGACCGGATCGCTGATGGCGGGGGGCATGATGATGACCCTGATGGCCGATTTGCGGGTCGGGCTGAAAGGCACCAAGGCAGGTATCACCGAGGTCAAGATCGGGCGTGGCACACCCTGGGCAGCACCAGCCCTGTCAATGTTGCCCCAGCCAGTTTTGATGGAGATCGTCCTGACCGGCGATCTGATGCCGATTGAGCGGCTGCATGAATATGGCTTTACCAATTATCTGGAAGACACGCCGGACGCTGTGCGCGCCCGCGCTCATGATCTGGCGAGCCGCATCGCAAGCGGCGCACCGCTGTCGGTCACAGCGGCCAAGGCCAGCGTGCGCGCGACGATGGATATGGGTGTTGCGGCGGGCCTGATAGAGGGGCAGCGGTTACATGAGGTGGTCTATGCCAGTCAGGATGCAATTGAAGGACCCAAAGCGTTTGCCGAAAAACGCGCACCGGTTTGGCAGGGGCGTTGATTCTAAATAACGTGGTCGCAATCGGGGAACGATGAACGACGATTGGAAAAATGAACGCTCTGAAGTGCTGGTCGAAATCCGCCCGGCCCAAAAGATCGCTGTATTGACTTTGAATCGGCCCCAACTGCGCAATGCGTTCAACGCCTCTTTGATGGTTGCGCTAAGCGATACGGTCGCGCGGCTGGATGCTGATCCAGACATTCGCGCGATTGTGCTGACGGGTGCAGGCAAGGTGTTTTGCGCGGGCATGGATCTGGGCGAATTTGCAAATGGCGAGGGTGAGAAAGCCGTTTTTGACAGTGGCTTGCCAGAGTTTACCCGCCAAATGCGCAAAACGCCGATCATTGCGGCTGTTCGCGGGGCAGCACTTGCTGGCGGGTTTGAGATTATGCTGGCCTGCGATTTGGTGGTTGCGGCGCAAGACGCAATATTTGGTCTGCCCGAGGTCCGCGTTGGTCTGATCGCCGGTGCGGGCGGTGTCGCACATCTGCCCAATCGTATTCCCGTTGCTCTGGCGCGCGAGATTCTGCTGCTCGGGGCGCCTGTTGATGCAAAACGGGCCTTTGAGGCAGGGCTGATAAACCGAATTGTCGATGCGGATGACGTGCTGCCAAATGCGATTGTCATGGCCCAGCAGATCGCCGCGAATGCACCGCTGGCGGTGGCTGCGACGATGGGGATTATACATCAGGCAATGTCTGGCGGGGCCGGGGCACTGAACACACTCAACGACGAACTTCTCCGCGACATCATGCGCTCGGATGATGCCAAAGAGGGCGCAACTGCCTTTAAGGACCGTCGCACGCCGAACTGGACGGGGGCATGAGCACGATGAATCCGATGCAGTCAAAAGCAAGCGCTCTGATAACACAGACGTCCTTTGCCAC
>JAHRVC010000030.1 GCA_019090885.1 Marinosulfonomonas sp.
CCGGTTGCGGGTGTGGCGGAATTGGTAGACGCACTTGGTTTAGGTCCAAGCGCCGCAAGGTGTGGGGGTTCGAGTCCCTTCACCCGCACCAATAGAACCGAGCGCCCTGCTTTTGGTTCGAATAAAGCGCCATCAAAAAAATTTGGATATCAGTTTTTGCGCTTTCCCGGCCAATGATCCCGGTCTGAAAGCGGCCGGTCCTAGGGCGTCGCGCAGCCAGAAATGAATGTGCGATTGCACCCTAATCTGCCAATAGATTTAGAGCGTCACCCCGTTCGCGGGCCGTTTTCGGCTGATATCTTTGCCAGAACCATTTCGAGGCTGAATTTATGGTTCCGTCCAACGGGGTGGGTTAGAATAAACGGTGCCGGTGCGTTTAATACGGGGCGGTGTATTTGCGGCTGAATTAGTTTGCCGATGTCTGCTTCCAGGTCGTCCAACCGGGTATCAATCATATTTAGATCATCAAACGAAACCGGTGCAATTTGACTGTTCGGATTTTTGGTTATGTCAGCCAGATCCCGCAGCAAGACTGCCGCTCGGGTCAAGGTGCGCTCGATCCGGTCATGCGCTGCCAAGTGGTTGGGTGTCAGTGTCTTTGGTTGGGGCATTGTTTCTACTTTATCAACAATCGGGCAGGCAAGCTTTAGCAAGGGAACGGGCTTTCGGAAAACAAAAAAACCGACCGATCTGTGTCTGGCGTGAATCCGCCGAAACCTGTTGGGCTGGACACGAAGGTTAAGGGTTCAAAATGCCCGTGCGCCGGTGGGATGCCCTTGCCCCGGCGCAGGTTCCGGTTTTGCCTTGCACCCAAGGGCGCGCGCCAATAGAAGGGCGGCTGAATTTTCTTAATCTGCCGCGCGGCGGCATACACGATCTCGAAGGGATTTTACGCATGCAGGTCACTGAGACTCTGAACGACGGTCTGAAGCGCGGCTATCATATTTCTGTTTCCGCAGCGGAGCTGGAAGAAAAGGTCAACGAAAAGCTGGTCGAAGCCCAGCCAGAAGTTGAGATGAAGGGCTTTCGCAAAGGCAAAGTTCCGATGGCTCTGCTGAAAAAGCAATTCGGTCAACGGGTTATGGGCGAAGCGATGCAGGAAACCATCGACGGCGCGATGAGCAAACATTTTGAGGATAGCGGCGATCGTCCAGCACTTCAGCCCACGGTCAAGATGACCAATGAGGACTGGAAAGAGGGTGACGATGTCGAGGTCGAGATGTCCTATGAGGCGCTGCCCGATGTGCCCGAGTTCGATATGTCTTCGATCAAGCTGGAAAAGCTGGTCGTGAAAGCGGATGACGCTGCTGTTGAAGAAGCACTGAAAAATCTGGCTGAAACCGCGCCAAGTTTTGCAGATCGCAAAAAAGGGTCCAAATCCAAAGACGGCGATCAGGTTGTGATCGACTTTCTGGGTAAAGTAGATGGCGAGGCCTTTGATGGTGGTGCTGCCGAGGATTATCCGCTGACACTGGGGTCAAACAGCTTTATTCCCGGTTTTGAGGAGCAGCTGGTCGGTGCCAAGGCGGGCGACGAAGTTGAAGTTAAGGTTTCGTTCCCGGCCGAATACGGCGCGGAAAACCTTGCTGGTAAGGACGCGGTTTTTTCCTGCACAGTGAAGTCGGTGCAGGAACCTAAGGCCGCTGAAGTCGACGATGAATTGGCCAAGAAATTTGGCGCAGATGATCTGGCGGCTTTGCAGACGCAGATCGGTGAGCGTCTTGAAGCGGAATACAATGGTGCGTCGCGCGCCGTGATGAAGCGGACCTTGCTTGATGCTCTGGACAAGAAGGTGACGTTTGAATTGCCGCCAAGCCTTGTCGACGCAGAAGCCGGGCAGATCGCCCATCAACTGTGGCATGAGGATAACCCCGAAGTTGAGGGGCACGACCACCCTGAGGTCGAGACAACCAAAGAACATATTGGTCTGGCCGAGCGTCGGGTTAAGCTGGGCCTGTTTCTGGCTGAGATTGGCCGCAAGCAGGAAGTCGAGGTGACAGACGCCGAGATGACGCAAGCGGTGATGAATCAGGCGCGTCAGTATCAGGGTCAGGAACGCGAGTTCTTTGAATTTGTTCAGAAGAACCCGGAAATGCGTCAGCAGCTTCAGGCGCCGATCTTTGAAGACAAGGTCGTTGACTGGGTATTTGAGCAGGCTGAAGTCAAAGAGAAATCAGTAAAGAAAGACGCGCTTGAAAAGGCCGTTGAGGCGCTGGAAGACGAATAAGTCACCTGCGTTACCGGAATGTGAAAGGGCTGCTCTCGGGCAGCCCTTTTGTTTTGGCATGAGGGGCGCGGGGCTATCGCCTAATGTGGGGATGCGCCGGTTGCCATGGCAAGGTGATGGGCACGGTGATGGTCGCCGGTGGCCATCAGGCCGAAAAACCCGAGCGCTCTGATCTTGGCTTCATCATTGGGCGAGGTTACGCGCCAGATCACAGTGTCCCCGCTGCGCGTCTGGCTGCTCGTCCAGCCGGTTTCGCCTGCCAGAACCGGCCCGTGTGCCGGAACCATGCGCCCACTTGCCCCAGCGGCGCTGACGCTCATCTCCAGCCCACCTGCAATTGGCGTGGTGACAACTTGGGTATCGGTAATCAGCAGGTCCATGTCTAACAGATGGTCGCGCAGGGCGGTGATGTTGACGCGTGACCAGTCGGTCGCCGGGTCGTTGCCCAGTATTTTGACGATTTCTGCAATTGCTGCAAACGCGCCCTGACCGGGTTCTTGCGGCCCGGGATTTATTTGCCCGGGTGCACTGACCGATGTGTGGCTCATTTGATCTGTATGGCTGGACATATCGTGCTGGGTTTGGGCCATGACAGGGGACAGGAGCAGGGCGATCCACAGGCTGGATGCGGAGGCGATTTTCAGGGTCATGCAGTTTCTCCGTTGGTTTTAGGGGTGATGGACGCGGGGGGCGGATCTGGATATGATTGAAATCATAATGCTTCCCGAACCGTTTTCTTTTTTGACCAGTTTTGGTCCGTTGCGCCATGTTCTGGCGCGTGGCGAGGTTCTGTTTCATCAGGATCAGCCCGCAGAAGGCCCGTATTTTGTCCAAGCCGGTGAGGTGGAGTTGGTCCGCCACACACGGGACGGCAAGCAAGTGACATTGTTTCGTGGGTTGGTGGGGGATACAATTGCAGAGGCGTCGCTGTTTTCGGACTGCTACCACTGTGATTGCATTTGTCGCAGTGACAGCGTGCTGATTGGCTTGAATAAAGCTTTGATATTGCGGGAAATATCCCGAAACCCGGTATTTACTAACACATTGCTGAAACGGATGGCCGGGCAGATACAGGGATACCGCCGCCGGCTAGAGATTATGGCGATCCTGTCGGCTGAGGAGCGTGTTCTGGCCGCCCTTGAGGAATTCGGACAACCGAACACGGTCATGCAGTTTTCGCAATCCATCGGGCTGAGCCACGAGGCGTGTTATCGTGCGCTGTCCAAACTGGTGAAACGAGGGCGGGTGGCGCGGATCGGGCGTGGCAAGTATCGCGTGCTTTGAGCGCTGTCACCAAATGGGGACGCACATGCGTGCGTCACGTTTTCTGGCACTTCGTGCGGATGGTGCGCGATTTTGGCGGTATGGTCAGGCGATATGCTGGATCGGCTGCTGGTGTTTTGGCGATGCCCAATAGAAAAAGCCGCGCAACTCGGTTGCGCGGCTTCTGATTTTGTACAGGGTCAGACGATTAGGTTTCGTCGTCGTCCGATGAGTCTTCTTGCGCCGGTGCGTCGTCGCCTGACGGCGCCAGATCGTCGTCGTCCGCAGCAGCAGCACCGATATCGTCGAACAATTCCGAGATTTCGAATTCTGCGTCTGCTTCTTCCTCGGCGGCCAGTTCCTGAATGGATTTGCCAGCTGCCTGCAGCTCGGCTTCTTCTTCAGAACGTGCTACGTTCAGGACGATTTCAGCGGAAACTTCCGGGTGCAGCGTGACGGTCACGCTATGCAAACCGAGGTCCTTGATCGGCCGTTGCAGAACGATCTGTTTGCGGTCGACAGTGAAACCCTCGGCAGTAGCAACATCCGCAGCGTCGCGGGTGGTGACAGAGCCATAAAGCGCGCCAGCGTCAGAAGCTGAACGAATCACGACAAACTGCTGAGCGTCGAGTTTTTCAGCCAGCTTTTCGGCTTCGCCTCTGGTTTCAAGGTTGGTCGCTTCAAGCTGCGCTTTTTGCGACTCAAAGGATGCGATGTTGCCGTCGTTTGCGCGCAGGGCTTTGCCCTGAGGCAACAGATAGTTGCGGGCGAATCCGTCTTTGACGGACACGACCTCACCCATCTGGCCAAGTTTGGCGACGCGTTCCAGTAGGATTACTTGCATGATGCTCTCCTTACTTCACGGCGTAGGGAAGCAGGGCAAGAAAG
>JAHRVC010000031.1 GCA_019090885.1 Marinosulfonomonas sp.
CAAGGTCCCTATTTGGCATTGCTCCTGGTGGGGCTTGCCGAGCCGGTTCTGTTGCCAGTCCCGCGGTGCGCTCTTACCGCACCGTTTCACCCTTACCTTTGCATGCAAAGGCGGTCTGTTTTCTGTGGCGCTTTCCCTAGGGTTGCCCCCGCCGGGCGTTACCCGGCACCGTTATTCCATGGAGTCCGGACTTTCCTCGGATGTTGCCACCCGCGGCCATCCAGCCATCCGCGCAATCGCTGATTTAGGTGCTGTTGGCGCGCAGGTCAACGGGGAAGCGCTGTGCAAGTTCGGCCATTGCACCCATATCAACCTTGTCCAGCGCCCCGCCCACGCCCGGACGGAACCGCGCCCGGAACGCAAGCAGCGCTGTTTCGGCATCCTTGGCGCGATAGCCAAACCTATGCGCATTCTGCAAAAACACCGCCGCGTCCGGGCGGGCCTGCACTGCGTGTTCAGGCCAGACCGAAAGGCCACCAAGCGCCAGACGCCGCCAGTCAAACCGAGGCCCCGGATCCTGTTTGCGCTCTGGCGCCATATCCGAGTGTCCGATCACCCGCTCGGGCCGAATCGACCAGCGCGCCATCATTCCGCCCAACAAACCCTCAAGCGCATCCATCTGCGCGGCGGCGAACGGGCTAGCCCCGCCGTTGGACAGCTCGATCCCGATCGAGCGGGAATTAACGTCACTGACATCGCCCCACCCGCCTGCCCCGGCATGCCAGGCGCGGTGTTCTTCCTCAACCAGACAAAGCACCGATCCATCCGAGCCAATCAGATAATGCGCCGAGACTTCGCAAGCCGCGTCACACAGGCGCTCCAGCGCCGCGCTGTGCGACTGCATGGCTGTGTAGTGAATAACAATCAGGTCCGGCATTACGCCCCCGCGCCGCTCGCCAAAATTTGGCGACGGGTGGCGCTGCAAATTCACTAGTTGCGCACGGCCTGCCGGAACGGCACCGGGTTCCAATAGCAGGCAAAACCATCCCCGTCGGGGTCCATCCCGCTGCGATCGCGCTTGGGTCCACCAGATTTCAGAAACGCCGCCTGCGCCAGATCAGAGGATGCATATTTGGCGCAATTGCGATCAAACCTGCTGCCTGACGACAGGCTCGAGCGTTTATAAATCGACTGGCCAACCAGATTATCGGTCGCCAGTGCAAATTCCACAATTGATGGCCCACCAGAGCCGCCACTGCGGGTCGGCAATGCTGTGGGCTGAATTACCTTATATGCCTCGCGCTGCGCTGTAATCCGCGCCCTGTCGCTTTCAATCGACTCGCGTCCGGAAACCGAGGAGAAATCCTGTTCATCCGATATTGTCGGATTGTCGGGGTTGGTCGCCTTGCGCGGTGCCCCGGTTGTGACTGGCGGCGCAGTTTCGATCCCTGAATCCGAATTGCTCGTTACCTGCTCGTCAGAAATCGCCGCCCCCGGCACAAGTGAGCCCGAAAGCTCGGCGTCACGTTCCGCCCGCCCGGCCGCATAGCCCTTATAGTCGTCAAAGCCGACCCCGGCAGTATCGTCAGGAACCGGCTGCGTACAGGACACTAACGCCAGAACAGAAATCGCAATCGTCAGATACCGCATCGATCAACCTTTGAATGTTGTCATTTTGCCTTTGACTACCACCATTTGGCCGGTTTGGAAACAAAGCCCGCGGCTTGCTCCAGCCGATAGGCGGCGTTCAGCAGATCGCCCTCTTCCCAAGGGCGTCCAATCAGCTGCAAGCCAAGCGGCAGGCCCTGTTTATCCAGCCCCGCAGGCACCGAAATTGCCGGAAGCCCGGCAAGGTTCACAGTCACGGTGAACACGTCATTCAAATACATCCGCACCGGATCAGCGTCGTTCATTTCACCAAGCCCAAAGGCCGCCGAGGGCGTCGCGGGCGTCAGGATTGCGTCGATACCAGCGGCAAACACATCCTCGAAATCTTTCTTGATCAGCGCACGCACACGCCGGGCACGGTTATAATAGGCGTCATAAAAGCCAGCCGACAGCACATAGGTGCCGATCATCACCCGGCGCTGAACTTCATGGCCAAAGCCTTCGGCGCGGGTTTTTTCATACATCTCGGTGATGCCATCGCCAGCGGCCAGTTTGGCGCGGTGGCCATAGCGCACACCATCATAGCGCGCCAGATTTGACGACGCCTCCGCGGGCGCAATCACATAATAAGCAGGCAGCGCGTATTTTGTATGCGGCAGCGAGATATCGACAATCTCAGCACCTGCATCCTTCATCATTGCTACGCCATCGGCCCACAGCGCGTCGATCTCGCCGGGGATACCATCCATATGGTATTCCTTGGGGATGCCGATTTTCTTGCCTTTGATGTCGCCGCTCAACGCGGCCTCAAAGTCAGGCACCGGAATATCGGCACTGGTGCTGTCCTTGGGGTAATGGCTGCACATCGCGCCCAGCATAATCGCCCCATCGCGCACGGATTTGGTCATTGGCCCGGCCTGATCAAGCGAACTGGCAAACGCCACAACACCCCAGCGCGAACAGCGCCCGTATGTGGGTTTGATCCCGGTTATACCGGTGAACGCCGCAGGCTGGCGGATCGAGCCACCGGTATCAGTGCCGGTCGCCGCCAGACACAGGTCTGCGGCCACCGCGCTGGCGGATCCACCGGATGAGCCCCCGGGCGTTAACTCGGCGGTATCATTGCCGCGCCGCCACGGGTTAACCACATTGCCATACGTCGAGGTTTCATTGGACGACCCCATCGCAAACTCATCCATGTTTAGCTTGCCCAGCATCACCGCCCCGGCGTCAGTCAGGTTCTGCGTAATAGTGGATTCATATTCCGGTTTAAACCCGTTCAGGATCGCCGATCCAGCTTGTGATGGTACACCTTTGGTGCAGAACAAGTCTTTGATCCCAATCGGAATTCCGCACATGTCAGGGGCATCGCCCTTGGCCAGACGCTGATCGGCAGCAGCGGCCCGTTCCAGCGCAATTTCCGGCGTATTGTGCACGAATGCGTTCAGCGCCGAGGCGCCGTCAATCGCGCCAAGACAGGCTTGGGTCAGTTCAACAGATGTGATGTCGCGCGCGCGCAGCGCGTCGCGCGCAGCCCCGATTGTCAGCTTGTTCAGATCGCCCATTATTCTACCACCTTGGGAACCGCAAAAAACCCCTCGCGGGCGTCGGGTGCATTTGCCAGAACTTTAGCTTGCTGGTTGCCATCCGTCACCTCATCCACCCGGCGCTTCAGGCGCATGGGCGTGACCGAAACCATCGGCTCGACCCCCTCAACATCAACCTCATTCAACTGCTCGATAAAGCCCAGTATCGTGTTGAATTCATTCGCCAATGCAGGCAGATCTTTTTCTTCAACCCGGATCCGGGCGAGCTTGGCCACATGGGCGGCGGTCTTGGTGTCGATGGACATGGGGTGCTCCAGCAATTGTCGGGCTTCGTTTAGCGCCCTGTGAGCGATCCCGCAATAGGCAGGGAACTGGGACGTGACAACCCGGCGGGGCATGCTACCTTGCCCGCCAACAACAGGGAGAATTCAAACATGAAAATTATTTGGCTCGGACATTCAGGGTTTCGCATTGAAATCGGCGATCAGGTATTGCTGGTTGATCCGTGGTTTACCGGCAACCCGATGTTTCCCGAAGATAAACGCGCCGAGGCGATTGCCGGCGCAACGCATCTGTTGGTCAGCCACGGCCATGGTGACCATTCTGGCGACGCACTGACACTTGCGGGCGAGCTGAATATTCCACTGGTCGGGATTTACGATCTGATGAGCTGGTGGGAAGCCGCCCATGGCGTCACCACGATCGGCTTTAATAAGGGCGGCACGGTCGCGCTTGGCAATGTAAACGTAACGATGGTGAACGCGGTGCATTCGTCATCTGTGCCAAGTGATGGTGCGCCGATCTATGCGGGCGCAGAGTCTGGCTTCATGATTTCGGGCGAAGGCCACACGATCTATTTCACCGGTGACACCGACGTTATGGCCGACATGAAGATATTCAACGATCTGCACAGCCCGGATATCGGCATTCTTTGCGCCGGCGGGCATTTCACGATGGATATGGCGCGCGCAGGTTATGCCGCCAAAACGTTCTTTGATTTCAAAACCATCATTCCGTGCCATTATCGCACCTTCCCCTTGCTGGAGCAAAACGCGGACGCGTTAAAGGCAGCCGTTCCGAGTGTGGATGTGATTGAGCCGGAAGTAATGAGCGCGATTGAAATCTAAAACGCCCAGCCTATCGGCGCTGTTGGAAGAATTCCTTCAACAGCGCCTCTGACTGGCTGGCGCCTATTCCATCATAGACCTCTGGCACATGATGCGATTGCGGGTGTTCAAAAACCTGCGGGCCGTGTGCCACCCCGCCGGATTTCGGATCAGACGCGCCGTAATACAATCGCGCGATCCGGGCCTGAGAGATTGCTGAGGCGCACATTGGGCAAGGTTCCAGCGTCACATACAGGTCGCATCCCGGCAGACGCTCGGACCCAAGGGCGGCGCAAGCAGCCCGGATCGCAAGGATTTCGGCATGCGCGGTTGGATCGTTCAATTCACGCGTGCGATTGCCAGCCTGCGCAATGATCTGCCCGTCCGGCCCGACGATAAGCGCACCAACAGG
Source organism: Marinosulfonomonas sp. (assembly GCA_019090885.1). GTDB lineage: Bacteria > Pseudomonadota > Alphaproteobacteria > Rhodobacterales > Rhodobacteraceae > NORP110. Next base: position 4,614 of record JAHRVC010000031.1, read on the forward strand.
CACTTCACCGCGTTTTGCGGCGGCACTTGCCTGTGACAGGGCCGTATCCATATGGCTGTTAAATCGCATATGCCACATTTGCCCCGAGCCGGCGCGATTGCCAAGCTGCTTTCCCTTTCGCCCGCCACGCGGTAAGGCCCACCTATGAACAAAACACCCCCCTCCAGCCCGCCACCGGGCGACCGGATCGCCAAGGTTCTGGCCCGCGCCGGGATCGCCAGCCGCCGTCAGGCCGAAAAGCTGATTGAGGAAGGGCGCGTTACCGTAAACGGCAAGAAAATCACCAGCCCGGCGCTGAACGTCACCGAGAAAGACAAGATCACGGTGAACGGCAAACCGGTC
>JAHRVC010000032.1 GCA_019090885.1 Marinosulfonomonas sp.
CGGGTTCTGCCCTTCTCGTATACGAGGTCCAATTCCAGTGGCCTTACTCAAATCCGAGGGAGCTGGCTCTGTTTGGATCCTGGTCCACTTATCTGGCGCCCACCTGTACACACAGGTCCTCGGGAATTTACGCACCTCACGGCTGTTGGTGGGCCCGCCACATTTTCATAGAATATTAACTTCGATCACGCAGGCATGCGCCTATGCAACCCAGCCGACAGCGCCTGAATCCGGATAGTTGGATCAACTTGATCTTCGCTGCCAAAGCGGCGCGAACGGGCGGCGTGGTGCGTCGGTCGGTGCGATGGGTTGAACGCGAAGTTGGGCATGCCAGATTTGAAAATGAAGTCCGGCGCCGCGGTTTTCATCTGGTCCAAAGTGGCGGTCAGTATATCGTGATCTGTAACACCGGCGGCATTCGGGTCATCTGCTAACAATTTTTCGCAGAAAAATTACCCTGATTTTTCGCACGAAAAATCAAAACCCTTCCGGCTGAACTTCACGCGCCATGTGGTCCAACACACCGTTCACGAACTTGGATTCTCGGCCTTCAGGGAAAAACGCTTTGGCCACATCCACATATTCGCTGATAACCACCTTTGGTGGCGCTTGCTTGCCAATCAGCTCGGCCCCGGCCGCACGAAACAACGCGCGCAAGGTCGGGTCGATCCGCGCAATCGGCCATTTGGCCACCAATGCGCGATCGGTCAACTGGTCCAGCTGCGCCTGATGGTTCACCGCATCATCAACGACAGTGCGAAATAGTTTGGCGTGGCCCTCGGCCATCTCGTCGCCTTCATAGATTGCGCCAAAACGGTGGTCTTCAAACTCGCGCAAAACCGCCTCGACGGTCTGGCCAGAACTTTCCATCTGAAACAGTGCCTGCACCGAATAAAGCCGTGCGGCAGATTTCATCTGCCTTTTGTCGTTTGCCTTGGTCATGCGTTTTTTGTGCCTTCGCCTTTGTCTGCGATCAGAATGGAGTCCGGCTGAAACCCGACGCCCTTTTTCGCATCGCCCCATTTTCGGGTCAACGCAATCAAATGCAGCGCCGCCGCAGCCGCACCACCGCCCTTGTTCTGATCGGCGGGATCAGCACGCACCTGCGCCTGTTTCATAGTCTCAACAGTCAGAATGCCATTACCGATACAAACCCCGTCCAGCCCCAACAATTGCAAGGCGCGCGAACTGTCATTGCAGACCGTATCGTAATGCGTGGTTTCGCCCCGGATCACACAACCAAGTGCGACATAACCATCAAAATTACTCTGCCGATCCGCGATACGGATTGCGGTTGGCACTTCTAATGCGCCGGGCACGTCAACGATATCCCAACTGCCCCCGGCGGCCTTAATACACGCCTTGGCCCCAGCAATCATGTCGTCCGCAATTGCGCGGTAATAGGGCGCCACCACAATCAGCAGTTTGACCGGCCGCTCAAATTCGGGCAGCGGCAGCGTGTAATGTTCCTGTGAACTGGCCATATCAGACCTCCTGTGCGATGGGGTTGATGGCGTCGATCTGCAGGCCGTATGCTTCCAGCCCGACGATCCGTGCCGCTGGTGAATTGCTTAGCAGAGTCAAACGGGTCAGGCCCAATGCGGCCAATATCTGCGCGCCCAAACCGTATTGGCGCAAAGTGTGGGGCGAGGCTTCGCCCTCTGGCACCAGCTCCATCGCGGTGTCGCGCAACAGCACCACAACGCCGCGCCCGGCCTTGTTGATGGCCTTCATCGCGTTTTCAAGATCATTGGGCGCCGGACCAATTCCCAGCACATCTTCAAGCGGGTTAAGCGCATGCATACGCACCAGTACTGGCCCCTCGCCGGACAGATCGCCCTTGGACAGCACGATATGCTCGGCACCGTGGGTTTCATCCGCAAAAACGCGCATCATCCAGTCGCCGCCAAATACTGACGTCACCGGCCGGCTGCTTTTTTCGCGCACAAGGTTATCGTGGCGGCGCCGGTAGGCGATCAGATCAGAGATCGTGCCGATTTTCAGGTTATGCAACTGCGCGAAGGACACAAGGTCCGGCAGGCGCGCCATTGTGCCGTCTTCGTTCATGATCTCGCAGATCACGCCCGACGGGTTCAGCCCGGCCAGACGGCTGACATCATTTGCCGCTTCGGTGTGCCCGGCCCGAACCAAAACCCCGCCATCGCGTGCGCGCAGCGGAAAGATATGGCCCGGCGTCGCAATATCGCTGGCCTTATTGGCGCTATCAATGGCCACCGCCACCGTATGTGCGCGGTCATGGGCGGAAATTCCGGTCGTTACACCCTCGCGCGCCTCAATCGACGTGGTAAAGGCGGTTTCGTGGCGCGAAGAATTATGCGTCGTCATTAGATGCAAGCCAAGCGCATCGCAGCGCTCGCCCGTCAACGTCAGGCAAATCAGCCCGCGCCCGTGCTTGGCCATAAAGTTGATCGCATCCGGTGTCGCCATCTGCGCCGGGATAACCAGATCGCCTTCGTTCTCACGATCCTCGTGGTCCACCAGAATGAACATCCGACCATTTCTGGCGTCATCGACGATTTCCTCGATCGAGGAAATCGCGCCCTTGTAAATGTTGTCAGCTGTGTCTGTCATGTCGTCCATCCAAGTGCTGTGTCGCGCAACGAACGGCAGATAACGCAGGCGGTCGCCGATTGCCAGAGACGGATTAAACTATGGCGTCGCGCCGGTAAAGAAACGCTCGCTGCCCAAGTAACCTGCCAATTTCCCGGCCGTTGACCATTCGCGCTCTAACTCACCGTCCCCAATCAGCAGTATACCGTCGGCAGGCAGGCGGTCGCCACGCAGGGCAGATTGGATAACCTCGCGCGATTGTGGCCAGTTTTGCCAAATGTTGGGGGCCGTTTGTGCGGCGTCAAAAACATCAGGGTTCACGGCCAGAAACTGCGCAGGTGTCAAGGGCTTGGAAACCACTGCAACACGGGCGCAATCGATCAGCCCGTCCAGCGTTTCGCGACGTTCTGCCGACAAACCCGGCGCTTTGACAAAAGCCCGCAAGGCATTGGATGAAAACAAAAAACCAACAACATCTCGCCCGGTCGACGCGCGAACCGAAGCATAAGTTTTATATTCCAGCCCCAGTTCTTTGGCGCGTCGCACGCGTCCGCGCAAAATTTCTATGGGCAGACTGGGCAGCAAATCGGCGCGCGCCTTTTTCCAGCAATGTTTGCGCCATGCCTGCCCCGGCTCCATCGTGGGTCCGTTGTTATGCCCCGGACCGGCGATCATGCGCCCCAGTCCTGCAAGCGGGCGACATAGCGGGCCAAAGTATCAATTTCCAGATTAACGAACATGCCCTCGGATACATCGCCCCAATTGGATACATCTTTCGTGTGGGAAATCAGATTGACACCAAA
>JAHRVC010000033.1 GCA_019090885.1 Marinosulfonomonas sp.
CAGAAAATAAGGCTCGTATTTCAACTTGCCGATCAGGGCGAGCTCATGGGCAAGCATCTTGCGCACTTTGTCAGACGCACCGTTCGGATAGCGCCAGTTAAGGCCTGCATGTGCAAGGCGCGACAGGCGTTCGGCCGGGGTTTCATCGCCAAAGATTTCCGAGGGGTATTCGTAACGCAATTCATCCAGTGAAAAAGTAAGCCGCGCCGCGATGTCGCCGCTGCGATGCACCGCTTCTTGGTGGCCGGAGAACAAACGCAGCATTTCGGACTGCGAGCGCATCCGGCGTTCGGCATTGATCAGGGCGGCGCGGCCAAGCTGGTCAACCCGGGTGCCGGTGCGGATGGCGGTTAGCACATCGGTCAGTTTGCGCCGGCTGGCGTGGTGCATGATCGGCGCGCCAGAGGCCACCGTCGGGATGGCAAGCGTTTCGGCCAGACTTGCAAGGCGATCAAAGCGGGTCGGGTCCTGACCGTCGTATTTCGGGGCCATCAGCAGCGCAACCTGTTCAGGGAAGCGGCGCGTCAAACGTTGCGCTTGCCCAAGCCAGTTATCCGCGCCGCGCTGCAGGGTCTGCATCTGGGGGTGAAGCAAAAATTGCTGCCCTCCACCCCATTCGATCAGATCATCCAGCCGCAACTGGCAACTGCCCTTCTGTGCCCGCAGGCGTCCTTTGGAAATCATCCGGCAAAGATTGCCCCATCCTTTACGGTCCTGCGGCAACACAGTGACGCTAAAACCATCGACCAAAACGATCCGGGCAGCCGGGATTAGGCGCACGGCGGTATATATATCGGCCGACAGCGGACGCTCCAGACCATCCGGAACGGGCGGCCCAATAAAACCATGATCCGCATCAAAAGCCTTGCGCAGGCTCACTTGTCGGGCAACCTCACGCGCCTCTGTATGCGCCCGCACGATCCCGGCGACCGAGTTTTCGTCAGCTATCGCGATAGCCGGGATACCGATCAGGGCGGCACGGCGGATGTAATCTTCGGCGTGGGAGCCCCCAGTGAGGAAGGTAAAATTCGACGTTATGTTAAGTTCGCTAAACATGATGAATAGTCAGTATATTCACCTTTTGTTCTTTTAGGGAGTCTCTTTATCTACGCTCTGAGAAAAAGTCAGTGCTAACAACAAACGCTTCAAAGAATGGGTTAGTTGCGTGCCAACCGCACGATAAGATATTGATTGTTAACGACAAATGCCTGCGCCGTGCGGGTCTTGTGATTAAGGCGCTGGTCTAGGCGGGATCGTTTCCGTTCATTCATGAACAAACGAAAAAAGCGATGTAGCAACCAGCGACTACCAGGCCGCTTGCCCGCAAGCTCATCATCGACCCGCGTAAGTGCTGCCCCAATTACATTGAACAGGCCCTGCTCAAGATCAATCGACGGAGCAACGGAGGTGGTGATATCCGCCTCGCTGACCGTGGTCACTGGTTGACGAGCAAGTTCCGCGCGGAACTGTCCGATCGGATGGCCCCCACCTGCAACGCTGATCTTTCCAACCCCTTTCCAATCCGCTGATCGAAAGCAGTCAGCAATCAGAATTTCGCCTTTTTCATCAAGCAGCGAGACCGCTTTTGACAGGCCTACTGGTAGCTGTATGTATTGGTAACTTTCTGAAAATAAACATAAATCAAAACGGTCCTCGGTTTCAAATTCCTCAAACTTACACTGGTGAACCTGTGCGGCAGGTGCGTTGTTGCGGCATCGTTCAGCCAGCAGCGCGCTGGGAACAACAATCTGAACGGAATGACCCAACGCCAATAGTTTGCGCGCGGTTTCACCGGCACCCCCGCCAACATCCAAGATACGCAGCTTACCTTTTGGCAGAAAAGAAAACAGCCGTTCCGTATAAGCATCCTGAGCCGCACCCAGATTGCCAGCCGTCATATCCAACCCATCCCATAACCCATAGTGCAGGTTCTCGGCACCAGTCAGCCAGTGGATAAAATTTAAACCAGCATCAAGGCCGATCGCGCGTGTGTCGAGTTTATTTGCCATGGGTGAGGATTAACTTGCGCCGCTCGGGACTGGAAGCGGTAATTGGATTTGTAGGGCACACGCCAATCCGGCCCCCTACCCCAATCGATCCCCAAACTCTGCTAGAACTTGCGCATACACTTCGCGCTTGAACGGAACAATTTTTTCGACCAGATCGCGTGGGTCGAGCCATTTCCATTCAGAAAATTCCGGGTGCTCAGTTTTGATGATCACCTGATTATCGGCGCCGTGAAAACGCATTAAAAACCAGCGCTGTTTTTGGCCACGGTAGCGGCCTTTCCAAAGCTTAGGAACAAGGTTGTGCGGTAAATCATAGGTCACCCAGTTAAGCGATTCAGCTTCGATATCAACCAAATCCTGCGTCACTCCGGTTTCTTCCCACAGCTCACGCAGCACCGCCTCGCGCGGCTCCTCGCCCGGATCAATCCCTCCCTGCGGCATCTGCCAGGCGTCAAGTTTGCTATCAAGGCGCTGCCCCACAAAGACATGGCCCCTTGCGTTAACAAGCATCACACCGACACAGGGCCGGTAGGGAAGGTTTTTGATCTGTTCCGGGGTCATGGGGCAACGGGCCGCCGAGGTTATCGGCGACCCTAATCCGTCATTCACGCGGCGCAATGGCCGACAGGCCTTTCAGAATGTCGATCGCATAAGCCAGTTGATAATCGCTTTTGCGAAGTTCGGCGGCCTTTTCAGCGGCAGCACGTTCTTCCTCGATCTGGCGTTGTTCGTCGTCAGACAGGCTGTCGTTATCCAGACTTCCGCGCAGATCCGCTTCTGTCCGGGTCCGGCGTTCTGTCTTTTCCTGCTCTTCCTCAGTGGGCCGGACGCGCGGCGGCTGTTGAACGATAATATCGGGTGACACACCAAGCGCCTGAATCGAACGGCCAGATGGCGTGTAATACCGTGCCGTCGTCAGGCGCATTGCCCCATCAGAACGCAGCGGCATAACCGTTTGCACCGATCCTTTGCCAAAACTTCTGGTGCCAACAACAATCGCGCGGCGATGATCCTGTAGCGCACCGGCCACAATCTCGGACGCCGAAGCAGAGCCACCGTTGATCAGCACCACAATCGGTTTGCCTTCTGCCAGATCACCAGCTTGCGCATTGTAACGATCTCCGTCCTGCGGGTCACGGCCACGGGTTGAAACGATTTCGCCAGCCTCAAGAAACGCATCCGAAACCCGGATCGCCTGATTAAGCAAACCACCGGGATTGTTACGCAGATCCAGAACGAACCCATCGACACTATCCAGCCCACCCAGTTCTTCGACGGTTTTGGCAAGGCCTTCCTTCAGGTTAATGTAAGTCTGATCATTAAAGGTCGACACCCGCATTACAACTGTGTTGCCCTCAGCGCGGCTGCGAACGGCTGTCAATTTTATGATATCGCGCACAATCGAAACATCAAACGGATCGGCAGTTCCTTCGCGAACAATCGTGATAATAATCTCGGATCCAACCGGACCTTTCATCAACTCGACAGCTTCGGTAAGGTTCAGACCAAGCAGGCTTTCACCGTTAACCTGCGTAATAAAATCGCCAGATTCGATGCCTGCATTAAAGGCCGGGGTGCCATCCATCGGCGTCACAACCTTAACCCAACCATCTTCTTGCGTGACTTCGATGCCCAAACCACCAAATTCGCCGCGCGTCTGCTCTCGCATGTCCTGAGCGTCTTCAGGTGCAAGATAACTGGAATGCGGATCAAGCGATGTCAGCATGCCATTGATCGCGGCCTCGATCAGGTCAGCCGAGTCCACATCCTCAACGTATTGCGCCCGAATGCGCTCAAAGATATCGCCAAACAGATCCAGCTGTTCATAAACCGTTGTATTTCGCCGGTTTTCCTGCGCCACAAGCGGACCCGCAATCTGCGCCGTCAATACCGCCCCTGCAAGAGTTCCGCCAATCGCGGCCATCACGAATTTCTTCATCGCATCCTATTCCTTTGTCTCGACGAACCATTCGGCCGGATCGACCGGCTCTGCGCCTGTTCTTAGTTCTATATAGAGCGTTTCTGTCTGTTCGGAACCAGTAACAATTGCAGTATCCAACAGAATTGTGTCCAGCATGGGCGTTGCGCCGCCCATAAGGCCCAATGCCGTTCCGGCAGCAATGACCTGTCCAACCTCACCATATACCTCACCCAGACCAGCCAAAACCAAAAGCGTGTTGGCTTCGGGTTCAAGGATCATCACGTTTCCATAGTCCAACAAAGGACCACTATACCGCAAAGTTGCAGGCCAGGGAGCCGTGACAATCGCCAGCGGTCGGGTGGCCACCAGAATGCCACTGCGCCGAATGCCGGCGGCGTCCGGCTCGTTGAAACCACGCAACAACGTTCCAGCAACTGGCAACGGTAACGAGCCCCTGGCAGCCCGAAAGCCGCGGATAGACTCGGGTTCACTGGCACCCACATCGATTTTGGCAAGACCGCTTGCAAAGCTATGAAGCGTTTCGGCACTATCAATTAGTGTCTGAATCTGGGCTGGGTCTGACAGGAACCGTTTTGGCAGTTCCTTACGGTTAGACACTGCTTGGCTCAGGTCAGTCCGCGCTTGCTGCACACCCGACAAACCAAGCAATAGCGCATCCGCAGCGCTTTCCTGAAGTGCCCGAAGCAATGCGACCTCTTCCAGTTTGGCCCGCAATTCTTCGGCCTCTGCCTGAATTGCCGGCGTCACTTCAGACACGATCATGCCCGAACGCACAGTTCCAAGTGGTCCCGACGGGTGCAACAACATCAATGGCCCCGCCGACGTCTGGATTGTCAGCAAGACCCCCAGAAATTGGGAAACCTTCTGACTTTCAGCCTCGAACTCGCGACGAATTGCAGTTTCCCGCATCGCGGCACGGCGCAGGCTTTCGCGCAGGGCAATCAATCCATCTTCGTATGCGCGAATAGTTTGCGATAGTGCAGCAACCCGATCCGAGGCGCGGTTTGCTTCGGATAACGCCAAATGTGCGGCGTCAAGTTGCTGTGCAGCCCTGCGCGCCAGTTCGCCGGGGTCGGTCTGCGATTGGGCTGGGAAAGCCACAAATAAGAATGTCAGAACTGAAAATACGAACCGGGTCATTTTGACAAAAGCGACTTTCCGGTCATTTCCGGTGGCAACGGCAAGTTCATCAAATCAAGCAACGTCGGCGCCAGGTCTGCGAGAATTCCAGAGCGTAACTGCGCGCCCTTAGGGCCACCAATAACGGCGACCGGAACCAGATTTGTGGTGTGTGACGTATGCGCCCCGCCCGTTTCAGGATCAATCATCGTTTCACAATTTCCGTGATCGGCGGTCACAATCATTGCTCCACCCACGCGTTCAAGAACTGGCATGACACGTGCCAACCCGCGATCAACGGCCTCACAAGCCTTAATCGCCGCGTCCAGATCGCCCGTATGCCCAACCATGTCCGGGTTAGCGTAATTCACCACAATCAAATCATAGCCCGCCTCAATCGCCTGCACGAATTGGTCCGTAACCTCGGCGGCAGACATTTCCGGCTGCAAGTCATAGGTCGCCACCTTCGGGCTGGGTGCAATATGGCGATCTTCACCGACCTCCGGCGCTTCTTTGCCGCCATTCAAAAAGAACGTAACGTGCGGATATTTTTCAGTTTCGGCCAACCTGAATTGTGTCAAACCCTTTTTCGCAACCCATTCACCGATGGTATTCACCAGCTTTTTCTTGGGAAAAACAGTGTCTATATAGGCATTATGGGCCTCAGAGTAATCAACCATCCCAAGAAACGCCGCCAGTTCCGGACGAGGCCCACAGTCAAACCCCGCAAAGCCAGGCTCGCCAATTGCGGCCAAAATCTCGCGGGCGCGATCAGCGCGAAAATTCAGGCAGAACACGCCATCGCCAGTTTGGATGCCCGGATAATCACCGATAACCGATGCCTCAATAAACTCGTCAGTTTTTCCGTCAGCGTAAGAGGTTTCGACGGCCGAAACAGCATCTGCCGCAGCGCGGGCTTGGCCGTGAACAATTGCCTCAAATGCGGTGCGAACTCGCTCCCAGCGATTGTCGCGGTCCATCGCATAATATCGACCAATAACAGTGCCTATTTCGGCATTTTTCGGCAGTCCGGCCTGCAACTCCGCAATAAAGCCGGCCCCCGATTTCGGCGCAACATCGCGGCCATCCGTGACTGCATGAAGCACGACAGGTACCCCAGCGGCGGCAATGACCCGCGCAGTCGCCAGAATGTGACTGATATGCCCATGCACGCCGCCGTCCGAGACAAGGCCGATTAGATGCGCCGTACCACCAGACGCTTTCAACGTATGGATAAAGCCAACCAGCGCCGGGTTTTTGGAATATGAGCCGTCCTCAACCGCCAGATCAATCTGCCCCAGATCCATCGCGACGATCCGGCCCGCACCGATATTGGTGTGCCCGACCTCGGAATTGCCCATCTGCCCCTCTGGCAACCCCACTTGCGGGCCATGCGTCGTCAGCGTGGCGTGCGGGCAAGTTGCCATAATCGTGTCGAACGTTGGTGTATCGGCAAGAACGGGGGCATTTGCCGTAGGATCATCGCGCTGCCC
>JAHRVC010000034.1 GCA_019090885.1 Marinosulfonomonas sp.
ATTTAAGTTTTTCCATGAAATAGCCAATGAAACCGAAACCAAGCATTATGAAAACGTCAAACATCCGCCCGTTGATCGAGTAAACGCCGATCATCATCAATGCGATGATGATGGAGCCAAGCAAGGGGCGTGGCAGCCGCAACACCTGTGCAAAACTGTTGGTTGCCAGTGGTCCACCGACAAATATCAGCAAAATGGCGGCAAACAGGAATTGCCACATGAAACCAAAGACAATTTCAGGATTTTCGCGAAACAGCATTGGCCCGGGCTGCAAGCCGTGGATCAACAATCCGCCCAGCATCACCGCCGCCACCGCCGTTCCTGGGATACCCAATGTCAGGGCCGGGATCATCGCACTGGCGGTATCGGCATTGTTGGCGGTTTCTGCTGCGGCAACGCCCTCTGGCTCACCTGTGCCCCATTCTTCCGGGTTTTTTGAGCCTCGGCGCGCCTCGTTGTAACTCAGGAATGCCGCCATTGAGCCGCCCGCACCGGGCAAAATACCGATGAGGATGCCGATGATAGATGACCGGGTCCAGGTTTTCCAGAACCGTCCCATCGAGGGCAGGGCCTTCCACAGGCTTCCGGTTCCGAGTTTGTTGGCATTTCCCGCATCAATATCCGCCAAATCTTCTAGCAGGCTGATCACCGGGGGCATGGCGTAAAGCCCGACCAACAGAACGACAATATGAACGCCGTCGTAAAGTTCCAGAAACCCAAATGTAAGCCGGTCATAGCCGGTAATGGTATCGGTGCCGACGGTGGAAATCAGAACACCAAACGCCGCGCTCATCAGGCCTTTGATGATGTCACCGCCCAGCAGAAAGATGATCGAAGAAAGGCCAAAAACTGCGACCCAGAAAATTTCAGCCGGGCCGAATAGAAGTGTCAGTGCCGCCAGTGGGGGGGCCAAAAGCATAAGCGCCAATGCGGATGAAATCCCGCCAATAGAAGAAGAAACCACCGCCACTTGCAGGGCATATCCACCGCGCCCGTTTTGTGCCATGGGATATCCGTCAAACGTTGTGGCGACCGCCGCAGGCGTTCCTGGAATGCGCAGTAAAACGGCAGGGATAGCGCCGCCATACATCGCACCATTATAGATGCCCGCCATCATACCCAGTGCCACAAGCGGTTCCAGACCAAAGGTAAACGGAATAAGCAGCGAGATTGCCATTGTCGCGCTTAGTCCGGGCAGGGCACCGACTATAATTCCGCCCAGCACACCGATCACCAGCGCAAGCAGGTTTTCCCAGCCCAATACATTTGGCAGTGCTTCAATCAATGAGGAATACATAGGGTGCTCTGTTTTCAGTTCAGGAAAAATTCAGTCGGAAAATCGCGATTCATAATGCCCTGAAAAATGATGCCGATCCCGCCGACAAACAAGAGTGTCGCAAGGGCCAGCCCCAACGGTTGGCGATAGCCGAACACCCAGGCAACAGCAGGGACCATGATCGTCGTAGATGTGTAAAACCCGATATAATTTACAGCAAGGATGTAAAAAATAACCGACAGCGCCGCGAAACAAAATCTGCGAGGCGACACAAAAACCGATGTCTGCGAAGATTGGGATGCCGAGGCAAAAAAGTTGCGCCCAATGAGCGCCAGTGAAAGTACAATAATACCCACCAGCATCGCGATGGGGAGCAGGCCGCTCATTGTTGGCATGTTCCAAACCCGCACCAAAAGAACGCTGCTGACAAGGATGCAAATACCAGCGGCCAGATTGTCTGCTTGAAAGGCACGCGAATATCCCGACTGGCGCATTATATCCTCACTTTGTTGGTGGCTGGTTTTGACATGAGATCAATAGCGTAAAAATTACTACACGCTTGGATATCCATAGCGAAGTGCCGCATATGATTTTGATGGCGGGCCAATTTACAAAGGCCCGCCAACGTCGAGTGTTTTAACGCCAGGGCGTGTTTTCCCAGACCACTTTGGCCTGCTCCAGCTCTGCATTGTTAAGCGCCTGGAAATCGGATCCGGTCACCAGTTCTGTGGGGTTTCCGGTCGCTTTCATTGCTGCCTGAAACTCTGGGTCAGCATAGGCCTTGTTAAATGCGCTGATCAATTGGTCAACGATTTCCTGGGGCATGTCCGCCGGTCCAATAAACCCGCGTCGTGACCCGTTTACAATGCCAAAACCCTGTTCCTTGAAGGTCGCAATTTCGCCGGCAAACTCAGAGCGATCCGCAAGTGCGACACCCAGAATGTTTAAACGATCCTGAAATTTCAGGGCTTCCGACAGGTTCAAGACCCCTGCTGCAACATGGCCACCCATGATTGCGGAACGGGCAGGCGCCGAACTGCCAAACGGAACAATTGTAAATTCAGTCTCAGATGCTTCAGCGAATTGGATCAGGAAAAACTGATCATCACCACCAGTGTTTGACATCCCAACAGTAATTGCCCGCGGGTTTTCAACCGCCGCCGCAATCAGGTCTTTCAACGTCGAAATGCCGCTGCTTTTTGCAGTTACAAGCACGTTGGGATCATTAACCACATTGGCGATATAGGTGAAATCATCGGGGCCGTATGTCTGGTCGCGATCAAGTGTCCGCGCCATCATTCCGGGCAGATTGTATGTCCCGATCGAATATCCATCCGCATCCGACCCAATCACTTCCATAAGGGCGATCTGGCCGCTGGCACCAGGTGTGTTCTTAATAACGATGGTCGTATCATCGCCTAAATATTTTTCAATAAATGGCACGACCGTGCGAGCCATAACATCCGTGCCACCACCAGCAGAGTAACCTACTGATAACGAGATGTTCTTCTCGGGGTAGTCGGCCCATACTGCTCCGGCAGCCGTAAAAGAAATCATCGCCGCAAGCGCGACTGAGTGTAGTCCTAGTTTCATTGCTATTTCCTCCCTGAATGACCGCCTGGATATGTTTAGCCGAGGCAGGTGCAGCGCAAGGCTAATATGGAAGTATAGCATAAAGAAAACGAGTAATTTATCTATTTAGTATTAAAGAAGCTTATGAAGTTCTGACGCGGTTCGCCGGTCTGTATTCTGATGATCTTTCTCGCGAATACGCTGAGGGAAGGGCAGGCCCGGCCTCAGCCATTTTTGTGCACCAAAACCCACATACCATAAACGAAGGTAGATTGCGGATATGCAACAGTCGCCCCGTTTTGCACGACCGCCGCCGCCCTCCTAGACATGGACGGCAAAATCAGTTTTGCTAATGTAATACTTATACAAAAATCGTTGTCCTTATGTAATATGACGATATACCCTTAAGCCCATCCTTAATGCCGCAGGCTGCGACGCACTACGGTTGCGGTATTTAGGCACTAAATTCCACAGGACATCAGGGCGACTTCTTAATGATGGGTACAGCGATTACCAAGCCACCAACTTCAAAAGTCCCATCTCGCCTGAGTGGCTATTTATCCCTAGAGGATTTTTCTGTTGCGGCACGCAGGCGGTTGCCGAGATCCATCGCGGGCTATGTCAACGGCGCGTCGGAAACCGAATTTACCCTCAGCGACAACCGGCAGGTTTTCCGCGAACTTGGCTTTGTCCCGCGTGTGCTGACGGATGTATCGCAGCGCACGGCACAGCACGATTTGTTCGGCACCACCTATGCCTGTCCGGTTGGAATATCACCGGTCGGGTTAAGTGCGCTGGTCGGGTACCGTGGCGATCTGGCCTTGGCCAAAAGTGCCGCTAAGGCAAATATTCCGATGGTGATCAGTGGCTCGTCGCTGATTGCGATGGAGCAGATTTTTGACGCCTACCCAGGGGCTTGGTTTCAGGCCTATCTGCCCGGTGATGACGCGCAGATTTCGGCCCTGCTTAAAAGGGTCGCTGCCACCGGGTGCGAAACCCTGGTTCTGACGGTTGATACTGCGGTTCTGGCCAATCGTGAGAATATTATTCGCAGCGGTTTTTCAACTCCATTGCGGCCCGGGTTTCGGTTGGCGTGGGACGGGGTAACACACCCGCATTGGCTGTTGGGCACGTTCCTGCGCACCCTGATGAAACACGGGATGCCGCATTTCGAAAATTCATATGCCAACCGCGGCGCTCCGGTTCTGGCGCGCAATGTGATGCGCGATTTTGGCAAACGCTCACATCTGAACTGGGACCATGCCCGCGCCATTCGGGCGCAATGGCAGGGTCGAATGGTCATTAAGGGTATCCTCGCGCCCGCCGATGTCGCCATCGCGCGGGATATGGGTGCTGATGGGGTGATCTTGTCAAACCATGGTGGGCGCCAGTTGGATGGCGCAATTTCGCCACTGCGTGCATTGCCGCAGGCACGCGATGTGGCGGGTGACATGGCCCTGATGATCGACAGCGGGTTTCGACGCGGTTCTGACGTGCTAAAGGCGCTGATGCTGGGGGCCGATTTCGTTTTTGCCGGACGCCCGTTTCTGCACGCCCTCGCGGTCAGCGGCGAACCGGGCATCACTCACGCAATCCACATCCTGAAAACCGAGATCGAACGCAATATGGGCCTGTTGGGGCTGAATAGGTTATGCGACGCCGATGCTGGATACCTGACCGCAATCACCGGCCCCGATCTGCCATCTGTATCGGGCCAGAAATTCAAACGATTTCGCAGTATTTCGTGACCAAGCGCGGCGGCCGCCTTTTGGTCGGCCAGTGCAAAACACTCAACCAGGCGAATTGAAATTCGCGCAATGCCCGGAGGGCAAAATGACAGTTGGATTCCGAGTATTAAACCGAAAACGCTGTGTCGATTTGCAATGGCTGGAAAAGTTCAGGGATCTGCCCGTGGCCAATGTCAGCGACAGCATGCACCGCCTTTACGGGGCCGGACCACGCTTGCGCCCGATGCACCGCAAAGGCCCGATGATCGGCCGGGCCCTGACAGTCCGCACGCCGCCGGGCGACAATCTGATGTTGCACAAGGCGCTGAACATGGCCGGTCCGAATGATGTGATCGTGGTCGATGCCGAGGGCGATCTGACCCACGCGCTGCTGGGGGGAATAATGACCGATTTTGCCATGCGTCGCGGCGTGGCCGGTATTGTGCTGAACGGCGCGATCCGGGATGCGGACGCGATCTATGATTTCAACCTGCCGATGTATGCGGCCGGCGTAAGCCATCAAGGCCCGTATCGGTCCGGCCCCGGAGAGGTCAATGTCACCATCGCAATCGGCAGCATGATTGTCGCTCCGGGCGACCTTGTGCTTGGCGATGGCGACGGCGTGGTGGTGGTTCCGATGGATCATGTCGAGGAAATTCACCAGCGCACCGTGGCCAAGCAAAAGGCCGAAACCTTGCAGATCAAGGCGGTCGCGGATGGCACTTACGGGCGCGACTGGGTTGATAAAAGCCTGACAGGTTTGGGCTGCGAGATGCCGGAGAGCTGACAGGCTGAACTATTGCCCAAACAATTGGCAAAGCCGACGCATCTCAACCTCTAGCGCTTTGGTAAGCTTGCCTTTTTGCGATCCCGAATTGATGACAATCCCGATGTCGCGGGTCAGCGGCGGATCACCGAACGGCATGCTGATGACATTGTCAGGGAACGGGTTTTCGATCGCCTGTTTGGGCACGATCGAAACCCCCAGCCCGTGTGATACCGCCAGTTGAATTGCGGCGAATGAATCGATCTGCATATCCGCCGAATAGCGGATGCCGTAGGCGTTCAGCTTGCGCTCGATGATAGCAGCGATCGGAACGCTGCGCGAAAATCGGATATAGGGCTGACTTTCCAACAGGCTGCGCCCATCCTGCCCAGCCAGCGACTTTTGAGCGATAATCATCAGCGGTTCACGCGAAACCTGATGCCAGTGCAGGTCGCCAATTTCCGGGGTTTCGCTGGGGATTATTGCCGCGTCCATCTGGCCGGAACGCACATGGGCGGCCAAATCGACAGCGTTGCCCGTTGTCACCTTGATATTCAGATCGGGGTATTTTTCATGCAGGATCGCCAGTGCTTCTGGCAAAACCCCGGTAAGGGTCGTTCGCATGGCGCCGATCTGCAATGTCCCGGACAGGCTTTCGCCCGTCAACTCGCGCAGCGCCAGATCGTAAAGTCGGATAATTTCGCGTGAATTTGTCACCAGCTTTGCCCCGCTAGGCGACAACGTCGGTGGCCGTGTTGTGCGGTCAAACAGCTGCACCTGAAACTGATCCTCCATCGACCGGATCTGCTGGCTTACCGCAGATTGCGTCATGCCCCGCGCATCCGCCGCCGCGCCGAAGGTCCGATAGTCCGCGACAGCGACCAGAGTTTTCAGGTGTTTGATGTCCATTCTGCGATAACATTAGCAGGGCTTACAATAATCTTCCATTTAATTCTCTGTCCTTATGAAATGCGCTTTTGTATTCTGACCCCGGTGCTCTGCCCAGCAAACTGAGTGTTAAATTCAGGCGTAGTGGCATAGGCGTCCGGGTGGGCACTTCAAAATTGCTTTCCCGATTGATTTGCAACTCGGAGGATAAAATGATGCTGCCTACAACAATTCGAACCATTCAAACTGCTGCCCTGACAGCTGGCCTGTTGGCGTTTTCAACACCGGCGATGGCCGACTATCCGGAAAAACCTATCCGGATCATCGTGCATGCTGGCGCTGGTGGCGGAACCGACAATATGGTCCGGGCCTGGGCCAAATTCGCCAATGAAGCCGCAGGTGTCGAAAGCTATATCGACAACATGACCGGCGCCGGTGGCCAGATCGGCTATACAGCGCTCGCCGCAGCAGAATCCGACGGCTACACAATCGGCACCATCACCACGATGAGCATCACCAACTTGGAAATCATCCGGGAAGTTGATTTCACGCTGGCCGACAGCCTAACCCCTATTTGCCGGATGGTGTTTGATCCTTCCGGCGTGTTTGTGAACCCTAACAGCGAAATTCAGAACCTGGATGAACTGGTGGCCGCGTCAAAGGCAAGTGGTCGTCCACTGACCGTTGCCTCGACAATGAACTGGGGCGCGCACCACGTGCATCTGAAGATGCTCGAAGATGCGACTGGCACCAAATTCACCTATGTGCCGTTTGATAAAACCGCCGATGTCGGTGCCGCAATCATGGGCGGGCACGCTGATATCGCCGTTGGCGCATTATCCTATTTCGGCACATTGGCCGAACAGGGCAAACTGCGTGGTATCGTGTCAGCTGCTGACGAACGCTCGGTTTTCCTGCCGTCGCTGGAAACCTATGAAGAGCAGGGATATGATCAGATCCTTGTTGGCTCTTCGCGCGGAATTGCGGCCCCAGCCGGGATGCCGCAGGAGGTGATTGATTACCTTGAAGCCAGCTGCAAAGCCGCGTTGGAAAGCCCGGAATTCCGGGCAGAGGCGGAAAAAATTCAGGTAACGCCAATCATCGCTTACCTTGGGGCAGATGACTTTCGCAGCTACCTGCTGGACCTTCAGGACAATATGAGAGTGTTCCTTAAGGACGTTAAATAGAGCAAATGCCATGCCAGATTGTTAGGGATCCATCGCAATGCTGACGCCGTATCAAAAAGATCTTGTTGCGGCCGGTGTCACGATTTTATGCGCCGGGTTCGTCTATGCGCTGGCATGGCAACTGCCAGACGGGGCCGCAACCTATCCGCGGCTCTTGTGTTTCGCGATGGCGATCCTAGGCGTGCTGCTTGGGGTTTCGGCCTGGCTCAGCAACCGCCAGACAAAGCCTGCAACAGCTAAAACCATACCGCAGGCCGAAAAACCCACCAGCAACTGGCTGCTTCTGGTGCCCGCGGCACTGGTGTTGGTGGCCGCCATGTTTATCCTGACAGTGCCATGGGTTGGCTTTGATATCGGGCTTATCGGCGTCATGTTTGCGGCAGCTTTGATTGTCGACCGGACCGAGGCATTGCGTAAGCTCTATCTGATAATTTTGGTGCCCACTGTCCTGATCCTGCTGTTCAGGTTTGGCGTCGGGTTGCGGATACCGCTGACCATCGACAGATTTTTCTAAGGGGCGTACTGACGGCATGTTACTTTTGGATTCCTTTCTCAACCTGCTTAATCCATACACCTTTGCGGCCATGACATTTGGCGTGGCCTGGGGCATCCTGATGGGCGTGATGCCGGGGTTCGGCGGCACGCTTGCCGTGGTGTTGCTGCTGCCCTTCACCTTCAGCATGGATCCAAACACGGCGCTGCCGATGCTTGCCGGTGTCTACGCCGGTGCGATCTATGGCGGCGGCATTACCGCGATCCTAATCGGCGTTCCCGGCACATCGGCTGCTGCCGCAACTATTGCCGACGGCTTTGCCATGACCAAAAAAGGCCAAAGCAAAAAGGCGCTGACAACCTCGGTTTACGCCTCGGCATTTGGCGGCATTTTCGGAGGTATCATTCTTTTGCTGTTCGCCCCGATGCTGGCGAAAGTTACCTTGCTGTTTGGCCCGGCGGAATTGTTCATGTTGTCGGTATTCGGCCTGACGATCATTGCGTCCCTGATCGGCGGCTCTATCATCAAGGGCCTGATCGCTGGGGTGCTTGGCCTGATGGCCGGAACCGTCGGGATAGACCCGATTTCCGGCGTTACCCGCTTTACATTTGGCCAGACCTACTTGTTTGACGGCTTCTCGATGATCCCGATGATCCTTGGCCTGTTCGCCTTTCCTATCACCATGGAAATGGTGGGCCGCAGCCGCCGCACGAAAATGCCAACCATCAGCAATTCTTCGCAAACCGGCAGCAAGATACGCCTGTCTGAAATGGCCAGCCTTTGGCGGACCTTGCTGCGGTCCAGCTTTATCGGAACGTTCGTTGGGGCGATTCCCGGTGCGGGGGCGAATATTGCCTGCTGGATTGGTTATGGCGAGGCACGGCGCGCCTCTAAACATCCCGAAAAATTTGGCACGGGCCTTCCGGAGGGTGTCGCCGCTGCCGAGGCCGCCAATAACGCCGTCGAAGGTGGCTCGATGATCCCGTTGATGACCCTGTCGATCCCCGGAAATGCCACCGCCGCCGTTATGCTTAGCGCCCTGATGATCCATGGGCTGGTCCCCGGACCAGAGCTGTTCACCACTCATGCCGATAAGGCCTATACCTATATCATGGCCGTTATTTTCAGCAATTTCATCATGTTGGCCATGGGGTTTTATCTGGCCGGGCTGTTCGCGCGGGTGGCCAATGTGCCGGTTGTCGTTCTGGCCTCGTCGATCTTCGTGGTGACCATGCTTGGCTCATACGCCGCGCGTTCTTATGTGTTTGATCTGTGGGTCACAGTGGGCATCGGATGCGTCGCCTATGTGATGACCCGGTTCGGCTTTTCGGTCATTCCGATCCTGCTGGGTGTGATCCTTGGCCCGATTGCCGAGGCCGGCCTTCGCCGGGCATTGCTGTTGAATGGCGACGACTGGACAATCTTTGTGACCCGGCCAATATGCCTTGTGTTGCTGGTGCTTTCGGTGCTGTCGATTTTTGTCGGTATGAGGCTGAACAAACAAACGGCACCTGCCTGACTTAGCCCCGGCCTACGCCAGAATGGAGCCGTGATAAGATGAGCATTCTAACGCTGCCCGACGGCGACCAGCTTTGTTACCAATGCCACGGCAGTGGGCCGCCGCTGGTGCTGATATCCGGTCTGGCGGGGTTGTCTGGCTTTTGGTCACCGCTGTTGCCCGAGCTGTCCAAAAACCACCGTGTCATCGTGCATGACCATCGCGGAACCGGCAAAAGCAGCCGCCGCCTGATGCAGTTTTCGGTGGAACAGATGGCCGGGGACGTGCTGGCGCTTATGGATGAACTGGGGGTGAAAAAGGCGGATATTGTCGGCCATTCGACTGGCGGTGCAATCGCGCAAGTCATGGCAATTGAAGATCCCGCAAGGGTTGGTAAGCTGGTGCTCAGCTCTACCTGGCCCGGCCCTGATGCTTATTTCTCGCGGCTGTTTGAGTTTCGAAAGGCCCTGCTTACACAAAGCGGTCGTGCGCTTTATTCAGAGCTTAGCTTGCTGACAACCCGCCCCCCCGAATGGATACGTGACAACACCGAATACGCCGCACAATTGGCGGCAGAAAAATCCGGTATCATGCCGGACAACGATATTGCAACGGCGCGTATCGAGGCATTATTGCGCTTTGATCGGCGCGATGAAATCCACCAGATCACCGCGGCGACACTGGTTATGGGCGCCGCCGACGACACAATAACCCCGCCATATTTCATCCGGGAACTGGCTGACAGAATTCCCGATGCGTGCACCCATGTGTTTGCGTTCGGCGGCCACGCGTTACCACAAATCATTTCGCGGGAATATTTGTCAAAATTGCAAATTTACTTGAACGAACCCAATATTAGGTGACGGCATTCTTGATAAAACCATGAGTATTCCCTGTGACTCCGTCAGATAAAGCCCGCTTAAGGGCGGGCAGGGTGCTTGGGCAATTTTGACGGCTCTGCGCAGGACGTGCTTGCCCAAAACGAAGCCACAGATTATGAAGCTCCGGTGCTCTGCCCCCCGCAAACTCTCGTTCTGAATGTGGGAGCTATTGGGGGCAGGTCACGCAGAATGCCGATCCCGGTACATCACCCTTGTCACGCTCACCCATGATTTTGACGATCGGCTGAATGCTTGGGGCAGGGCTAAGGCCGTCAGGTAATCCGAGCGCAATTCAGAGGGAATGATATGAGCGACAAAAGTTTTGATGTGCGGCGCGATCATAAATATTGCGACAGCCGCTATCTGGAAGATTTCAAAATTGGTGAGACATTTTATATCCCGTCACGCACGATGAATGACGCTATGTTTGCGGCGTTCCAACTGGCATCAGGGGACAATGATCCCATTCACTACGATGTGGAATACTGCAAAGCGCGTGGGCACCCAAACATGCTTGCACACGGAATGCAGGTCATGATCCAGACGGCGGCGGGTGCCGGGACATTTCCCCATCAGGTGACAGAGTCGCTGTTGGGGATGATCGAGCTTTCGGGGCGTATTTTGAAACCCGTTTATGCGGGCGACACGGTTTATCCGTTGCTTACGGTTTCTGAGATTAAAGTGCAGAATACCACAGGTGTTCTTTGTTTGGACGCGGACGTCTGGAATCAGGACAACGTCAAAGTATTTGAGGGCAAACACTGGTATCTGATCCGACGGCGGCCTGCCGTCGGCTAACCCTGCTTTCAGCCCTAAAATTCGCGTACGTCGGCTGGATGTTGTCCATACAAAATGACTGGCGCCGGGGCGGACGTGCTGCGTGACAGTTGGCAGGTTTATGAAGATACTCGCGGACAGGTTAGAGCAGATTCAAGTGGGGCGATATGCAAGGTAAGCAACAAAAACGCAGTTTCACGGAAGAGCAGGAAAAAATCATCCAGCGTTTCCGGGATTTTGAAGATGGGCTGGAGGCAGAGTTTGACAAACGCCGCGCCGCGCTTGACCTGAAGATCGAAAAGGGACGGCTGGTTCTGAGTGAAGAACTGCGGCGGCGCAACAAGGCCCTGCGAACCGGGATTTTTGGCTATCTGCGCCATGCACGCCTGCTGGCAATCCTGACAGCCCCGTTTATCTATGCGCTCGTGTTACCGCTGGTTTTGCTGGACTTATTCGTTTCCCTGTATCAGGCAATTTGTTTTCCGGCCTACCGGATCAGCAAGGTCGCGCGGGGAGATCATATCGTGTTTGACCGGCATTTGCTTGGCTATCTCAACGGGATCGAAAAGCTGAATTGTATTTTTTGTTCCTACGCCAATGGATTGCTTTCCTATGCCAGCGAAATTGCGTCGCGCACCGAAGCGCACTGGTGCCCGATCAAACATCAGGCGCGCGTGTCGCGGGCCAATGGGCGCTATCTGGGGTTTGCGGAATATGGGGATCCGCAGGGCTATCAAGAGCGGGTCAGTGCTGCGCGGGCGCGCCAGATCTCTGAAAGCTAAGGGTGTGGGCGGCCGTATGCCGAAAAAAGCAAAACCGGCCGCCCGCTGATGATTTATCCAAGCAATGCTTTAACTGGCGCGTAGGCGTCCTGCCAGGATTTGCGTGCTTCAAGCCGTTCGATCCAAGCGGCCACATTTGGCACTGCGTCCAGCGAAATATCGGCAGGCACGCGATACATGAACGTGCTGGCCAGAGCAAAATCAGCGACCGAAAGTGCGCCTGCAATCCAGTCCTTGCCTTCAAGGCCGGTGTTCAGCACGGCCAGAAACTGCTCGATGTTTTTTAACTCGCCATCGATGACTGCCTGATCCGGTGTGCCCATGCCGAATTTTTCTTTCATCACCCGTTCAAAAGAGACCTTTTGCATCGACGGTCCCAGATGTATGGCTTGCCAGTTGGACCATTGTTCAACCGTCGCGCGCGCTTTTGCGTCAGTGGGGTATAATCCGGTTTCTGGCTTTAAGCTTGCAAGATAGCTGTTGATTGCGCGCGATTCCCAAAGCACGAAATCGCCGTCCTGCAGAACCGGAATTTTGCCGTTCGGGTTCATTGCCAGAAATTCATCCGTCTTGGTTCCTCCGGCGCGCAGATCAACTTCGACCACTTCAAGATCAATTCCCAGTTCAAGGGCAACGGCACGCACGCGCAGTGCATTGGGCGAGAAATTTGCGTTAAATAGTTTCATCATACGTCCTAGCTTTGTGGGGCCGTCAGAGCGGCTTTGTTATCTTTCAGGAATTGCAGAACTGACTTGCCGGGCTTTCCGGTCAATTCTTCCAGCGCACCGGACGCAACGTCCAGATAGCCCTGATCAACGGCCACATCGAATGAGGCAAAGACTTTGGCCATGAATGCGGGCAAGCCATTGGCAACCATCGCGCCCTGCAGATCTTCGTCAGAAATTGCGATATGGGGAATTGCAGTGCCAGTGATTTCTGACAGGAATTTTGCAATCTGATCATGGCTCACAGTGGCTGGCCCGGTAATGTCGAGCGTGCGGGTGCTAGCTTCATTCATCAAGGCTGCAGCGGCGGCGTTGGCGCAATCTTGGCGCGTTACATAGCCGGTCTTTCCGGTGCCCGTGGCGGTGAAATGTTTGCCCATTGCGATGCTTTGTGGCGCACTCATCAAAAGCAAATCGGCATACAGGTTGTTACGCAGAACCGTGTATGAAAGGCCGCTATCGGCCAACATTTTTTCGGTATCTTTATGGTCTGCACTAAATGTGATCGGGGACGCGTCGACCGGGTTGGTCAGTGACGTATAGACGATATGCTCAATACCTGCTTTGACGGCGGCATCAATGGCGTTGGCATGGGCAATAAGGCGTTTTCCGGGCTCCAGATCGTCGGTGCTGACGATCAGCAGGCGTTTAACACCGTTGAATGCCGAACCAAGTGTGGCCGGGTCATTAAAATCGGCTGTCCGGACCTCAACGCCTTTTGCGGCGACGTCGGCCAGCTTTTCGGGTGAGCGGCTGGTGGCAATTAGCGGGCCTACGCCTGCCTCGATCAGTTTGTTTAAAACCAATCCACCAAGGTTTCCGGCAGCGCCGGTGACTAGGAATGGTCCATTTTGAAGTGTCATTATATTGCTCCTTTAAACTCAATAACTGCACCAGATACGCCGGTGCCGCGTCGTTGATTGTAGTTGGATCGGTAATGGTTGGGGGCCGGGATTTCAGCCGAATTGATAGGCAGATTCAACGGCGCCCAAAACAACATCCTCTAGTGTTTTTTGTCCGATGTCCGCACCGGCGGCGCCAGCCACCACATGCAATGGGATCAGGTGTTCTTCGCGTGGATGCGCATCGGTTGCGCCGGGTGCTTTGGCCCAGCCCGCCAGCAGGCGGTTACGCTCGTCGGGGTCGGTGTTGCAGGCCGCATCGCTTAGCCATTTATCAAACTCCAGTCCGGAAACTTTTCCGCTCGGTCCGCCGCGCATCGCCTGCATCATGACATTCATATTGTGATAGGTATTGCCGCTGCCCACGATCAAAACGCCTTCGTCGCGCAACGGTTCCAGGGCCTGACCCACAGCGATATGGGCCGCCGGATCAAGGTCCGCGCGCAGCGACATTTGAACAATTGGGATTTCAGCGTCAGGAAACGCGACCTTAAGTGGAATGAACACGCCGTGGTCATAACCGCGATCGGTTTCGTTTTGGGTCTTGATCCCGGCGCCATTTAGCAACGTTGTTACACGGGCCGACAGCGCGGTGTCACCGGGGGCAGGGAACGTCAGTTCATAGGTGTGGGGTGGAAACCCGTAATAATCAAACAGCAAATCTGGCGCCGGATTGTTCTGCACGGTTATGTCTTTTTCTTCCCAATGACCCGAAATGACCAACATGGCCTTTGGTTTTTCGGCCAGCGTTGCGGGCAGGGCGCGCAGAAATTCGATCTGCCGGTTCCATGCATCCGGCGGATTCCAATCCATGAAAAAACACGGGCCCCCTCCATGGGGAATGAAGATAGTTGGTTGGCGGGCCATCTGTGCGGCGCTCCTTTGATCGAGATTTTTGGATCCTGTTAATCCCAGAGAAATGACGACCAAAATCACCTTGTTTGAGGTGCGTATTGGCCGTTTTTCCGGGGCGAGAAATCCAAGTGTTACTTTTTCATACTTACATGCTAATGTTAATGTAAGGAAATAAAAAGAAGGCACGCAAACGTAACCTAGTTACCCGCGTGTAACTATTGGCCCGCATATACCGAATGGAAAGAAACCACACATGCCAGATGGATCCCCTGCCGCCCAAACGCCGCGCCTTGAACTGAGCTCCGATTGCCCGGTGCGCCCTTTGTTGGATCGACTGGCGGATAAGTGGAGCTTGCTGATTATCACCCGACTTTCCGAAGCACCGGATGGAAAATACCGTTTTTCTGAATTAAAACGCGTGGTCGAGGGCGTCTCTCAGCGGATGCTGACAATTACGTTGCGTAATCTGGAGCGTGACGGGTTGGTGACCCGCACGGTATTTGCCGAGGTGCCACCACGCGTCGAATATCAACTTACGCCAATCGGCCACAGTTTTATGGAACCGGCAAGTGCGCTGATAAAGTGGATGGTTACAAACTGGCCAGAGATAGAGCGCCAGCGCACGGCGTTTGAAAATCGTTAGGGCGCGGTTTGGTCTGACTGGGCGAATATTGTTTTCATCTCACTGAATGTGCGCTCGATTTCCTTGTCAGCGCTGCCAGTTCCGTGATTGGCCCAACTTTCCATCGCGACCCGTATCCCGGTTGTAACGAGGGCGGCAATCAAGCTGGGTTTGTCCGCGTCACTTTTCATTTTTAACCTTTTTGCGATCACCAGCCGCACCATGTCTTCAAATTCGTGAAATGCGTTAATCTTTAACATGACGAGTTTTGGGTGTGCTTGTGATATTTCGAATAGTTTCCGAAACATAGCCGGGTTTTCCGAGAAAAACTGCGTGAGCGGGATGATCAGTTCGACAAGGTCGTCAAGTATCGGGGCCGTTGATACTAAGAACCGGTTAACGGCGTTTTGTTCAAAAACCGGCGTTGGGGGCAGAAGGGCTGCCTCTTTATATCTAAAATAGTTAAAGAATGTGCGCGGGCTAATTCCAGCGGCTTCGCTAATCATATCTGTGGTGACGTTATCCAGCCCCTGCGCGTGAACCAAATTTACGGCGGCTACACGGATGGTGTTGGCGGTGCGTAATTTTCTTCGTTCTCGAAGGTCGGACACAGGGTTACCTCACGGAATTATTTGTTGCACATACTGCAATTTCTGCATAACAAGCAAGGCGAGAATTTGACAATTTCAGTGATACTATGCCCCGAAGCCAACACATTGGGCGAATAGATATTGCCGGAATGGAGCGCGACGCGCCTCCGAATCTAATAGTAATAATGATGTCTGGTCGGGTCCGTCCCTCCGGGCATCACACAAAAGTGAAGAATTAGAGCCACCATGAAAGCACTTAAATCCTATGGCGTCGCTGCCGTTATCATCCTGATTGTTGCTTTGTGGTTTGTCACAGGCGTGGTCCTTAAGGGCGGCAACGGCCCCCATGACAGTGAATTTTCGCTGGTTTCCCTACTTGAAAAAGATGGCGGTCCGATCACGGACGCTGTGGAATCCAGCGGATTTGCGGTTCATAGCCATCAACAAGAGGGTGTTCATGATCCGGCCTTAACGATCGCGGAGCGAAATGAACTGATCGCCGAAAACGGTGGCTCTGTTCGGGTCGTCCGGGTGAAGTCTTTCCACTTAGAGCCGATGAAACTGGAAGTTACGTTGCGCGGTCACACCGAGGCCAAGGCCTCGCTTGCGGCAACGGTTGAGACCAGCGACATTGTAAAATCGGTGGCCGTCAGAGAGGGCCAGACAGTTCAAGAGGGCGATTTGATCTGCACACTTGAGGGCGGAACACGCCAGGCAAGTGTCAATCAGGCCGGTGCGGTCGTCATCCAAGCCGAGGCAACGCTGCTAAAGGCGCAAACAGATTTTGATACGAACCAAGCGTTGCGTGAAAAAGGTCTGGCATCGGACAACAGCAAGGCCGTGTTTTCTGCCAATCTGCGGGCCGCAGAATCTGGCCTTGAAGCCGCCGAAGTAACTTTGAAAAACCGGGTAGACGAACTGGACAATACCGAGATACGTGCCGGTTTGGCTGGCGTTGTTCAGGGACCGATTGTCGAGGTTGGAACTTTACTGAATTTCGGCGGCTCCTGCGCGAAAATCATTCAACTTGATCCAATGGTCTTTGTTGGCGCAGTGCCGCAACTGCGCATTAGTCTGGTCAAGCTGGGGGTGCCTGCCAAAATCAGAACCATTAACGGGCAAAACAGCGAGGGCGTTGTTACCTTTGTCGCCGTCAGCTCTGATCCGGCGACGCGCACGTTTCAAATCGAGATCGAATTTCCAAACGCAGACGGGCTGATATTTGATGGGCTGACGGCCGAAGCACTTGTCGACATGGGAAATGTTCCCGCGCATTTGTTGCCCCAGTCTATCCTGACGCTGGATGCTGATGGGGTGTTGGGTGCGAAGGCGGTCGAGGACGAAAAGGTTGTGTTCTACCCGCTGGATATTCTTGCAGACACGCGCGATGGGGTATGGGTTTCAGGATTGCCACTGGCGGTTGATCTGATCGTGTTGGGGCAGGAATATGTGAGCAAAGGGCAGGCGGTCCAAGCCCGCTTTGCTGAATAGGATCGCGCAATGATAAATTTCATCGAACGCGTTTTGTTGATGCCACGTGCCGTTTTGACGGTGATGGTGCTACTGCTCGGCTCGGGTTTTGCGTCTTATGTATCTCTGCCTAAGGAGAGCTTTCCGAGCATCGACATTCCGTTTTTCTATGTAGCCGTTGACCAACGAGGTATCTCTCCGCGCGATGCCAGCCGGCTTTTGGCCAAGCCAGTCGAGGATCGGTTATTGGGTATGGAGGGGCTGGAGAAGCTTACGACAACGGCGACGACGGGCCATGTTTCTGTGTTCCTTGAATTCAAAGTGGATGTCGACAAAGACAAAGCTCTGACTGACATTCGTGGTGAATTGGAAGGGATCGCAAGCGAGCTGCCCGCAGACGCTGATGAGCCGACGATAAATGAAATTAATATCACCGACCGCCCGGTTTTATCCGTGGCCGTTTACGGCGAGGTGCCAGAGCGCACGTTGAGCCGCCATGTTGAGGCCCTGCAGGATGAGTTGGAATCCATCGGGGACGTTCAGGAAGTTACAGTTTCGGGCAAACGTGAAGAAGTGCTGGAAGTGCAGATAGATCTGCTACATCTGGAGGCATATAATATCACCGCCGGGCAATTGTTTGAGGCTTTGGCCCGCAACAACGTGATGGTTGCCGGTGGTAAACTGGATAGCGGGCAGGGCACGTTTAACGTTGATGTGCCGGGGCTGATTTCGACTGCTGAAGAAGTTTACAGTTTGCCGCTGAAAACAGTTGGCGACACAGTGGTGACGTTTGGCGATGTTGCGTCGATCACCCGGACATTCAAGGATGCCACGGAATACGCCTTTGTGAACGGTGCGCCTGCGATCACGCTTGAGGTTAAAAAGAACCTTGGCACGAATATTATCGAAGTCTCCGATCAAGTGCGCGCCCTAACCGATACGTTTGCCGCCGACTGGCCTGCTGGCGTTGAATACAGTTTCCTTGTGGACCAATCGATTGGCACGAAAAACCTGTTCCGCTCGTTGGAGGCGGCGGTTTTGACGGCCGTCGCACTGGTGTTGATTATGACGATTGCAACACTTGGTGTGCGTCCAGCTATTATGATCGGAATGTCTATCCCGATCTCGTTTATGATGGCATTTCTGGTGCTTCAAATGCTGGGTATGACGATCAACATGATGGTCATGTTTGGCTTGGTTATCGCGGTTGGGGTTCTCGTTGATGACCCGATTGTGGTGGTCGAATACGCCGAACGAAAACTGTCAGAAGGTGTGTCGCGAAAACGCGCGTTCATTCTGGCGGCGCGCAAAATGTTCGTGCCGGTCGTGTCTGCAACAGCAACGACCCTCGGTGCCTTTGTGCCGCTGCTTTTCTGGCCCGGAATCATCGGCAAATTCATGAGCTATCTGCCGATCGTGGTCATCGTGGTGATGGTTGCGTCGTTGATTTCAGCGCTGATTTTCATGCCGGTTATTGGTGCATTCATCGCCAAACACGAAATGGATGACCGCGAACGTGAAGCGGCTGACATAGTCATGTACCCCGAAAAATTCGACATGAATAAAATTCGCGGGCTGTTGGGGATATATGTTCGGTTAATGTCGCGTCTTTTGCTGCATCCTATCCTGACCCTGACGGCTGGATTTGCGATTGTTGGCTATATCTTTTTCTACTTTTCCCAACACCCCACGGGCGTCGTCGCATTCCCCGAGAATGAGCCGGAATACGGTGTTGTATCGGTTGTTACGCGGGGGAATTATTCCGCAACCGAAACCCGGGATTTCCTGCTCGAAGTGCAGGACGAAGTGTTGCAGGTGGCCGGTATTCAGGATGTTATCTTGTCATTCGGTGGGGCCGAAAACTCACCGGCTGACACGATCGGTAATCTTCAACTGCAGCTACATCCTTGGAAGAACGCGTTAAAGCGGCGGTAATTTTTGCAGAAATTCGGGCGCGGGTTGAAAAAATATCCGGTCTCGAAATTCAGATTGCCGCGGAAGAAAACGGGCCACCATCCGGTAAAGACATCAATTTGCGCGTGACTGGGCCAACGTATGAAGGCCTCTTTCCGGTGGTGGATGAGATCCGGAATTTTATCGAGTTTGAGTTGGGCGGCACGATAGACGTGGAAGACGGACGGCCCTCGCCGGGGATCGACTGGTCACTGACTGTTGATCGAACCGAGGCCGCCAAATACGGGCTGGGTATCCGAGAGCTTGGGCCATATGTGCAGCTAGTGACGGACGGTGTGAAACTGGGCACATATCTGCCCGATGATTCATCGGACGAACTTGATATTCAGGTCCGACTGCCAAGAAATGAGCGCAGTTTTGATTCACTGGATTCTTTGCGGGTCGCGACCCCAAAAGGGCAGGTGCCTGTTTCAAACTTTATCACCCGCACGGCCGTGCCTAAGGTCGGGAATATTACCCGGCAGGATGGTTTCTATTCGATTTTTGTGGGTGCAAATGTGGATGAAGGCGTCTTGAGTGCCGAGAAAGTTAGTCAGGTTCAGGCCTGGGTCGAAGAGCAGAACTTCCCGAGCCAAATTTTGGTTGTTTACGGTGGTGCCGCAGAACAAACTGAGGAAACCAATGCCTTTATGATTAAGGCTTTGACGGCGGCAATGTTCATAATATTTCTGGTCTTGCTGTTGGAATATAACAGTTTTTATCAAGTCTTTGTGACACTCTCGACCGTAGTTATGTCAACGGCAGGTGTCCTGCTTGGGATGTTAATCACCGGAATGACGTTTTCGGCTATTATGACCGGGTTGGGGATTGTTGCGCTGTCGGGGATCGTGGTGAAAAACGGTATCGTGCTGATTGATACCTACAATCATTACACCCGCGACGATGGCGTCGAGCCGATTAAGGCCATGTTGCTGACCACGGCGCAGCGGGTCCGTCCAGTTCTGTTGACTGCGGCCGTGACGACGTTGGGTGTTATTCCGATGGCGCTGAATATCGAACTTGATTTCCCATTGCGTGAGGTCATTGTGGGTGGCCTCGCCGGGTTTTTCTTTGTGCATTTGTCTGCCGCTTTGGTGTCGGGATTGTTGTTTTCGACTGTGTTGACGCTAGTGATGGTGCCGGTGATGATCACCGCACCTTCGGTCATTGGCGCGCGGGTGAGCGCTATTTCGCGCAAACTCGGATTGCGTCGTAAAGTTGTAGTTAGTAATGCTGAGAAACCGGCTAGGGTTCAGGTTCTTGCCTCCGAAAAGAAAATCAAGGCGGAACCTGATCTGGAAACGGCGGCGGAATAGTCGCCGCCGTCTGTGTAATGCACTAACCGAGCCGTGCGATGTCTTTAACGTCGATTACAATTGCCATGTTCCAAAATTGCACAAGGTCCAGTTCGCAGGCCGCCAATTCTTCTTGGTTCGATCCAACCAGCCGTTCAACCCGAAAGCCAAACTGCTCAAACCCGCAATCGGGCAGGGATGACATGATGACCGGGTTCACGCCCCGTTCCAATGCCGCCGCCGCCAGCCGGGTGGCCGCC
>JAHRVC010000035.1 GCA_019090885.1 Marinosulfonomonas sp.
TCGAGCTTTGAAGATAATGATGAAAACGCAGGCACGCTTGTCTGCGACGAGGAGGATATCGTGGAAAGCAATGTGATTTCCGGCGTCGCCTGTAGCCGCGACGAAGCAAAAATGACGCTGATATCAGTGGCCGACCGGCCCGGTATCGCGGCAGCAATCTTTGGCCCTCTCAGCGAAGCTGGCGTGAATGTGGATATGATTGTGCAAAACATATCTGAAGAAGGGCGCACCGACATGACGTTCTCTTGCCCAGTGGATCAGGTTTCGCGTGCCCAAGCTGCAATGCAGGCGGCCAAGGATTCTGACGATATCAATTATCACGATCTGGTTGCCGATACGGATGTTGCCAAAGTTTCAGTCGTCGGCATCGGCATGCGCAGCCATGCGGGCGTGGCCGCCAAGATGTTTCATTCGCTTTCCGCTGAAGGAATAAACATTAAGGTCATTACTACGTCAGAAATCAAGATTTCAGTGCTGATCGACCGGAAATATATGGAACTGGCCGTGCAGGCCCTGCATGATGCATTTGAATTGGAAAAAGCGGCCTGAACAGGCCTGCTTTTCGGGGGGCCTATGCCTGACCGCAAAGAAAGCGAAAGCCGCAAACTGCTTGGCAGGTTGCGCGAAGCCCTGGCCGAGGATAGCGCCGGGCAAACGCGGCTTGACCGGGTCACACATCTGATTGCCGACAGTATGGGCACCGAGGTGTGTTCAATCTATCTGTTCCGCGATCCGGAAACGCTTGAACTATGCGCCACGCAAGGCCTGAACCCAGAGGCCGTTCACCAGACCAGAATGCGGATCGGTGAGGGGCTTGTTGGCCGCGTGGCAGGTCGGGGCGAACCCGTGAACACTGCCAACGCGCCGCAATTCCCGGGTTTTCGTTTTATGCCCGAGACCGGGGAAGACGTGTTTTCGTCCTTTCTCGGGGTTCCGATACAGCGTTTGGGTGAAAACCTTGGCGTTCTTGTTGTGCAGTCAAAAGATGGGCGCGTTTTCACGGAAGACGAGCTTTATGCCCTAGAAGTTGTCGCTATGGTTCTGGCCGAAATGGCTGAACTTGGGGCGTTCATTGGCGAAGGTCAGGCCCTTTCGGCGCGCCATATGCAGCCTGCAATGTTTCGCGGCGGGATCGGACAGGAAGGTGTGGCACGGGGCAGTGTTTACCTGCACGAACCGCGCGTTGTCGTGACCAACCCAATTGCCGATGACCCCAAAGTCGAACTGATCCGCCTGCAAGAATCCGTCAATGCACTTCGTGTTTCCGTGGATGACCTGCTGAAAATCTCTGACTCGGGCGATAAAGAGCAGCGCGAGGTCATGAAAGCATACCGGATGTTTGCCAATTCCCGCTCTTGGGTGCGCCGGATGGAGGCGGATGTTGCAAGCGGACTATCAGCAGAAGCAGCCGTTGAAAAAGAGCAATCTGCGGCTCGGAATCGGCTGTCTAAGGTGCCGGATGCATACCTGCGCGAACGCCTGCAAGATCTGGACGATCTGTCAAACCGCCTACTTGCGATACTGACCGGGCAAGGCAGCGATACAGGCGCGGAAATGCCGGAAAACCCAATTCTGGTTGCCCGCAACATTGGCCCCGGTGAGTTACTTGCATATGGCCGGTCGCTGCGCGGAATTGTTCTGGAACAAGGCTCGGTCGGCAGCCATGCGGCGATTGTTGCGCGGGCTTTGGCAATCCCGCTGGTCATCCATGCCGAAGGGATCACAACCGAAGCGCTGAATGGCGACACAATCCTTGTTGATGGTGAAAAAGGTGTTGTGCACCTGCGCCCTGATGAAACCGTAGCCGAGGCGTTCTTTGACAAGATAGCGATGCATGCGGCGGCGCAGGAACGCTATGTTACGCTGCGCGACAAACCCGCCGAAGCGCTGTGCGGCACAGTCGTTTCACTGCAAATGAATGCCGGGCTGATGGCTGATCTGCCGTCGCTGGTGAATTCCGGCGCCGAGGGCGTTGGATTGTTCCGCACCGAATTACAGTTTCTTATCCGTAACAAGGTTCCGCGCCGGGCCGAGCTGGCGTCGCTTTATTCACAGGTCATGGACGCCGCGAACGGCAAGCGCGTGGTATTCCGCACACTTGATATCGGGTCCGACAAGGTGCTGCCCTATATGAAGCCGCAGGACGAACCAAATCCGGCCATGGGCTGGCGGGCGATCCGGGTTGGGTTGGAAAAAAAGGGCGTCATGCGGATGCAGTTGCAGGCGCTGTTGCGGGCCGCCAACGGGCGTCCGCTAAGTGTTATGTTTCCGTTCATCGCCCAACTTGATGAGTTTCGCCAAGCACGCCAGCACTTGTTGGATGAGATTGAGCGTGAAAAACATCTGGGCCATATCGTGCCTGAAAACGTCGAGATCGGCGCAATGCTGGAAACCCCTTCGATGGTTTTTGCGCCGCGCCAATTTTTTGAGCTGGCCGATTTTGTATCCATCGGCGGCAACGACCTGAAGCAGTTCTTTTATGCCGCTGACCGGGAAAATGAGCGCGTTCGGCGGCGCTATGACACGCTGAATGTCAGCTTTCTTTCGGTGATTGAGCGCATTGTCGAACGCTGTAATGCGGCCGGAACACCGGTGTCATTTTGTGGCGAAGATGCCGGGCGACCGATCGAAGCGATGTGTTTTGCAGCCCTTGGCGTGCCAACGCTGTCGATGCGCCCGGCCTCGATCGGGCCGGTCAAGCATCTGCTGCGCCGGGTGAACCTTAAGGATGCCAAGGCGGTGATCGAAGCGGCCAGCGACAGCGGCGCGCAATCGGTGCGCCCTGCTGTGATGGAATGGTTGCGCGGCACGTCTTAGTCTGACTGTCGGACCGCTCCAAAAACACCGTCCCATGCCCCATTGCTTAACGCGGCTCCCAATACTCGATCCGGGTTTGTCGGTGGTGGCATCGTCACCCGCGGCAGTTTTTCAAAACCAAAGCGCGCATAATAGGGCGCGTCACCCACGAGCAGCACCCTTTGCCACCCCAATGCGCGGGCACGCGAAAGCCCTTCGCCGATCAGCAATCCACCAAGCCCCTCGCCCTGACGTGTTGGGTGCACCGCGATCGGCCCCAGCAACACCGCGTCCGCGCTTCCGATCCTCACCGGCCAGAATCGGATTGCTGCGGCAAGGATTTGGTCCGCATCGTGGGCGATCAGGCAAAGATCCCCAATCGGCGCGACACCATCACGCAAACGATAGGACGAAAGCGCCTCTCGTCCGGGCGCAAAGCACAAGTCCAGCAGTGCTTCTACGTCCCACCAATCCTGTGTGGTTTCCTGCCTAAGATGATACACGCCGCCCCTTCCTGCATTTTGGGCTGGAAAGCCTGCTAGCACGGCGCTAGTTTTTGGGCAACAAATGAGGAGAGCCCATGTTTTACCGCCCCGAAGACGGCCACGGATTACCACACAGCCCGTTCAGTGCAATCGTATCACCCCGCCCGATTGGCTGGATATCGACACGCGGCAAGGACGGGCGCGAAAATCTGGCTCCTTACAGCTTTTTCAACGCAGTGGCCTATTCTCCGCCGCAGGTCGTTTTTGCATCGACCAGTACCAAAGAGGATCGCGCGTTTGGCAAAGACACGACGCAGAATATCAAAGACACCGGCGTTTTCTGCGTCAATATCGTGGAATACGCGGCGCGGGACGCAATGAACCAGACTTCCGGCCTTTACGAAGCCGGGGTTGATGAATTTGAGTTGGCCGGGCTGGAACGAAGCGAATGTGAAACGATCCCATGTTCGCGCGTCAGTTCGGTTCCCGCCGCGCTGGAATGTCGTCTGACCGAAACGGTGGCATTGCAAGGCGATCAAAACATCGCAATGTTTGCCGAAGTCATTGGCGTCTATATTCGTGACGATTGCCTGGTGGACGGGCGTTTTGACGTGCTGACCTATAACCCGCTATCGCGGCTAGGATATCGTGATTATTCGGTAGTAAACGATTTGCTCAGCTTGAAGCGTCCCGACGATTAACGGGCGTTAATGCCCCCCGCCCAGCACACCGGTTCGCACGGCATAATCGACCGCAATCTGATAATCCGGATCATCATCGGAATCGACGATCAACTGTCCGGCTTTTGACATCAGCTGATGGCAATCATGGCTGAGATGACGCAATTGCAGCTGTTTCCCGGCGGCTTGGTATTTTGCGGCCACGGCCTCAATCGCCGTAAGCGCAGACTGATCAGCCACCCGGCTGTCGGCAAAATCAACGATGACAGACTGTGGATCGCTGTCGAATTTGAACAGCTCGGTAAATCCTTCGACAGAGCCAAAGAACAGCGGCCCCTGAACCTGATAAACCTTGGCCCCTTCGGGCGTCGTATAGGTTTTGGCGTGAATGCGCGATGCGTTTTGCCATGCATAGGCCAACGCCGAGACAATGACCCCGACCACAACCGCTGTCGCAAGGTCCGTTAGCACCGTCACCACCGTGACCAGCAAGATAACAAAAGCATCCGTTCTGGGCACGCGGCGCAGAATTTTTAGTGAATTCCACGCAAATGTCCCAATCACCACCATGAACATAACGCCAACCAGTGCGGCCAGTGGTATTTGTTCGATTAGGGGCGAGGCCACGACAATAAATGCCAATAAGAACAAGGCCGCCGACAGGCCCGACAGACGGGTGCGGCCACCTGATTTGACGTTAATCATCGACTGTCCGATCATCGCGCAGCCCCCCATGCCGCCGAACACACCGGTAACCGTATTTGCGATCCCCTGCGCCACACATTCCTGACTGGCACCGCCACGCTTGCCGGTAATCTCACCCACAAGGTTCAGCGTCAGTAGGCTTTCGATCAGGCCAATTGCCGCAAGGATCAGCGAATAAGGCAGAATGATCTGCAAGGTTTCCATATTAAACGGCACACTCGGAATATGGAACACTGGCAGGCCGCCCTCGATTGACGCCAAATCACCGACCCGTGGCACATCAATGCCAAAACCAATCACGATCAGCGCCACAATGCCAATGCCTGCCAGCGGTGCCGGAAAGGCCTTGGTTACTTTTGGCGCCAGCCAGATGATCGCCATCGTCAGCGCCACCAACCCCAGCATCGTCACCAGTGGCCAACCTGTCATCCAGTCGCCCCCCGCCATGCCATGGCCAGAAGCCTCGGCTGTTCCGGGCACTTGAAACTGGGTCATCTGAGCCAGAAAAATCACAATCGCCAGCCCGTTTACAAAGCCAAGCATCACCGGATGGGGCACCAGCCGGATGAATTTACCCAGTTTGAAAATCCCCGCCCCGATCTGAAGTATCCCCATGACCACAACAGCCGCGAACAGATATTCGACGCCGTGCTGTGCCACCAGCGCCACCATGACGACGGCCAGCGCCCCGGTAGCCCCCGAAATCATGCCCGGCCGCCCGCCGATCAGCGCCGTAATCAAGCCCACCATAAAGGCCGCGTATAGGCCCACCAGCGGATGAACACCGGCGACAAATGCAAAGGCCACGGCTTCGGGAACCAGCGCCAGCGCCACCGTCAGGCCCGCAAGCACTTCGGTTTTAAGCAATGAGGCCGAGTATTGGCCTTTTACAAACTTGATCTCTGGAACAGATAAGCGGTCCACGAAGGACGCCAGCGTCGATTTCGCCACGGAAATTTCCATTTGCTAGGGAAGTAAAAGTCTTGCGAGGGCCTTTAGCACAGGCAAATCGAATTCGGAACCGTTTGCGTCGAATGCGCCTGTGTTTTGTGCACAAGTCTTCCATCATTGCCCGCCTGCCTTTAGGATCGGGCGGCGTAATAACGGAGAGCAGAATGGACACTATGATCGGCATCATCGGCGGCTCGGGGCTTTATGAAATTGACGGGCTCAAAAATGCCGAATGGCAAAGCGTCGACGGCCCGTGGGGCGCTCCGTCCGACCAGATATTAACGGGAACCTTGGACGGCGTGAAAATGGCGTTTCTGCCACGCCACGGACGGGGGCACATCCATTCACCGGCCACCGTTCCCTACCGCGCCAATATTGATGCCCTAAAACGCATCGGCGTGACGGACGTAGTGTCTGTATCTGCCTGCGGGTCGTTTCGCGAAGAAATGGCACCGGGCGATTTTGTTGTTGTAGATCAATTCATTGACCGAACAATCGCCCGCGAAAAATCATTCTTTGGCACCGGCTGCGTGGCCCATGTCTCGGTCGCACATCCCACCTGCCCGCGCCTGTCCGCCGCTGCTTTTACAGCCGCCAAAGCACAGGGTATCAATGTCCACATGGGCGGCACATATCTGGCGATGGAAGGGCCGCAATTTTCCACCTTGGCCGAGTCCAAAATGTATCGCGAGGTTTGGGGTTGTGACGTGATCGGAATGACCAATATGCCCGAAGCAAAACTGGCCCGCGAGGCCGAGCTTTGTTACGCCAGCGTCGCGATGATCACCGATTATGACAGCTGGCACCCGGACCACGGCGAGGTAGACGTGACCGCGATTATCAAAACGCTTGGCGCAAACGCGGACAATGCGCGCGGCTTGGTGCGCCGGTTGCCTGAATTACTGGGCGCTGATCGCAATCTTTGCCCACAAGGTTGCGACCGGGCACTGGAATATACGGTGATGACATCGCCAGACGCGCGCGACGCCGCGCTGGTGGCCAAACTGGATGCTGTTGCGGGGCGGGTATTATGAGAAACTCAAAGAAAAAAGACGTCAAAGATTACATTCGCACGATCGTTGATTTCCCGCATGAGGGCATCATGTTCCGTGATGTCACCACGCTGTTTGCCGATCCGCGCGGGTTTCGCATGGCCATCGACCAGTTGCTGCACCCTTACGCGGGAATGCAGATCGACAAGGTCGTCGGGCTAGAGGCGCGCGGGTTTATTCTGGGCGGGGCGATTGCACACCAGCTGACTGTCGGTTTTGTGCCGATCCGCAAAAAGGGCAAACTGCCCGGCGCGACCATCAGTCAGGCCTACAAGCTGGAATATGGTGACGCAATCGTAGAGCTTCACGACGATGCGATCCAGCCGGGTGAGAAAATTCTGTTGGTTGATGATCTGCTGGCAACCGGCGGCACGGCGCAGGCTGGTATCAAGCTGATTGAACGCCTTGGTGGCGAGATTATTGGATGCGCCTTTGTTGTCGATCTGCCGGAACTGGGCGGACGTGATTTACTTGAAAAACTGGGCATGGACGTTCATGTTCTATGCGAATTCGAAGGCGAATGAACCTTTTGGTAACTGTTTGTATCTAAACCGGTTTTGCCTGCGGGGAGCAGGCGCTGTTTGCAACCACATGTGAATCGTCACATTCGAAACGCCCTGCCACCCCCCGGCGGGGCGTTTCAACATTCACTGCGCACTTAACGCAGGATGGCGCCGGGGTTCATGATCCCCAATGGATCCAGCGCCGTCTTGATCGCCCGCATCGCAGACAGCTTAACCGGGTCGCCGTAGCGTTCCAACGTCGCCACATTCAGCCGCCCGATACCATGCTCGGCGCTGAACGATCCGCCAAACTCTGCCACCAAATCCTGAACGACGCCTTTCAGCTCGGCCCCCAAAGACCCATAATCCGCCTTGCTCCGCCCCTTGGCCGGAAACAGGTTGTAGTGCAGGTTTCCATCCCCCAGATGGCCAAAGCTGTTGATGCGAATATCCCCATAGCCGCTTAGCTCTTCAGCCCCCCGGCGGATGAAATCCGGCACGGCCCCCACGGGCAGCGCAATATCGTTGGACGCCAGCGCCCCGATCGCCTTGTTTGCGGATGGAATAACCTCTCGCACATGCCAGAATTCCTGTCGCTGTGCCTCGCTTTGGGCAATCAACCCGTCACGGGCCAGCCCCGCTTCTGCCGCGTCGGCAAACAAATCCGTCAGGGCATCCTTGGGATCAGCGCGCCCTGACATCCCAACGTCGATCAGCACCGACCATTCGGGCGGTTCAGCGAACGGCTGGCGCACTTGCGGCATGGTTTCTGCCACAAATTGCAACCCGGTGCCGTGGATCAGTTCAAAGGCGGATATCGTACCGCCAAGTCGGCGTTGCGCCAATTCCAAAAGGCCCAGTGCTGCGTCGGGATCAGGCACAACCATCAGGGCTGCACCGGTGCTGTCAGGCTTGGGGAACAGCCGCAAACTGGTAGCCGTGATAATTCCCAGCGTACCTTCTGCGCCGATCAGAAGATTGCGCAGATCATAGCCAGTGTTGTCTTTACGAAGCCGCTTTAGACCGTGCCAAATCTGACCATCCGGCAGCACCGCTTCCAGCCCCAAGCACAGATCGCGGGCATTGCCGTAGCGGATAACATTTACACCCCCGGCATTGGTCGAAAGATTGCCACCGATGCGGCACGATCCTTCGGACGCCAGCCACAGCGGAAACAGCCGATCATGGGCATCGGCAGCGGCGTGAACATCATGCAAAATTGCCCCGGCTTCGGCGATCATCACCCCATCAAGCGGGTCCACAGACCGAATTTTTGTCATACGTTCCAACGAGATAAGAATTGGCGTTGGACCATCTTGCATGATCTGCCCGCCAACCAACCCGGTGCCGCCGCCGTAAGGAACGATGCCCACGCGCGCCTCTGCGGCCATGCGCACGATGGTTGAAACTTCTTCGACACGGGACGGCGCCACAATAACCCCTGCTTGACCCTGATACGTGCCACGCGGCTCTTCGAAATAATGCGGTTCGGGGGTGCGAAATGTCTTTTCAGGCAGCGCTGCGCGCAGGCTCTGAAGCAAGGCATCTCTTACCGGATTCAATGGCATATCTTACCCCCAAAAGCACCAATCGCATTTCGTCGCAAACACAATCCGCAGGCACCAACCGCACAAAGTGCATATCTAATGCGCCCGTCAGGGCGCTCAATTTCACAGCCCTACCCGGCGTCAGATTTCCCGCGTCGGTCGCCATGTAAATTCGCATAAAGCACATGGGTGCGCCAGCGCCCGTCAATCTGAAGATAGCTTTGCGCCACACCTTCATATTTGTAGCCGCATTTTTCCAGAACCCCGCGCGATGCCATATTTTCCGGCAGGCAGGCGCTTTCAACCCGGCTAAGGTCGAGCGTGCTAAAAGCATAATGCACCATCGCCGTCAGTGCCTCACGCATATATCCAGCGCGCGCAAAGGGCTGGCCGATCCAATAGCCACAGGTCCCCGCCTGCGCCGGGCCGCGGCGAATACTATCCAGCGTAATCGCGCCCAAAAGTGCGCGGTCTTCGCGTCGGATCAGGAACAGTGGCACAGCACTTCCATTGCTGATCGAGCGTTGCGCCCAATAAACCCGATTGGTGAACGATTTGCGCGTCAGGTGTTCAGGCGACCATGTGGGTTCCCATGGCTTAAGAAATTCAGCGCTTTCGCGACGCAGTGCCGCCCATTGGCGATAGTCCGAATGCAGCGGCGCGCGCAACGTCATGCGCTCGGTTTCAACCCGGATTTTTCGCCGTCCGCCCAGCATCAGGCAGCAAGCCTGTCGCGTAATTCTGCCAGACGTGGTGCTTGCTTAACCGGCCCATAAAGCGCCAACGCTGCATTGGCCTGCGCCATGGTTCCGGCGAAATCGCGAACATCCGCTGTGGTCACCGCATCAATCTGGGCAACAATTTCATCCAGTTTCGGCACCCGACCCCAGATAGCCACCATCCGCGCCAGACGTTCGGCGCGTGATGACGGGCTTTCCAGCCCCATCAACATCCCGGCCTTCATTTGCGCGCGCGCACGGGCGACTTCATCCTCTGACATATCGTCGGCGGCGCGCTTCATCTCATCCACAGTGATTGTCGCCAGCTCACCGATTTGATCCGCACTGGTGCCCGCGTAAATTGTCGTCATTCCGGTTTCCGAAAACGCACCGGCCTGCGCATAGATCGTATAACAAAGGCCGCGCTTTTCGCGGATTTCCTGAAACAGACGCGACGACATTCCACCACCAAAAGCTGTTGCGAATATCTGCGACGTATAGATCGCCGGATCGCGGTATCCCGGCCCTTCCAGAGCCAAGGTAAAATGCGCTTGTTCAAGCGCTTTAACTTCTCGCCGCTCACCGCCGGTGAAGCTCGCTTTCTGAACAGAATCCGAGGCTCCCGGTGTCAGATGCCCGAATAATTTTTCGGCAGCGCGGACAATTGTTGCGTGGTCCACCCCACCCGCCGCCGACAGGATCATACGTTCGGGCCCATAGTGCTCGCGCACAAACCCCGAAAGGTCATCACGCCCAAAGCCTGACACCCGTTCAGCCGGCCCAAGGATCGTGCGCCCAATCGCTTGGTCTGGG
This sequence comes from Marinosulfonomonas sp., assembly GCA_019090885.1. GTDB lineage: Bacteria > Pseudomonadota > Alphaproteobacteria > Rhodobacterales > Rhodobacteraceae > NORP110. The sequence goes on from JAHRVC010000035.1 coordinate 10,252, forward strand.
AAAGCCGCTTCTTGCAGCCAGTCAAAGATCACATCATCCGGGGTATCGAGCGCCTGCCCGATTTCCTGCAGGATCACACCACGCTCGACCTCGATTTCACCCGGGTCAAACAACCCGTTCAAAACGATATCACCAATCACATCCATCGCCAGTGGCACATCGGCGGCCAACACGCGGGCATAATAGGCCGTTAGTTCTTTGCTCGTGTAGGCATTAATATAACCGCCCACATCCTCGATCGCCTCGGCAATCTGCAACGCACTTCGCCGCTTGGTTCCTTTGAACGCCATATGTTCCAAAAAATGCGCGATGCCGTTCTGTTCCAACCGCTCGTGGCGTCCGCCCGCAGACACCCAAACGCCGATTGAGGCCGACTGCAGGCCGGGCATATGTTCCGTCACGATCCGGAAACCGTTGGAAAGTGTGTGTAATTCAGTGCTCAAGTTTTGGTCCGTTTCCTGATGAATTCTTCCAAGGCGCCAAGATCATTTGCGACCCGGCTTACGCGCTCGGGGCGCTCAAACAGATCTGCCATTGCTTCGGGCAGCGCGGGTCGGATTGACGTGGCTGCCTCAACCGCATCGGGGAACTTGGCTGGATGGGCGGTGGCCAATGTGATCATTGGCGTGGTGCCCAGATGGTCTTGGGCGACGGTAACACCGACAGCCGAATGTGGGCACAGAATTTCACCGGTTTGGGCGTGGAACGCGCGGATCGTTGCGCTGGTTTGCTCTTCCGAAACCCGGCCAGAATAGAATTGTTCGTTCAAGAACCCCATCGCCCCCTGACTGATCTTAAAGCCACCGGATTTCAGTTCGTCCATCAGTTGCGAGACGGCTTTTCCGTCCCGGTCATAGGCGTCAAACAGCACGCGTTCAAAATTGGACGACACCTGAATATCCATCGACGGGCTGATCGAAGGCGTCACGCCGGATGTGCGATATTCGCCCGTCAACATGGTGCGATGCAAAATGTCGTTCTGGTTGGTCGCGATCACCAGTTTTTCAATCGGCAACCCCATGCGCCGGGCAATATAGCCCGCGAATATATCGCCAAAATTCCCGGTCGGAATGGTAAAGCTGACCGGGCGCGCGGGCGCACCAAGCGACACGGCTGCGGTGAAATAATACACCACCTGCGCCAAAACCCGCGCCCAGTTGATCGAGTTCACCCCCGCCAGCCGCACCTCATCGCGAAAGGTGAAGTCGTTGAACATATCTTTCAGCTTGGCCTGACAATCATCAAAATCGCCATCCATTGCCAATGCGTGCACGTTGGATTCCACCGGTGTCGTCATCTGGCGGCGCTGCACCTCGCTGACCCGGCCATGTGGGAACAGGATGAACACATCGACATTGTCAAGGCCACGAAACGCTTCGATCGCCGCCGATCCTGTATCGCCCGACGTTGCGCCAACAATCGTCACCCGCTCGCCCCGGCGCGCCAATGCGGCCTGAAACAACTGACCGATCAACTGCATGGCGAAATCTTTGAACGCCAACGTCGGCCCGTGGAACAATTCCAGCAGGAAATGGTTTGGCCCCAACTGCACCAGCGGCGCGCGGGCATCGTGGGTAAAGCCGCTGTAGGCGCGCGCGATGATGTCCTGAAATTCAGTATCGCCGAAAGACGTGCCAACAAACGGGCGCATCACCCGATAGGCGACCTCTTCATAGCTTAGCCCGGCAAGTGCCGAAATGTCGCCGGGCGACATTTGCGGGATCGTCTCGGGGACATAAAGCCCGCCGTCGCGTGCGAGGCCGGTTAGCATCGCCTCTTCAAATGTCAGTGCCGGGGCCTGACCGCGGGTGGATATATAGCGCATGTCTTAGTCCTGTATCAGTCGGTCCGGCGTTTGATACGCCACAGCAGAAAGCCTGTCATCCCCAACCAGACAATGGCCAGCAAAAACCATGTGATTGCATACTGAAGATGGTCATTGGGAATTGAGTTTGTCTCAACGGGCAACGGATCAATAGCGTCGCCGGTATTGCTTTGGACGACGATCAAGACTGGTTCGGTTTGCAAAACACTTGCCATTTCGTCGATGTCCCGAGCGAACCAGATGTTCTTTGACTGGTCGTTTTTTGGCGACGAGCTTGTGCGGTCATCAGGCCAGAGCAGGTTGCCGGTTACTGTCACGTCGGCTTTAAGACGGGGCGCATTTTTGTCGGTTGAACGCACAAAACCGCGATCCAGCAGAACACGCCGCCCCGAAACGTCGAATGGCACGATAATCCGATAGCCCGCGCCAATTTGTTTGCGGCTGACAAGGACATGCAGTTCGGGTTGTTCGATCCTGCCGGACAGCATTATCGGCAGGTATTGATCGCGTTCCGGATCAGGAAACTTGGGAAGTTGCGATACCGGTGTGGCGCCGATCCGCGCCTCGATCTTCGCCAGCACATCCTGTTTCCAGCCCAACCGTTGCATTTGCCACAGGCCCAGCCAGACCAGCACGGCCGCTCCGAGCAAGCCGAACAACAAGGGAACGATCATCTGGCGTGTCATTGTCGATCCTCAATACGAAAAGGCGCGGTGAAACCCGCGCCTTTTCCTGTGTTTAATATGGGCAACCGCTGACGGGTCAAACCCGATTTTTCGCCGAAAAATCGCGTCAGCCGCCCCAGACGTAAACAGCTGCAAACAGGAACAACCAGACGACATCAACAAAGTGCCAATACCAAGCCGCCGCTTCAAACCCGAGATGGCGTTCTTGGGTGAAATGCCCTTTGAGCGCCCGGATCAGGCAGATGGCTAGAAAGATTGTTCCTACAAGAACGTGGAAACCATGAAAGCCGGTCGCCATGAAAAAGTTCGCGCCATAAATATTGCCAGCGAAACCAAACGCCGCATGGCTATATTCATAGGCCTGAAAAAACGTAAAAAATGCGCCCAGAATGATCGCCAGGATCAAACCGTTAACCAAGTCTTTGCGGTTATTCTCATGTGCCAGCGCATGGTGCGCCCAAGTGGCGGCCGCGCCCGAACACAGCAGGATCAACGTATTGATCAGCGGCAGGTGCCATGGATCAAAGGTTTCGATCCCGATCGGCGGCCACACACCGTCGATTGCCGGGGACCCTTCGGTCATTGGGTACATGGCGTGCTTAAAGAAGCTCCAGAACCACGCCGAGAAGAACATGACTTCGGACATGATAAACAGAATAACGCCGTAGCGCAGGCCAATTGCCACAACGGGCGTATGGTCGCCCACGTGGGCCTCATCCACGACCTCGGCCCACCAAGCATACATCACGTAAAGGACGCCAGCAAAGCCGATCAGGAACAAGAACGGGGTGATATCGTGGAACCAAAGGACGGCTCCGCTAAACATGATGATGCCTGACAATGCGCCAAGCAGTGGCCAGATTGAGGGGGCCAGAATGTGATAGTCGTGGTCTTTTTCGTGCGCCATATGATGCCTCGTTCCGGGCTTAGTTGGACCCGCCTGCGGAATTTGCCGTCAGATTGGCATACTCCTCGGGCAGATCGGTTTCGTGAAATGTGTAAGATAGCGTGATGTGTTTGACAAATTTTCCATCGCGGTCGCGGGTAATTTCCGGGTCAACATAGAATGTTACCGGCATCATCACCCGCTCACCGGGCTGCAAAACCTGCTGTTCAAAGCAAAAACAGTCAATTTTGGTAAAAAATCCGCCCGCCTGATAGGGGGCGACATTGTAACTGGCGCTGCCAGCCACGACACGATCCGTCGGGTTATGAGCCTCATAGAATGCCAGCCCGGTTTCGCCGATACGAATTTCCATCTCGCGCTGAAGCGGTTTGAAGGTCCAGGGCATGTGGCGTTCAAGTGAAGCGTCAAAACGGATTTTGATGGTTTGCTCAAGGATTTCGTCCGATCCAGCCTCGGCCACGCTTGTTGTGCCGCCAAACCCTGTAACCGAACAAAACCAGTTGTAAAACGGCACTGAGGCCCAAGCCAGCGCGCCCATAGTCACCACAACGCCAATCGTCTGGGCCAGTGTTTTATGTTTGCCCGAAAGGCTCATTTCACGACTTCCTGCGCGACGACTTCGGGATTGAGCATTTTCACTTTCACTACGGTCAACCCAAAGACCAAAGCCACGAAACCGGCCAAGACCAGCCCAAGGCCCAGATTGCGGCCAAACCGGCGCTGGTGGATTTCATGTTCCTGATTGATCGGCATTACCAGCCTCCCAATCCGAAGCTGCGCAGCGATGCTTCAACCAGAAGCGCGCCAAAGTGCAGGAACAGATAGACCAACGAAAAACGGAAAAAGGCCCGCTCGGTTGCATAATCATCGGCCTTAGCCGCGTCTTCGCGTCGGCGCAGAATTGTAAATGCGCCTTTAAGAAACCAAAGGTTCATTGCCACCGCTGCCGCCAGATAGACGGGCCCGCCGATAGAAGTCAGGCCGAGACCCAGTGAAACCGGAATTAGAAGGATCGTGTAGGCCAGAATATGTTTGCGTGTTTTGGTGCGCCCATGCGTCACCGTCAGCATCGGCACACCAGCGCTGGAATAATCTTCCTTCATGAACAAGGCCAGCGACCAGAAATGCGGCGGGGTCCACACGAAGATCAGCGAAAACATCAGGATGCTTTCAACTGACATGCCGCCGGTAACCGCGGCCCAGCCGATCATTGGTGGAAAGGCACCCGCAGCGCCACCAATAACGATGTTCTGAGGCGTCCAGCGCTTTAGCCACATGGTGTAGATCACCACGTAGAAAAATATCGTGAAGGCCAGCAATCCGGCTGCAAATAGGTTGGTTGTAAGTGCCAGCATCACCACGGCCATGCCCGACAGGGCGATACCAAAAGCAAAGGCCTCGCCCTCGGTTACGCGGCCCGCAGGGATTGGTCGATTTTGGGTGCGCTTCATTATCCGGTCAATATCGGCGTCATACCACATATTTAGCGCGCCAGAGGCACCGCCCCCAAGCGCGATAAATAGCACGGCCGAAAATCCAATCAGCGGGTGCATGCCACCGGGCGCCACCACAAGACCGACAAGGGCAGTAAAAACCACAAGCGACATCACACGTGGCTTGAGCAAGGCGACAAAGTCGCCAAAGCTTGCCTCGGGCCCATGGTTAATGACGCTGGTATCAGTCATGTTTCAATCCGTGCTGTCTTGGGCCGCGAACCCGCGACCCATTCGATCAGTTATTGGCCGCGAGGGTTACCGCAGTTGGCGTTCCGGCAAATTCCTCAATCGCGCCCTTAAGCCATTTGTCGTAGGCTTCCTGGCTGACGGCCTTGACGGTGATCGGCATGTAGGAATGGTCCTTGCCGCAAAGCTCGGAACACTGGCCGAAATAGATGCCTTCGCGTTCAACGTTGAACCAAAGCTCTGCTATCCGTCCGGGAACCCCGTCCTGCTTTACTGCAAATGCCGGCATCGCCCAAGCGTGGATCACATCCGCGCCGGTCACCTGCATCACGACCGTTTTGCCAACTGGCACAACAACCGCATTATCTGTCGCCAGCAGGTATTCCGCCTGCGTGTAACCGTGGCCTTCCAACTCATCGCGCTGCAGCATCAGGGCGTCAAAACCAAACTCATTGTCCACATATTCATAACCCCAATACCATTGGTATCCGGTTACCTTGATGGTGATATCGGCCTCGGGAATTTCCTGCTGGTTGAACAGGATGGGCAGAGAAAACGCGCCGATGAAGACCAGGATCAGAATTGGAACCAGTGTCCACATGATCTCAAGCGGGGTGTTATGGGTGAACTTGGCAGGCGTCGGATTGGCCTTGCTGTTAAAGCGCAGCAAGATGTAAATCAGCAAACCTGTAACAAAAACCACGATCACCGTTATGATGATCAGAACAAATTGGTCCAGCCATTGCTGTTCACGTGCAAGCTCGGTCACTGCGGGCTGAAAGCCCATCAGCTTATCGATCGGCTTGCCAATGATTTCCAGCCCGTCCTGCGCGGTCGCAGACCCTGCCGCAATCATTGCCCAAAATGCGGCCAAAAGGCCCGATAGAATGGTGGTAAAGCGCATTTTTACTTCCTGTTCGGCTTGCGGCCTTGGCTGCCGCGAATTGGGGCGTTCCATTTTCTTCATGGAATCCCGTTGTGTCTTTGGCGTGTGAAACCATATTAGAAGAGTGTAAACAAGCAAATCCCTTGCGGCAAACGGCCGCTTTTGGTGATTTTGCCTTCAGGAGCCGAGCATTTCATGACTTCAGACCATTTTCGCCCTTTCGAAACAGCGCTTGATCGCAATCGTGCGCTGGCCTTGCTGCGTCAGGCAGTCGCCGGTGCTGATGATGGTGAGCTGTTTTTGGAGCGGCGGCGCTCTGAGGTTCTGGTTTATGACGATGGCCGGGTGAAAACCGCCAGTTATGATGCATCCGAAGGGTTTGGTCTGCGGGCAGTTTGCGGCGAAACAACCGGTTATGCGCATTCTACCGAGATCAGCGAAACCTCGTTAAAGCGCGCCGTGCCAACCGCCCGTCTGGCGGTTGGCGACGGTGGCGCAACGCTGGCCGATGCACCGGCGGCAACCAACCAGCGCCTCTATTCAGATGCCGATCCGATGGCGGATGCGACATTTCCCGTCAAGATCGACACATTGCGAGAGATCGACGAATTCGCCCGCGCACTTGATTCGCGGGTGGTTCAGGTATCGGCGACAATCGCGGCCTCCATCCAAGAGGTCGAGATCCTGCGCCCCGAGGGCACGCTGGTGCGCGACGTGCGCCCAATGACCCGGGTCAATGTTTCGGTCATCGTCGAGGAAAACGGGCGGCGCGAAAGCGGTGGCCACGGGGCTGGCGGGCGTTACGCACTGACCGGCTTAATCGCCCCCGAACACTGGCAGTCGGCCACGCGCGAGGCTTTGCGCATTGCACTGGTCAACCTGCAGGCGGTCCCTGCCCCGGCTGGGGTAATGGATGTGGCACTCGGCCCCGGATGGCCGGGCATTTTGTTGCATGAGGCGATTGGGCATGGGCTGGAAGGCGATGCAAACCGCAAGAAAACCAGCGTTTTTGCCGGGATGATGGGCCAGCAGATCGCGGCCAAGGGTGTGACAGTGCTGGATGATGGCACGATCCCGGATCGGCGCGGATCACTGTCGGTTGATGATGAGGGCACGGCCTCGGGCAAAAACGTGCTGATCGAGGACGGGGTGCTGGTGAAATACATGCAGGATCGCCAGAACGCCCGGCTGATGGGGGTGCCCCCGACAGGCAACGGGCGGCGCGAAAGCTATGCGCATGCGCCGATGCCACGGATGACCAATACGTATATGCTGGGTGGCGACAGCGAGCCGGGTGATATCGTCGCCGATATCAAGGACGGGATATACGCCGTTGGCTTTGGCGGCGGTCAGGTGGACACCACGTCGGGCAAGTTCGTCTTCAGTTGCACCGAGGCTTACATGGTGGAAAACGGCAAGATCGGCGCACCGGTAAAGGGCGCAACACTGATCGGTGACGGGGCGACCGCATTGCGCCAAATTCGCGGAATTGGCAACGATATGGCGCTTGATCCGGGCGTCGGGAATTGCGGCAAGGCAGGCCAGTGGGTGCCGGTCGGCGTCGGCCAGCCAACGGTGCTGATTGGCGGGCTGACAATCGGTGGTTCGGCGACCTGAATTGCCATTCACCAAGTGTTAACCATGTTCGGTGCAAAGTGATTCCAGCAAGAGACGGAACCACGGATGACCAA
>JAHRVC010000036.1 GCA_019090885.1 Marinosulfonomonas sp.
TCCAACGTCCGCGCCTCGGGCAAGGACGAAGCGGTGGTGCTGACGACGCCGATGCGCCTGACGCTGGAACAGGCGATTGCCTATATCGACGACGACGAACTGGTTGAGGTTACCCCACAATCAATCCGTCTGCGCAAACGCCATTTGGACCCGCACGAAAGAAAACGGGCCGCCCGCAGCGCTTAAGCGGTGGCCTATTCGACTTCTTCGACAACGACCAAATCACGCTTACTGGAGACGCTGGAAAATTTCAGCGCCTCTTGGTAGCGGGGCGAATTATAGCAATTAACCGCATCTTCGAATGTTGGAAAACGGGCCACAACATTGCGGGCGCGATCGTTGCCTTCAAGCTGTTTATAGCGCCCTGCACGGGCCAAAAACACCCCGCCAAATGCGGCAACCGCCTCGCTCGAAATGGCGACGTATTTCATGTAGGTTTCCTCATCGGTCACCTCAATATTCGCGATCCATAGTGCTGACATTCTTAGTCTCCCAAAAGTTTTCCGGCCGCATCAATTGCTGCCTGTGCATTGCTCACGTCTTTGCCGCCGCCCTGCGCCATATCGGCGCGACCGCCGCCGCCCTTACCGCCCAACTTACCAACTGCGGCGCGTACCAGATCGACGGCAGAAACCTGATCGGTCAGATCAGCCGTCACACCCGCAGCCACGGCAGCCTTGCCGCCCGCGTCCGCAATCAACAGCACAACACCAGAGCCGATACGGTTTTTATGCTCATCAACCAGCGCAGGTAAATCCTTACCGGAAACACCGTTCAGGACATGAGCAACGAAGGTTATCCCGTTGATTTCTTTACCACTATCACCGGCACCATCCTGCGCGCCGCCAGCCATCGCCAGATCACGACGCAACTGGGCCACTTCGTTTTGCAACGCTTTTCGTTCCCCAAGCAACGCCTGAACCCGATCCAGAACCTCGCCCGGTTGCGCCTTTAGCGTTCCGGCAAGTTCGCTAACACGGTTGGCGGCTTGGGATAGATGGGACAGGGCCGCCTGCCCGGTCAGCGCCTCGATCCGGCGAACCCCGGCAGAAGAGGCACTATCCCCCAGCACGACGCACACACCAATATCGCCGGTCTGGCGCACATGCGTTCCGCCGCAAAGTTCAAGCGAATAAGTGTTGCCATCCAGCCCTTTGCCAGTATCGGCGCGGCCCATTGAGACAACCCGAACCTCATCCCCGTATTTCTCTCCAAACAACGCCTGAGCACCAATTTCACGCGCGTCATCGGGCGTCATGATCCGGGTTTCAACCGACGTATTCTGGCGGATATAGCTGTTCACATCCGATTCAACGCGGGCAATTTCCGCGCTGCTCATCGCTTTGGAGTGGGAAAAATCAAACCGCAAACGGTCGGGCGCATTCAAAGAACCGCGCTGCGCCACATGCGGGCCAAGCGCCTGTCGCAACGCTTCGTGCAACAAATGTGTAGCCGAATGATTGGCCCGGATCGCAGAACGCCTTGTATGATCCACTGCCAATTCAGCCGCCTCGCCGGACGAGATTGTCCCTTCCGTAACCTTTACAAAGTGAATAAAAATGCCCGCGGCTTTGCGGGTATCTGTAACTTTGGCCGCTCCATTTTCGGTTCTGATGGTGCCCGCATCACCAACCTGCCCGCCGGATTCACCATAAAACGGCGTCTGGTTGACGACGATCTGAACCTCATCCCCTGCTTTGGCGGATTTCACAATCGCGGCGTCTTTCACCACCGCCAGCACCTGAGCTTCGGCCTTTTCAGTGTCGTAGCCAAGAAATTCAGTGACTCCGTGTTCTTCGGCCAGATCAAACCACACCGTCGCATCCGCCGTTTGTCCGGAACCGGCCCATGCAGCGCGCGCCTTGGCTTTTTGAGCCGACATCGCGGCATCAAAACCCGCAACATCGACCGAACGATCCTGCTCGCGCAACGCGTCTTGCGTCAGGTCCAGTGGAAATCCGAAAGTGTCATAAAGCTTGAACGCCGCCGCACCGGGCAATTCGGCCCCTTCAGGCAAATCCGCCAATTCATCATCAAGCAGTTTCAGACCACGATCCAAAGTCTGGCGAAACCGGGTTTCCTCCAGACGCAGGGTTTCTTCAATCAAAGCCTGACCTTGCCCAAGTTCCGGATACGCCTGCCCCATCTGCGCCACCAGTTCGGGCACCAAACGGTGCATCAACGGGTCTTTGGCACCCAACAAATGTGCGTGCCGCATCGCGCGCCGCATAATCCGACGCACACATATCCGCGCCCGTCGCTGGACGGCATCACACCATCGGCAATCAGAAAAGATGTGGAACGTAGATGGTCCGCGATTACCCGGTGATGCACATTTCCCGGCCCGTCCGGATCTTGGCTGGTTGCATGTGCAGAGGCCTCGATCAGCGCGCGCATCGTGTCGGTGTCGTAATTGTCGTGTTTGCCCTGTAACAACGCCCCGACACGTTCCAGCCCCATGCCGGTATCAATGGACTGCATCGCAAGATCGCTCATCGAGCCATCTTCGTATCTTTCATTTTGCATGAACACGAGGTTCCAGATTTCTATGAATCTGTCGCCGTCCTCATCGGGGCTGCCCGGAGGGCCGCCGGCGATGTGATCGCCATGGTCATAAAATATCTCAGTGCAGGGACCGCATGGTCCGGTCGGCCCCATCATCCAAAAATTATCATTCGTGGCGATCCGGATGATCCGATCATCGGGCAGGCCCGCAACCTTCTTCCAGATGTCCGCAGCTTGTTCGTCAGTATGATAAACCGTGACAAGTAACCGATCTTTGTCGATGCCGAACTCACGGGTCAGCAGTTCCCATGCATACGGAATTGCCTGTTCCTTGAAATAATCTCCGAAAGAGAAATTTCCAAGCATTTCAAAAAAAGTATGATGGCGCGCCGTATAGCCAACATTATCAAGGTCATTATGTTTTCCACCTGCGCGCACGCATTTTTGTGCTGACGTTGCGCGGGTATAGTCGCGTTTCTCAACCCCGGTGAACAGATTTTTGAACTGCACCATTCCGGAATTGACGAACATCAGCGTCGGGTCATTGCGCGGCACCAACGGTGAACTGGGCACAACCTCATGCCCATTGCGGCGATAAAAATCTAAAAAGGTGGATCGGATGTCGTTCAGGCTGGACATATCAGGTCTTTCACACGGCATATTTGGGTTCAAACCCGTTTATCCCCAAGCCTGTGCGCTGTCCACAGCAACTAAAAAGGCCGGACAAATTTGCCCGGCCCTTCAACATTTATTTAGCTTGATCAATCGTCGAGCAGCGCGTCGTCACTTTCTTCAGCCCCTGAATTTTCCAGAGCTTTCATAGCCGCGTCTTTATCGAAATCCAGGCCATGTGCCGCCCGTATCTTATCTTCAATTTCGATAGCAAAATGTGCGTTGTCGAGCAGAAATTGCTTGGCATTTTCCCGCCCCTGACCAATCCGCTCATCACCATAACTAAACCAAGACCCAGATTTTTCGACGATCCCGGCTTTGACGCCCAGATCAATCAACTCGCCACGTTTGGAAATGCCTTCTCCATACATGATGTCAA
>JAHRVC010000037.1 GCA_019090885.1 Marinosulfonomonas sp.
AGCCGCCGCCAAATGCGATCACCCCGTCATGGCCACCTTCGCGAAACATCGCGATCCCGGCTTGGGCGTTCTTTTCGTTCGGGTTGGGATCAACATCAGAAAACATCGCCCGCCCCAGCCCGGCGGCGTCCAGCAGATCAAGCGTTCCTTGGGTAATCGGCAGGCCCGCCAGCCCCTTGTCTGTCACCAGCAGCGGTTTTTTGATGCCCGCAGCAGCGCAAGCATCTGCGATTTCAGAAATCCGGCCAGCACCAAAACGGATCGACGTGGGATAGGACCAATTGCCAAATAGTTTCATTTTCAGGCTTTCTTAAGGTGGTATGATTTGGGCCGCGTCAGGTTATGATAGCCAATAGCAGACAACCCGCCACCGCGCCCGGTATCCTTGCACCCCGTCCAGCACAGGCCCGGATCAAGATAATCGGCGCGGTTCATGAACACGGTTCCCGTCTCAATCTGATCTGCAATATTCTCAGCGCGCGCAATGTCTTGTGTCCACAGCGACGCCGTCAGGCCAAAATCACTGTCGTTCATCAGCGCAATTGCCTCGGCATCGTCTTTGACAGGCATGATACCGACCACCGGGCCAAAGCTTTCGTCCCGCATCACCCGCATCGAGTGATCCACATCCACCAGAATTTGCGGCATCAGATAGGCCCCGGAATTCTCTGGAAACAGCGCCGGGTCAATCAGCGCGCGCGCACCGGCGGCCACCGCCTCGGATGTTTGCGCCCGCACTTCGTCAGCAAAGCGCACATGAGCCATCGGGCCAAGCGTCGTTTCCGGATCCAGAGGGTTGCCCAGCTTGTAGCCCGAGACAATCGCAACCGCCTTTTCAACGAAGGCGTCAAACAGGTTTTCGGCCACATAGATACGTTCAATCCCGCAACAACATTGGCCGGAATTGAACATCGCGCCGTCAATCAGCGTATCCACGGCAGCGTCCAAATCGGCGTCATCCATCACGTAACCGGGATCTTTGCCGCCAAGTTCCAGCCCGATGCCAGTGAACGTGCCCGCCGCGGCACGTTCCATAGCGCGACCGCCACCAACCGAGCCGGTGAAATTCACGAACCCAAAGGCGCGGCCCGCGATCAGATCGGACGTGGTTTGATGATCCAGAAACACATTCTGGAACACATCCGCCGGAACCCCGGCCTGATGGAATGCACGCGCCATACGCTCGCCCACCAGTGGCGTTTGCGAGGCGTGTTTCAGCATCACCGCATTGCCCGCAATCAATGCAGGCGCGACCGTGTTGATCGCCGTCATATAAGGGTAGTTCCAAGGCGCGACGACCAGCACGACGCCGTGGGGCACATGTTTGATGTAGCGTTTAAAACTGGCGCTATCCTCAACCTCAATGGGTGCAAGGGCTTGCACCGCGATGTCTGCCATATGGCTGGCGCGCTCGTTAAAGCCGCCAAATTCACCGCCGTAGCGCACCGGACGGCCCATTTGCCACGCCAGTTCGGTCACGATCTCGTCGTTCATTTCGCCCACGATCGCGACACCGGCGCGCACCAGTTCGATGCGTTCGCTCAACGGGCGCGCGGCCCATTCCTTTTGTGCTTTGCGCGCGCGTTGAACTGCCTTGGACGCCGAATCGGTGCTTAAAACCGGACGTTCCGCGTAGACCGAGCCATCAATCGGCGAAATGCATTTTATTGAACCAACCATCGTTTAAGCCCTTTCAAATCCGCGTGCGATTTCCCAATCGGTCACCACGGCGTCAAATTCTTCCTGCTCCCATTCGGCAGCGCGGGTATAGTGATCCACCACATCATCGCCCATTGCATCGCGCAACATTTTTGATCCGCGCAAGGTCTGGGTCGCGGCGCGCAACGTCTGAGGAATATCGCCAGCCTTGGCGTCTTCATAAACGTCGCCAGTCGTTGGCCCGGCCAGTTTCATCGCGCCTTCAATCCCGGCAATTCCGGCCGCCAGCATAGCGGCTTGCGCAAGATACGGGTTCAGGTCAGATCCCCGATCCGGCATTCGACCCGCACGCCTTTGCTGCCACTGCCGCACAGACGGAAACCAGCGGTACGGTTATCGACAGACCAGACCGTTTTGGTGGGCGCAAAGGTGCCCTTCATGAAGCGTTTATAGCTGTTAATGTAGGGGGCCAGAAAATAGGTATAGTCGGGTGCATAGGCGATCAGACCGGCCATGTAGTGGCGCATCAGTTCAGACATGCCCAGCTTGTCATCCTTGTCAAAAAACAGCGGTTTGCCATCTTTCCAAAGCGACTGATGCACATGGCTAGAGCTGCCAACCCGGTCTTTGTGCCACTTTGGCAGGAACGAGGCCGCGTGCCCCTGCGCCCAGGCGATTTCCTTGGTGGCGTGTTTGGCAATCGTATGATGGTCCGCGCAATCGAGCGCGGCGGCGTAGCGGATGTTCAGTTCTTCCTGCCCTGCCTCGGCCTCGCCTTTGGTGTTCTCAACCGGGATGCCAGCGGCGAAAAGATGGTTGCGCAACGGGCGCATCACAACTTCTTCTTTGGTAGTTTGCAGGATGTGATAATCTTCGTTGTAACCACTGATCGGCGTCAGATCGCGAAAGCCGCCCTTGCGGATTTCATCAAAACTTTGCTCAAACAGGAAAAACTCCAGCTCAGTCGCCATCAGCGCATCAAAGCCAAGCGCCGTAAGCCGGGCGATTTGCTTTTTCAGCACCGCGCGGGGCGAATGGGGCACCGGTTTATGGGTGTCGTGATCCAGAACATCGCAAAGCACCATCGCCGTCCCTTCAAGCCACGGCACCGGGCGCAATGTTGTCAGATCGGGCTGCATCACATAGTCGCCATAACCGCTGCGCCAACTGGTGGCGGCGTAGCCATCGGGCGTCGCCATTTCCAGATCAGTTGCCAGCAGGTAATTGCAGCAATGGGTTTCGCTATGGGAATGGTCGATGAAATTCTGCGCGTGAAAGCGTTTGCCCATCAGGCGGCCCTGCATGTCCACAAGGCAGACCAGCACGGTATCAATGCGCCCATCTTTAACGTGGGATTTCAGGTCATCGAAGGAAAGGGTGCCGGGCATTTTCAAGCTCCAATATCAGGCGGTATCAAAATTTATCTTAACGGTCAAAAACGCCGCGACAAGACTAATTAAAGTGTTCTGGCGGGCAATCCCATCATAACGATTATTTGGCCACCTGAACACAACAACAGGGCAGCGCCCGATCCTGGGTGGGTGCGAAGCGCCCTCCCGTGGGGAGGGTCAGGCGCTGCCCGTGCGGGGCACGGGTGGGTTTCACGATCACATGCTTTACATCATTTTAGATTGCGACGGGCATGCACGAACACTCAGACCTAGACCCTGAGACGTAGGGCGTTAGCGTGCTACCCAAAATTTCGCAAACCCTAGAGTAGGTATCCCGCTTCAGAACACATTTATAACTTGAAACAGCCAAAAAGGCGGCGCAACGTAACCTTATATTCAAAAAAGGAACAAACGATGAAATATTCAACACTTCTCTTGGTCGCCTGCATGCCATTGGCTGCTTGTGTTGCTGCCAACCCAATAGTCTCGGAATTCAACGGCAACAGCGTTAGCATACAGACGTCCCAACTCTCGACGGAGGGAACCGCTAAAGCAAACGGCCAAATAGAGGCGGATAGAATTTGTGGAAAAGTTGGAAAAAGGGCAGAGTACGCCTCGACACGCGTTCTGCCAAATTACATCCAAGAATCGCTCTATTTGTGCCTCTAGATAGCATAGCCACTTAATATCTTTGGATAGTCCAAATTTTGCAAAACTCGGAATGAGTTTTTCCAGTTTGAACGGCGGGGCACCATTCGGCACCCCGCTCATTTCATTAGCCGTAACGGTATGGACGTCCAGCCTTAACCATATCAGCGTTGTATTGCTTGAAGATATCGACGACTTTTCTTTTAACGTCAGACTCCGCTGCAATTTCTTCCCAGAAGACTTGGGCGGCGTCTTCCACTGTCTGCCACTCTTCGTCCGGAATCGACGTCAGCTCCATCTTCGGGCCGTTCACCCGCAAGCTGGCTTCGCCACCCCAATACCACCACTGACGGTAATAATGAGATTGATCACAACAGACCCGGAACAGGGTTTGCAGATCTTCCGGCAGTTCGTTCCAGCGGTCCATGTTGGCAAAGAATGATCCCGCCCACGCGCCAGAGATGTTGTTGGTCAGGAAATAGTTGGTCACATCAGCCCAGCCAACTGTGTAATCCTCAGTAATACCGGACCATGCGATACCGTCCAGTTCGCCGGTTTGAACGGCGACCTCGATGTCTTCCCAAGGCAGGGTCACAGGAACCACACCGAACTGGGTCAGAAAACGACCGGCGGTTGGGAAGGTAAACACGCGTTTACCTTTCAGATCGGCCAGACTGTTGATCGGATCCTTGGTGGCAAAGTGGCAAGGATCCCAAGAACCGGCACTGATGTGTTTAACACCAACTTTGGAGTATTCTGAATCCCATATTTCGTTCAGCCCATATTGGTTAAACAGAACCGGCACATCCAATGAATAGCGCGAACCGAATGGGAAATATCCGCCAAAAACGGTTACCTCTGTAGGTGACGCCATGGAATCGTCATCCGACTGCACAGCATCGATTGTGCCATTTTGCATCGCCCGGAAAAGTTCGCCCGTTGGAACCAGCTGGTCACCAAAGAACAGCTCAATTTGCATCCGGTCGCCGGCGATTTTATTGAACATTTCAATCGCCGGGGTGATGACATGCGCGGCCAGAGACGGGCCTGCATAGGTTTGCATCCGCCAGCGGATAGTGCTTTGGGCAATCGCCGGTGCGGCAAGTGAGGCACCTACGGCGCCAACCCCTGCGGTGGTCAAAAACTTACGTCTGGTTGTCATGACTTTCTCCTTGTTGATGGTTCGGTTTCGGTAATATTTTTCGCCCCTGAACGGGGTTCTTTTTATTTGTTGTAGACATATTCAGGCAGCCAAAGCGCGATTTGCGGAAAGATCATAATCAGCGTTAGCGCCAAGAGCATCACCAGCACAAACGGCAGGATTGATCCGTAAATGTCCTTTAGCGTGATCTCGGGCGGGGCCATCGCGCGCATCAGGAACAGGTTGTAGCCAAAGGGCGGCGTCATATAGGCGATCTGCGTGGTGATCGTATAAAGCACACCATACCAGATCAGATCAAAGCCCAGCACCTTGACCAGCGGCACGTATAGGGGGGCCACGATCACCAGCATCGCCGTGTCATCCAGAAACGTGCCCATCAGCAGGAACGACAGCTGCATCAGGATCAGGATCATCCAGGGATCAAGGCCCAGCTGATCGGTGAACAGATTGTCGATCGCTTTGACCGCACCCAGCCCGTCAAACACTGCGCCAAAGCCCAAGGCGGCCAGAATGATCCACATGAACATGCAGGAAATTGCCAGCGTCTGGCGCACCGACACCTCAAACACCTCGCGCGTCATCCGGCGCTTCAGAACGGCTGCGATAAACGCGGTGATCGCCCCGATTGCCGAGCTTTCCACCAGCGACGTCCAGCCATTAATGAATGGGATCATCATCGCAAAGAAAATCCCCAGCGGCAGCAGACCAGACCACAGCAGGCGCAGTTTTTCAGCCAGCGGCACGTTGCGTTCTTCCGGCTTTAGGGCCGGACCAAGCGCGGGATTAATCTTGCAGCGGATATAGATATACAGAATGAACATCGCCGCCATCATCAGGCCCGGAAACACCCCGGCAAGCCAAAGTTGCCCCACCGGCTGGCGCGCGATCATCGCGTATAGCACCAGCACCACCGAAGGCGGCACAAGGATGCCAAGCGAACTGCCTGCCTGTATCACGCCGGTGACCATGCGCTTGTCGTAGCCCCGCCTAAGCAGCTCTGGCAGTGCGATGGTCGCACCAATTGCCATGCCCGCCACCGACAGCCCGTTCATCGCTGAAACCAGCACCATCAAGCCGATTGTGCCGATGGCCAGCCCGCCGTTGATCGGCCCCATCCAGACATGGAACATCTTGTATAGGTCGTCCGCAATTTTGCTTTCTGACAGCACGTAACCCATGAAAATGAACATCGGCAGGGTCAGCAGCGGATACCATTTCATCAGCTTCATCGCCGATGTGAACGGGATATTGCCGCCCCCCGTCCCCCAAAGCAGCAGGGCTGCAATCGTCGCGATGCCGACAATTGCCCCAAACACCCGTTGGCCTGTCATCAACATCAGCATCATGGATGCGAACATCATGATTGCGATCATCTCATGCGACATCCAGATCGACCCCTTTGATCGTCGCGATGTCTTTCAACAGCTCCGAGATTGCCTGCAAAAGCATCAGGAAAAACCCGATGCACATGGTAATTTTGACCGGCCACATATAGGGGCGCCACGCCGTCGGGCTGCGCTCGCCATATTGCAGCGAATAGCTGGTGGAACCGATTGCGCCGTAAAGCAGCACGCCAAGGTAAAGCAGCAGCAGCAATACGGTAAACGCATCAAACCACGCCTTTTTGCGCGTTGACCATTCGCCATAAAACAAATCCATCCGCACGTTTGATCCCATCTGGATCGAGTATGGCCCGCCCAAGATATAATAGGTCACCATCGCAAATTGCGCGATCTCCAGCGTCCAGAGCGAGGGCAGGAAAAACGTCTTGGAAATTGACGACCAAAGCAAGATCGCCATCATCACGAAGATGCCATACATCATCACCCGCCCGATGCGGTAATTCACGGCGTCCACGACCCGGATATATCGGCGCGCTATCTGTCGCATGGCGCGTCCTTCCCGACCAAATCGACGCCCAGTTGTGTCAGCCCGTCTGACAACCAGCCCGCAATAATCGCCGCCATAGCGTCTTGTTGCTTGGGCGTTTTGATCAGGTCGTTGCGGATTTCCAGCATGACATTCAACAATCCGCTGCCTGTCGCATGTTCTTTCAACGTATGGGTAACGCCGTCTTCGGGTCCGTAAGGCTGGTTGCGCTCAAACACCAAATCACTGTGTCGGGACGCGCGTTCCAACAAGATATCCGCCAGTCGCGCGTCACTGTCATGCAGCACACCAATGTCGGTTTTGCGCCGCTGGCCCATATACACAGGCGTAAAGCTGTGAATGGTCACCAGCACCGGGCCTTCAACACCCGCAATCGTATCTGACAGGGTGTTGCGGAACGGATCGTAATAGCGCCGAACCCGGTCGGCCCTATCAGCATCCGACAATCCGGCATTGCCCGGTATATCAAAAACCTCGCTTTTGGCGGGCATCGCGCCGTCCGCGGATGGCGGACGATTGCAATCATAGACCAAACGCGACACACCGCTAGACACCAATCGCGCATCGAGCAAAACACTAAGGCGGCTTGCAACTTCGATCGCGCCCGGATCCCAGGCCACATGACTGTTTTGCACATCCACGGACAGACCCAGAGAGTCCAGCCCGGCCGGGATGTGGTTACTGGCATGTTCACAGACTAAAACCACTGGCGAAGACGCGGACGCATTGGTCACGATTGCAGGCAATCCCAAGCCCGCCGTCGTCAATTTACCGCCCGCAGCAATCAATGCAAAAACCCCCATTGCGATAAACCTCTTGAAGAGTCGCCAATCTGTCAACACAATACTGAAAAGTTTTCTTCAGATCGAACCACACTGTGAAATTACACAGCAAAAAGGCCGGACAATGTCGGAGAATGTCAAAACCATAGCAGATCGCCTACAAATTAGGCTCGATACGCTGACCCGCGCCGAACGCCAGCTTGCCCATACGATTCTTGAAAACTATCCGGTGTCGGGCCTTGGGCCGATTAACACAGTGGCCGAGGCGGCAAACGTGTCAACGCCAACGGTCGCCCGGATGGTGCAAAAACTGGGGTTCAAGGGCTACGGCGAATTTCAGGCCGAACTGCGTGAAGAACTGAAAGCACAGATTTCCGGCCCGATTGCCAAACATGATATCTGGGCTGAAAAAGCGCCCCAAGGCCATGTGCTGAATCGCTTTACCGAGGCGGTGATTGACAACATCCGCCATTCCCTTGGCCAGATTGAAACCGAAAGCTTTGATCAGGCCTGCGCGCTGATCGCTGACACCGCCCGCCCCTTGCGCATTGTTGGGGGGCGGATCACCCACACGATGGCCGAATATCTGTTCCTGCACATGCAGGTCATTCGCCCAAATGTCACGCATATCCAATCCACATCCAGCACCTGGCCGCATTATGTTCTGGACCTGAACGAAGGCGATGTTCTGGTGGTTTTTGATATGCGGCGGTATGAAAACAACACCCTGAAACTGGCAGAAATGGCGCATCAGCGCGGTGCCAAGATTATCCTGTTCACCGACCAGTGGCGCTCGCCGATCCACAGTTTCGCCGACATCGTATTCAGCGCCCGGATCGTGGTGCCATCGGCATGGGATTCTTCGGCCACAACGCTGTTACTGATCGAAACGGTCATCTCTGCCGTGCAGGATCTGACATGGGATGAGACCCGCGCACGGATGGAAGATCTGGAAGAAATATTTGACAAGACCAAGCTGTTTCGGAAATTCACGTAACGAGAAATAACATATCAAACCCTCGCTTTTCGGCCCAATGCTTGTGCCTGAAAGTGAAAACCAATGGCGGCGCACATCAAATGAACAAAAGAAAATTGATTACCAAATTTGAAGTCACCGGATCGGCACTTGCCATCGCCTATGCCCTGTTGATCGCCTCTAATACCGGCAACGAAATCCTTGGGTTTTCCCTTTTGTTACTATCCGCCGGCTTGTTTGCAGCCTGGGCAATAATCGACAAAAGATGGGCGTTTCTGGCGCTCCAGTTCTTTTATGCGGCCTCAGCCGTGATTGGCCTTATCCGCTGGGGCTAACCACTGCATGACCCGAACCGTCTGAGCCACCCGAACGGCCCGCGGTCACTCTTTCTTTTGAAACGCAATCATCATCAGCGCCAACAAAGATGAGCCAATCATCAGCAACAGCGACACCGCGTTCAGCACCGGGGTCGAGCCTTCTTTGAGACGATCAAACATAGCAATCGTCAGCGGCGCGTCTGACCCAACCAGCATCAGCGTGGTATTGAAATTCTCAAAACTCATTAGGAACGCAACGACTGCTGCGCCGATCATAGCAGGCCCCAGATAGGGCATGGTGATCGTGCGAATGGCCGTCAGGCGTGTTGCCCCAAGGTTCAAAGCCGCCTCTTCCAGCGTCGTGTCAAACCGTTTCAGGCGGGCGGCGATAACCAGCGTCACGATCGTGGTAATGAACGAAAACTGACCAAGTATAACCAGCAGCAAACCGGGACGCAGCGCCTCAATATCCCAGCCAAAACTATCCTCAACACCATTGGCAACCGTACTGGAAAACACCAATATCGAGATGCCCAAAACGATCCCCGGTATAACCAGCGGCAGCAACATCAGAACATACAGGATACCGCTAAACCGGAACTGGTAGCGGTTGAACAGGAAGGCGTTACAGGTTCCGACTGTCACCGACAACACCGACACGCAAAGCGCCACAAACACCGACGTGCGGATCGAGCGCATGATGCCGCGCTCATTGAAAACGCCGGTTTTGGGGCGTTCGTCGCCAAAGAACCAATCCCATGTAAAGCCTTCCCATGGCAGCGAGGGAAACAGGCTGTCGTTAAAGGCAAACACCGACACCACCACCAGCGGCAATGCCAGATAGATGAAGAATAGCGCGATATAGGCGTTATAGCTGAAACGCGCAAAGCGGGATTGTTTGATTGTTGGTATCATCGCGCCCTACCCCATCGTCTTTTCTAGGGTCTGACCGGTTAAGCGTAACGCGATCCAGACGATGAAAGATGACAGGCCGAGCAGCAAAAACCCAAACGCCGCGCCCAGTTCCCAGTTAAAGCGCACGATGAATTGGGAATAGATCAGCTCGGTGAACCACAGGCTTTCTTTGCCGCCCAGCATGGTGGGCGTCAGATAGTTCCCCAGTGACAGCATGAACACCACGATACAGCCCGAAACGATGCCCGGCGTGGCGTGCGGAATGACGATTTCACGGGTCACGGTGATCGCGTTGCCGCCCAGATCATAGCCCGCCTCGATCACACTGTCGTCAAGGCTTTCCAGCGTCGTGACCAGCGGCACCACCATGAACAACATCGAGGTATAGATCAGCCCGACCATCATCGCGGTGTCGTTATAAAGCATCTCAACCGGGCCATCGACGATGCCGACAAATTGCAGCAGGTTGCTAAAAATTCCGGTCTCTCGCAGCAGGATCATCCAGCCAAAGGTGCGCACCAGTTCGGACACCCAGAACGGTACAAGGCACAGCAGGAACAGCGCCGATTGCAGCCGCCCCTTGGCAATTTTGGCGATGTAGTAGGACACCGGAAACGCAATGATCAGGGTCATCACCGTGGCCAGAACCGACATCAGTGCGGTGCGCATGAAGGTCACCAGATAGAGCGGCTCGGTGAAAAACGTCAGGTAGTTGGCAAAGCCGGTTTCATAGGTGCGCACCGCCACACGTTCGCGGATCGAGATCAGGAACATGTCGATATGGGGGATGATGATCAGCAACGTCAGCCACAACAACAGCGGCGTCAGCAGCAGGATAAACCCCAGCCGTGCCTCGGCGCGCATCTATTCGGTCCCGCCGGCGAAACAAGTCGCCTGCCCGGCGTTCCAGCCGATGTGCAGCGGCGCGCCTTTGGTCAGTGAGGCGAACTCTCCTGATTGGGGCAATGCCACATCGATTTCCCCGCCCGACGCATCATCGCGCACCAGAACCCGGCTGTTGGCACCGTTGAACAACAGGCTGCTGACAGTGCCCACGATGCGATTTTCAAATGCGCTGATGCCGTCGGCCTTTAGCGCCACGCGGATCGCCTCCGGGCGCACGAATACCTGTGCCCGGTCGCCTTTGGCCAGCGGGCGACCTTGGGCTGATCCGGTCAGGGACACACCGCTGACGGTCTTGATCCGCACCTCGTTGCCCGAGGACGCATCAACCGTGCCTGACCAGCGATTGCTGTCGCCCACAAACCCGGCCACGAAGGGCGTTTTGGGATCGTAATAAAGCTCGCGCGCCGTGCCAAGCTGTTCAAACCGTCCCTCATTCATCACCGCAACCTGATCAGACATCACCAGCGCTTCGGACTGATCGTGGGTGATATAAACAAAGGTCGTGTCAAAGGCGCTTTGCAGCGATTTCAATTCGATTTTCATATGCTCGCGCAGCTTCAGATCCAGCGCGCCAAGCGGTTCGTCAAGCAACAGCACATCCGGTTCCAGAACCATGCAGCGCGCGATTGCGATACGCTGTTTCTGACCACCTGACAGCTGATCCACCTTGCGTTCCGCAATCCCCGGCAGGCCGATCCGTTCCAGAACTTCGCCAACTTTTGTGGCAATTTCAGCCTTGGACGCCCCTGCCCGGCGCAGACCATAGCCGATATTGTCGCCGATATTCATCATCGGGAACAGCGCCAGATGCTGGAACACCATGTTCACCGGGCGCTTGTTTGGCGCTATATCCAGAACCGATTTGCCCTTGATCTGAATATCGCCGCTGGTTGGGTCTAAAAACCCGGCAACCATCCGCATGATCGTGGTTTTACCACACCCCGATGGCCCAAGGATCGAAAAGAACGACCCGGCAGGAACTTGGAAAGACACGTCGTCCACTGCTTTTATGGTGTCAAATGTCTTGGTCAGTTTTACGCATTCCAGATCTGGTGTCATAGGTCCGTCACTCATTGATACAAAAAAGGCGACACCCGATTACCCGGATGTCGCCATCTGTTTTGAAACGCCTTACTTGGCGGCTTTTACCCGATCAAGGGCCGCACCTTCGATGGCTTCCAGACCGGCAGGAACCGTTGGATACCACTTGATGTTGTCCACATCGGCCGGTGGAAAGCTGCCCTGAAAGCGTGCTTTCAGCTCGGCAGACGCAAAATCATCCGCGCCAAGAGAGGAGGTAAAGTTACCAGCTTCAGCTGTGATCATCGCCGCGATCTTTGGCTGCATTACAAAGTTGATCCACTTATATGCGGCATCTTCGGCCTTTGTTTTGCGTGGCAAAGCAAAGGTGTCGATCCAGCCAAGTGCGCCGGAAGCCGGGGCCACAAATGTGATGTCGGCATTGTCAGCGTTCAGCTTCCATCCGCCAGTATCCCATGCCATCGAGGCCACAACTTCGCCCGAGCGCATAAGACCCATCAACTCGTCGCCGCCACCCCAATAGGTTTTGACGCCAGATTTACATTCGATCAGCTTGGCTTCGACTTTGTCGATGATGCCTTTATAAGCAGCCGCATCGCCGTAAGCGGCAAACGGATCCATGCCCATGGCGAACGCAAACCCGATCAGGGTTGGACGTTTCAGGCGATAGGAAACCTTGCCCGCAACATCGCTGCCACACAGATCAAGATAGTCTTTGACGCCGCCAGCCTTGGCCGTATCGACAACCAGACCGCTGGTGCCCCAAACATGCGGCAGGCCGTAAACGTCGCTGCCGATCATTGTGTTGGATTTCGTGGCATCCAACATCGAGGCGACAAACAGTGACGTATCAATCTTGGACATGTCGATCGGCTTATAGATGTCAAATTCTGCCTGCGGTCCGGAAATCCGGTCTTGGCTTGGCTGTGCAAGGTCAAAACCACCGCCGCCTGTGGCGCGCAGTTTGGCAATCATTTCCTCGTTGTTGGATTTTGTGACTTCAACGTCGATGCCGGTTTCGGCGGTGAACATATCGACCACGGAATCAGGTGCATACCCGCCCCATGTCAGGATGCGGAGCGTTTCGGCTGACGCGGTGCCAGCAAATCCAGCGACCGACAGTGCAGCAACCGTAAGCGACAATTTCAACTTGTTAGTATATCGTTTCATGGATTTTTCCTTAGTTCAGTGTTAAACTGGGTATCTTGTAATTTCTGTTTTGCAGTCCCCACAACCGGTTTCCCTCGCCGTTCTCATGTGAGCCTAGAAAACAGTTTCCTGTCACACGTTCGGTCAAACGAGGGTTCCGGTTTTTTACTTTATGGTCAAAGATGATCCCTCATTCGCTCGCGTGTCAAGCATGCAAACCCTCCGCACTGTGCGAAATTATTGTGACACTTGCCGATGTCACAGGTCGCGGGCTTGTTAGCCAGCCGTGCCTGCGGGTTGCGCAAGCATTGAGCGACGCAAGCAAAACTGATATACAATTTGCACGCCAATCGGCGGTTAAAAGTTCTCCGACACTGGTCGGGCATAGTGGAGTAAAGGTATGAGACGTGTTCTTTTGGCGACCGTCGCAAGCATCGCAATGGTCGGCCACGCTGCGGCCTTGGATCTGGCGTTCATAATTAGCAACGGCGATTACACCTTCCAGCGCGACATTCGCGGCGGTGATGACGTTTTAACCGCGCGCAATGATCTTGAACGGCTTGGCTTTGATGTTATTGCGACGCGAAATGCATCGCGCGGCGAACAAATCGACATGCTTGAAAAATTCGTGGCGGCATCAACTGAGGCCGATCGAATTTTGGTGGTTCTTGCTGGGCGATTTCTAAGCAGTTCACACGATAGC
Organism: Marinosulfonomonas sp.; assembly: GCA_019090885.1. Classification (GTDB taxonomy): domain Bacteria; phylum Pseudomonadota; class Alphaproteobacteria; order Rhodobacterales; family Rhodobacteraceae; genus NORP110. The sequence goes on from JAHRVC010000037.1 coordinate 13,540, forward strand.
TGGCTGCTTGGCGTTAATAGCATCGGCACACCATCACTGGCGCGCGCTTCGACTCAAGCCCTGCCAATTTCGACCATTCTGACAGTGATGAAAGACCATCCGGGCCGCGCTTTGTTGTTGGTAGGCGACGACGATCAAGGCGGCGTTTCCGGGGCGCCGTTCCTGACACGAGGGTTTAATATAACCGATATTCCCCAAGGTGTTACAGTTCTTAGTGGACGCACCAAATCAATCTCTAGTTTTGTTACCAACGTGTTGCCGTTGCCCGCCTTCGCAGCCACCTTGGATGCCGCTCGCCAGCAAGGGTTGAACGCGCAAGGCTACCTGCCCGACGGTTTTCAATTTTTAAATGGTATTCGCATATCTGAAGAAAAAAATACGGTGTCCCAAGCGAACGAAACCGCGATCTGGGATCGGGCGAAAAATCTGGATACAATCGCAGCCTACCAGAATTATCTAACCGCATTTCCAACCGGCATCCATGCCGCCGACGCCACACGGATAATCCAAGAAATCCGCACAGAACCAAACCGGGCGGCCCGTCTGGTTGAGGAAAAACTAACACTTAGCCGCGAGCAGCGTCGCAATATTCAACGCGATTTGTCGATCCTCGATATAAACCCACGCGGCATTGACGGGCTTTTTGGGCCGGGCTCACGCGGCGCGATTTCAAAATGGCAGTCACAAAATGGGTTCCAAAAAAATGGTTATTTAACCCGCCCCCAAATCGCGCGTTTAGATACACAGGCCGAACTTCGCGCCGCTGAACTGGAAGTGTTGGCAGAACGCCGCCGATTAGAACAGGAACGTCAGGACCGCGCTTTTTGGCAAGACACCGGTGCTGCCGGTGACGAAGTTGGGTTGCGCGCCTACCTAAAGCGTTTCCCGGATGGTTCATTTGCAGAAGTCGCTCAGGCGCGTCTGGATATAATTGAAACCCAAAAACGCAATCAGGCCGCAGCGCAGGATCGTCAGGCTTGGGATTCGGCGCTAATTGTTGGCACAACCGACGCCTTTCAGAACTATCTGCAGACGTTTCCAAACGGGGCTTTTGCAAAGGACGCACAGGCGCAAATTGACACCCTCACCCAAGAAGAATCCAATGCCGGAGCAACAGCCGCCGCCAAAAACAGCGAAGACCGGCTTGGGCTGAACACCAGAACCCGGCAATTGATCGAAAAACGGCTAAATACGCTGAAACTACGACCGGGCAAAGTTGACGGAAAATTTGACAAGGACACCCGCCGGGCAATTCGACGCTACCAAACTGTGCGCGGCCTGCCGGTAACGGGCTACCTTAATCAGGGAACCGTGGTCCGGATACTGGCGGAATCGCTGTTTAAATAGCACGGCACAGGCGACTGTTAACCAACGATTTTTGTGGAATGGCGGCTTGCTGATTCTTTTGGATCAGCGCCCGGCGGCGCCGCAATCTAAGCGCCGCCGGTCAAGTTTTCGTAGCCCCCGGATGGGGACCTTTGGCAAAGCCTACTCGGTCATGAAATTGTCCATGATGTGGGTAAGCGAGTCGATCTCAGCTGGCAGGCGCGCGCAATAATCGGCACCAGATTGGGCATACGGCGCAAAGCCGAAATTCATCGCAAAATCGGTGAACGTATCGCCAGTCACCGTATCATGCAGGATGGATTCCATCTTGGCGCGCACTTCATCGGACACACCGGCAGGCATGAAGATACCACGCACAATCGCAACGTCGATTTGTGCGTCTGCGTTATAATCACCAATATGCGACGTGCCCTTAATCGGATCATAGTTAATCCCACTCAGATCACCCGCAGCGGCCAGCACGTTCAGCTCTCCGGCTTTGACATCCGCCAAAAGCACAGGTGAAATAATCACACCAGCGTTAACCTGATTTGCCAGAATGGCCTTTTTCAAGGGGCCACCACCGCCAAAGTTCACGACATTGACCGAGATATCATTGGATTTCGCAATAATGTTGGCCACGAAATCAGTCGCCCCCAGTTTGCCAGTGATACCAATTGTCATTTCACCGGGTTTGGCACGGGCCGCTTCGATGAAATCACCAAGGTCGCTTAGGCCGTTATCCTTGTGCGACAAAACCCAGGCAGGCGTGTTGAACACCGCGCCAGCACAGGTGAAATCGTCAATGGCGAAGGGCGCCTGTTCGCGCAGCTTAACCGCACCTGACACGTCCGAAGAACCAATGATGGCGATCGTATAACCGTCTGGATCAGCGCTGGAAAGCGCCAGCATGCCGTTGATGCCGTTTGAGCCGGGGACGTTTTCCACGATCACCGCAACACCAGCAACCTGCTCCATGGCCGCGGCAAGTGCGCGCGATATTGTGTCGGTACCGCCGCCGGGTTTGAAGGGCACGATCAGGCGAATGGTTTCATTTGGGAAATCCGTGGCAGCAGTTGCCGCCACTGGGCCAAAGCCGGTTACTGCGGCCAACGCGGCTGCAAAAAGAATTCTAGGTTTCATATCTTCCTCTCCATTTGGTTCCGGGTATTGATTTTGTAGCCTGCAGTCCCCGGGGACTCTGTCAGGTTATCCACTTGGTAAATGTAATGACGGGCCCTTGTGTCGGATGGCAGAACGGACTTCGTTGAGGATCAGAAACGCAATCGCACCAACAAGGATAATCCGCGGCCAAGTCGCCAAAAATGTCGTCCAATCGCCGCTGGAAAGGGCCAGACCCAGCCGGACATTGTATTCAATGATCGGTCCCAGAATTGCGCCAAGCACAATCGTAACAACCGGAAATCCCCGCTTTTCCAACCAAAAGCCCACAATGCCAAAGATGATTGCGACATAGACCGGAAACAACGCATTGGCGCTGGAAAACGCGCCGATGGTGGCGAACACAAGAATGAATGGAAACAGCGCCGAGCGTTCGCGCTGCAGCACATAGACAAAGCTGCGAATAGCGCTCCAGGCGATGACGAACATAAGATCGTGGCGATCAGCAGGGCTGCCAGCAGGCCATAGACGATCTCTGGGTCATCGCGCATCAGACTAACGCCCGGCGTCAGGCCGTGCATGATCATCGCGCCCAACATTATCGCCGTTGATCCATCGCCGGGAATGCCAAGCGTCAGCATTGGCACCAGCGCGCCGCCGGTTGTGGCGTTGTTGGAACTTTCGGGGGCGATCACACCCTCGGGCACACCTGTGCCGAAGGCCTCTGGTGGCGGATTTTTTGATTGGTTTTTGACCGTGGCATAGGCCATCCAGGTCGAGCCATCAGCGCCAACACCGGGAATTGCCCCAATGCCAACACCATAGGCGCTGCCGATGACCCAAGCCCGCCAGCGGCGCATGAGATCTTTGAATGACGGCAGTTCCAGCTTGACGTCTTTGGTCACGAGGCTCGAGCCCTTCACCGTCAGGCCAACATCGGCAAACACCACGGCAAATCCGAATATCCCAACCAAAACAGCGGCAAACGGAATGCCGCTTTCCAGAACCGGCATATGGAACGTATAGCGCATCACCGCGTCCTGCCCGTCGATCCCGACAGACGCGACCAGCAGGCCAATCAGCACGCCGGAAAACCCCTTGATCATCGAGCCTCGCGCGAATGACGACACCATCACCAGACCGGCGATACCTATAAGCGCCACATCCGGCGGCGCGCTGTGCAGCGCGATCGTGGCCAGCGTCGGGATCGCCACCACTGCGGCCGCCCAACCCAGCACACCACCAACCGTCGAAGACATCGTGGCATAGCCCAATGCCAACCCCGCCTCGCCACGCTGCGCCATCGGATACCCATCAACGGCCGTGCAGGCCGAAGCCGGCGTGCCCGGCGTTCGCAACAGAATGGCCGAGAATGAGCCGCCCAGCTTTGTGCCTACATAGATGCCGATCATCAGCGCAAAAGCTGGCAGCGTTTCCATCGCAAAGGTGATCGGTAACAGCACGATGATTGCCATCGGCGACGACAGCCCCGGCAATGCCCCCACCAGCAACCCAAGCGCGGTTCCAATAAATATCAGCGCGAGGTTGGATAACCCCAGCATATCCTGAAAACCGCCAAACATCCCCTCTATCATGTCAAACCCCCAGCGCTCTAAATGATCCAAGCAAGAAAGACGTCACCGGATCCCAGGTGTCGCCCTCCAGATTGAGATGCAGAATACGCACGAATAAAATCCACAGAAGTGATGCGCCGATAAATGAAATCAAAGCGTCGCCCTGCCATGAGCCGCGTTTGAAAAGGCGGAATAACAGGAACATGAATATCGGTGTTGTCATTGCAAAACCAAATTCGCCCATCAGCGCGACATAGACCAAAAGCATGCCGATCGTCGTTGTGCGGCGAAAAAAGATAGTCCGGTCTTCAGCGCGGGTTTGCTCGGGCACAGGCTCTTGTTCCTGCTGCCTTTCTGCCTGGAATTTTCGGATTGACTGCCAAAGGTAAATCGCACCCAGCCCGGCCAAAAGTGATGCGTAGATAAGCGGCATGGTCCGCCACGTCATCCCGTCCGAACCAGCAAATGCGCTGCGGCTTTCGGGGTTGAGAAACAAAAATCCACATAGGGCGAACACCAACAGACCGACCGCTGTCAGTATATCTTTGCCGCCCTCACCAGAAAGCCAGCCCGCCTTGGAATTCGGGGTCTTCATCTTAGTGAAAATCCTTTGCTGTCACTGAAAGATACCGCAGGAACTGGCCCGCAATCAGCGGATTTTGCGCCTACCTGTATTCCAATTTGGAATGCATGGCCCATGTGGCTTGCGCATTTCCC